>JASJAZ010000040.1 GCA_030066785.1 Desulfobacterales bacterium | reverse complement strand
GTGAGAATTTAATGCACCAGCCTTTTAGCATGGTTTAATGCATTTTGAAACACCGCCTGGTTCTCGCTTACCAGGATTAACATTTTTATAACTGCGGTCTGAGACCGCAAATTATAGGGTGCGGGTGGAAAGCGCCTGCTCCCTTGACAATTGACGCGGTCCTAGGTAGTCAAATTTACGAACCTCGCAGGGAAATGGACTGTGACCATTATCTGTGATTCGATGACAGCACATCGTTTGATCTATTCACGCAACTATCCTGCAAACTGTCGGTACCGGGAGCGACTATGAAGGTCTCAATTCGTTGGGCATTAATTCTTGGTTTTCTTATCGTAATTTGGGGAACTTACGGCATCACCACTACCTCCTTATACGTATCTTCTGAAAAAGTATTAAATCAGCATGCCCATGATATTATGCAAAACATTGCCGATTTGGTCATCGAGCAATCTAGTAATCACCTGGCCCATGCCCATGGCGCCGCTGTTCTGACGCGCAGACTCATTGGGGCCAATGTCGTTAGTGCGAGCCAAAACCGTTTGCACCTGTTGGAACGCTATTTTTACGATCAGTTGGCCATTTACCCACATTTTGCCGGAATTTACCTGGGCCGCCCAAACGGCGACTTTTTCTATGTTAGCCGCAATGCCGAACGTACGCCCAAAGGTTATCGCACCAAAATTATTACCCATCATGATGGCATCCGAAAAACCCGCCTTATATGGCGCAACCAGAACCTAAAAGCGGTGGCGGATGAAACTGACCCCGCAGATGCCTATGATCCCCGTATACGCCCATGGTATAAAAAGGCGCGGGCTGAAAAACAGATTGTCTGGACAGATCCATATATTTTTTACACCTCCCAAAAACCGGGTATTACCATCGCGGGACCGATATATGGCCAATCAGGCGATCTGGAAGGCATCGTCGGGGTCGACTTGGAAATCGATCAGCTCTCTTCTTTTATTGCCAGCCTGAATATCGGCAAAAATGGGCGTGCGTTTATGTTTAATCGCAATGGCGATGTTATTGCATTCCCGGATCTCAAAAAAATTCGAATTCAAAGTGATTCAACGCAAAACGGTTTCCGCTTGGTTAAGATTCAAGAATTAGATGATATTTTATGTCGTAAAACCTTTCTGGCCGCGCAATTAAAATTTGGTAGCAACGACCGTTTTATAATGGAACGTCCCGCTTATGCGCGATTTGAGCATGACGGTCGCTACCATCGCTCGATGCTCATCCCTTTTGCTACCAAACAATGGCCTTGGATCATCGGCGTACATTTACCGGAAGACGACTATTTAGGGGCGCTTAAACAAAATCGTCGCCATAACATTCTGGTCACGCTGGCCATTTCTGTTTTTGCAACGATACTGGGACTTTTTTTATCCCGCAGCATTATTCGGCCCATCAGTAATCTTGAAAAGGAGGCCCGGGCAGTTAAAAACGATCAGCTTGATGCCCGTTTTAAAATTACCTCACAATACAAAGAAATCCAGGAAACAGCGGAAGCCTTTATTCGAATGAAAACCGCCATCCGTAAAAGCCGTAAAAAATATCAAGGCATATTCGAAAATATTCAAGACATCTATTACGAAGTCACCCTTGAGGGTAAAGTCCTGGAAATCAGTCCCTCGGTTGAAAAAATTACCGGTTTCCGGCGCGATGAATTTATTGGAAAGAATATTAATGATTTTTATGTTGAACCGAGCGCTCGCGAACGCTTTATCGCTAAAATAATGGCGGATGGAAAAGTCTCAGATTACGAGGTCCTGCTAGAGGCTGATGGCAGGCAGGTTTATTTTGCGCTAAACTCGGTGTTGGTAGTTGATGATCAGAACCAGCAGTATAAAATCATCGGCTCCATGCGCGATATATCAACACGCAAGCAGGCCGAGGAGATGATGCACAATCACCGCGAGCGCTTGGAGGAATTGGTCGAGCAGCGAACTGAGGATCTCACCGCGGCCAATGCAAAGCTGTTAAAGGAAATCGAACAGCGCCAGGCAACAGAATCTGCCCTGAGAGAAAAAGAGGAGAAATACCGCAATATTCTGGAAAACATCGAAGAGGGTTATTTTGAAACCGACCTGTCCGGTAATTTCACATTTGTCAACAAGGCCTCGGCTAAAATTCTCGGCTGGACGCGTGAAGAATTAGTGGGCATGAATAACCGTGACTATTCTGACCCCCGATCAGCCCAAAAAATATATCAAACCTTCAACGACGTCTACCGAACCGGAAAACCCCGTGACGTTACTGAATTTAAGGTTATTCGCAAAGATAACCAGGAGCGTAGTTTGGAGATATCGATTTCACTAATGCATGATGGCAATCAGCAAGCGATCGGTTTCAGGGGAATCGGGCGGGATGTGACCGACCGTATACGCGCTGTCGCGGACCGCAAAAAACTGGAAGAACAACTTCAGCAATCACAGCGGCTTGAAGCAATCGGAACACTGGCCGGCGGCATTGCGCATGATTTCAATAATTTGTTAATGGGCATTCAAGGCAACGTTTCACTGATGCTGCTGGAATATGATCAGAACAAGCCCCAGCATGAAAAGCTAAAAAATATTGAAAACTGCGTTAAAAGCGGTGCACGACTCACCAAATTACTTCTGGGTTATGCGCGAGGCGGCAAATACGTGGTGACACCGACCAATGTCAATGAACTGATCCAAGAAACAGCGCACATGTTCGGCCGTACACGGAAAGAAATTTCCATTACGGAAACGTATCAGGAAGACTTGTGGACCGTGGAAGTCGATAAGGGCCAAATTGAACAGGTATTGATTAACCTATATTTGAATGCGTGGCATGCCATGGCAAACGGCGGTGAATTGTCTTTGCAAACAGCCAATATTAACCTTGATCGAAGATTCACCGCCGCATTTGAGGCCAAACCGGGAAGATATGTGAAAATATCCATCGCGGATACAGGCGTTGGTATTGGTGAAGCGATACGTCACCGGATATTTGAACCTTTTTTTACGACCAAGGAAATTGGGCACGGAACAGGCTTAGGATTGGCTTCCGCTTATGGGATCATACGCAACCACGATGGAATTATCCATTTCGACAGCAAAGTCGGACAGGGTACCACATTTTACATCTTTCTGCCGGCCTCAGACAAACCGGTTACGACCCAAACGATACGGTCAGCTAACCATAACCATCACATGTTGCTAGAAGACAAAAGCTAACATTCGAGCCGCAAACGGGCGTCCAGCTGCATTAAATGTGGCTGCAGAGGGAGGCCCGGCCTTACGTATCAGGGCGTAACTGTTGACACTGCGGACAAAGATGGGTGCTGCGCTGTCCAACGATAATTCGCTCAAGAATTGTTTTGCAACGCGGGCAGGCGCGCCCATCCCGGCGGAAGACGTTTAGCTGATCGCGGTTGCGTCCGCGGTTGCGGGCAATTGAATAAAACGTGGTCTGTCCGGTACCCAGGGTAGTGCCTAAATTTTTTAATCCCCGACGCAGCACTTTGCGAATCGCCCGGAATAAATGCTGAATTTCCTTTTTGGAAAGGGATGATGCCCGCTGGCATGGGTGCAGGCGGGCGTCCCATAAGGCCTCATCGACATAAATGTTGCCGAGCCCGGCCAGAAAATTCTGATCCAACAGCAAGGGTTTCAAAAGGCGATGGCGGGTACACAGCATGGCTGCCAATTTCCGCGAGGTAAATGATTCGGCCAAGGGCTCCGGCCCCAGTTTGTTCAGAAGGTCTTGGGCGCTCTCCCGCAGATAAAACCGGCCGAATTTGCGGGTATCATGAAACCGCAGTTGCCGGCCATTATCCAAATCTAGGGTCACGTGTTCATGCTTGTCTCGTTTGGTTTTTAAGCTCAACAAGTGTAAACGCCCGGTCATGCGCAGGTGGATCAACAGTTGCCACCCATCTTCAAAATCTAAAATAATAAACTTGGCCCGCCGGTGAATCTTGGCAATGGTTCGTCCGGTAACCAGTCGGCAAAACGTTTTGGCGGTCATGCCATCGATGCTGCGTGACCAATCGACCCGTGCGCCTGTGATTTGGACACCAACAAGCCCGGCTTTTATCAGGTCATCAACCACAGTCTGGACTTCGGGTAATTCCGGCATTCGGCAAATAGTTTCCTAAACTAATCTGCTTCAGTTGCAGTCTTCATTTTTTGTGAGCTGTGGAATTGAAGCGCCGCGTGCCTCTCAAAGGCACGTACTTCGGCCAAATAAGATGCTTAAAATTGGCTAGCTTTTGACGGCGATACACAATCCATCGTAATTGGGGGAATGCTGCGGCCAAAATCCATACAGGTGGGCACTGCTCCAATCAGAATCAGCATGGATTTTTCGATTAAAGCGATCGGCATCCGCAAAACCCGTATTATCCGCCACCAGCATCCGCCCAGTTTTCAGCAGGCGCCCACAATGCGGCAAGGCCTTGGCGTAATCCGCCTTTTCGATATCCATAAAAATAAAATCAAAAGACGTTTGCAGTTGCGGTAAAATCTCCAGGGCATCGCCTTCGCGAACATTTACCCATTGTCTCAAGCCGGCTTGCTGCAAATTGGACCGTGCCTGGGCGGCCATATCGGAATCCAATTCCAGACTGATGACCTGGCCATCAAACCTCCGACAGGCTTGGGCTAAAAAAATTGTTGAATAACCCGTGGCTGTTCCCAACTCTAAAATCCGGCGGGCTTGCACGGCCACGGCCAACACATAAAGCAATTGCCCCACCAACGGCCCAATGATGGGTATATCTTCGTGCTCTGCCTGGGCTTCAAGCTGCCGCATGAGATCATCGCGCGGCGGTAACAACTGTTTAAAGTAATCTTCCGGATGAGCAACTATTTCCGACATAATGAACCTCGCAGTGAAAGATTCCACACTTAGACCGTCTTTTTAAACCAATTATTGTACCAGCGCCATCAATCAGGCCAATTCCTGCAGCGCTTCGCGCATCAATCGCCCAATCGCCATCTGCTGCGGACATTGTTGCTCGGCCGCTGTAAAATCAGCGGTGGCCAGGCCTTGACGGACCCTGTGGGGCAAGCGCTGGAAACACTGCCGGGCACGCTCGCGATCGCCGTAACTGCGGCTATACATCAGATAGCGCATCACGTCGCCGATCGGCAGATCCACCGCAACGGCAGGCTGGCAAATATGCGTGCATCCGGTACAATAGTCGGAGCACGTTTCCGCTGCATATTGCTTAAGCAGACGTTGGTCAACCTTTGATAGGTGGGTTTTGTTGACGGCCGCCCCGATATTGGTCATTAATAAATTAAGATTGGGCATTTGTGAACAGATACTGGCGATCTGTGGATTTTCCCAAACCGCTTTCAATTTAGCCTGCCCGTCGCTGAAACCTTTGCGCACAAATCGACCGGCGATCTGCAGTTCCGTTTCCGTGCTCGTTTTGACGGATCCGCCACCTTGCGTCTTCATGGCCGTCAGGCCAATGCCGGCCTCGGCACACGCATCCACGGCGGCCCGCATACGATCGGTATGCATCAAACGATAATTGTAGGTCATCATGATACCGTCAATCCATCCTAAGCTGGGCGCATCCAATAGGCACGCTTCCATATTGCTGTGGGTGCTGAAACCGAAAAAGCGAATCTTGCCGCTGGACTTGGCTTTTTCGCCCCACTTTTTGACATCATCATCCATCTCGCTAATACTGCTGATGCCGTGGACAAAAAAGAGATCAATATAATCCGTCTGCATCCTCCGCAAAGACTGGTCCAATTCTTTCGACATACCATTGAGGGTCCAAGCACCGGATTTGGTGACCAAAAATATTTTTTTACGATCTTGCGGATTTTTGGCAAAGTACTTCCCAAATCCTTTTTCACTGCGCCCACCCCCGTATGAATGCGCTGTATCCCAATAGGTCACGCCCCAGCGGAGAGCTTGTTTCAACATGAGTTGGTTGGAGGGAATATCAAACATACCACCCAACGATAAAATGGAAACATTAACGCCGGTCTTGCCAAAAGGTCGCATGGCCACGGTTTTGCCGGAGCCTTGGGCCATCAGTTCATCAGCCGCCGCCGAGGATCCGAAAGCTGTTGTCAAAGAAGCCGCTCCAGCCGCCCCTAAGGTTTTTAAAAAATGACGCCGGGAGTATTTTAAATTCTTTGTGCTCATCGTGCTTTCCTCCGTTAATATAAATTGCCAATCAATTAAGCCTGCCAGTTTATCATCCATGCGCCAAAACGCATCAAGGGTTATCGGCGCAGACAAAGTTCCTATTTTAACTTTGTAGCAACAATTGACGGTCGCGATGCCGTGATTCATTTTCCGCTGTGACCCGGATCGCCCGTTTTCCACGCACCGGACATTCATGTTCACATACCCCGCAACCGATACATCGATTCGGTTCCACAAAGGGGCGCTGTAAACGGATTTGAATCGCCACTTGATTTTCAGAGACCGGCAGCCGCGCCTGTTGCAAATTGGGCCGAATCCATAGCCGATTGGCCGTGTGGCGTTGGATGGCCCAGCGTTGATAATCTTGAGTATCCGGCCCAGCCAAAAAGTAATCGCCCGTATCCAGCCGCCAATCTTGAAAAGGGGTGCCATCAAACTCAATCTGATCTGCTGCAGCGAAACGGATTGTCAACATGTGGCTGTCGATCACCGTGTTGAAGGATACGCGTGTAAAAATCGCTTTGGGGCTTACGGGGCAATTCTCCTGACACACGATACACGGCTTGTCCATGGCCCAGGGAAGACAACGACCACGATCGACAAATGCGGTACCGATACGAATCGGCCCATGACGTTCAAAGCGTTTCTGGCCTAAACGCTCATCCAAACTGATGGGCCGTATCGCTGCGGTGGGACAAACATTGCCACAGGCAATGCATTTCAGCTGGCAGCCACTGCTACCGATACGAAAATTAGCCGCCGGGGTCCACAATCCCTCGATACCGCTGGCCAAGCCAGTCGGGTGCAGTATATTCGTGGGACAAATCCGCATACACTGCCCACATTTAATACATCGCGCCAGAAACTCTTTTTCAGCCAGAGCCCCGGGCGGTCGAATAAGGGTTGGTATCCAATTCGCCGCCAGATGCCCGTTTAAGCGCATGGCAGGTATTGCCGCTAGGCCGCTCAGACAGGCAATCGTGAATTCGCGTTTGGTGACATCCGGTCCGGTTATCTCACCGGCTGCCGATGGTGCGCTCCGATAGCCAATTAATCCATGCCGACATGAATCCATGCAGTTGAAACACAACACGCATTCACTGAAACGGACTTTGCTCGTCGGCGCACAGGCGCCGTCGCAATGCTGTTCACACAACTGGCAGTCGCGACAGGCATCATCGGCCTTGCCGATGCGCCAGATGGCATAGCGGCTCAAAACACCCAATAAGGCCCCCAGTGGACAAATAAAGCGACAATAAAACCGGGGTATTTTTAAATTTAAAAACACTGCCAGCAAGAAAATCAATCCGATCAATCCGATGCCGTCATAATATCGCAGCGCGGGTGAGATTTCTCTGAAGCCACCTCCGACTATAGGTAACACGACCAAATTAATAGACCGATACAGCAATGGCAACGGATCGAGCAATCCAATCTGCAGTGAGGCTGAAAAAAAACTGGGTGGTTGTCCCCCAAGTCCAATGACCATCCACACCCCCGCGGCGACAAAAATAGAAATAACCGCTCGAAAAGACTGCCGCCATACAATGATAAGGCTTATCACCAGCACCAGGGCGATGATACCAGCAAAAACCCTGGATGCATTCTGCGGCAAATAAAGCAAATCAAATACCAAATCAAGGCTGGCCGAAGCCAGCAGGAAAATAAGGATCCAATATTTTATCGCCTGCCAGCGATGGTATCGGTTAAGGGACAATCGCTGGGCCACAGATCTGGAACGTTTGCCCAAATATCCGATAAATTGATGAATAGTCCCAAATGGACAAATCCATCCGCAAAAAAACCGCCCTAACAATAAGGTTAATGAAATCGTTACCAGGCCCCATACGAGCCCCTTGTATAGCGTTCGGGTGGTCAAAATCGTTCCTAAACCCACCAGCGGATCCAACTCGATGAGCCAGTTCACCGACCAGCCACGCAGCTGCCACCAACGATCGCCCAGGGTGGTAACAAGGCAAAACCAGACAAATAGCAGTAGAAAGAAGATCTGACTGATGCGACGGGCAGTTATAATTCGCATGGGTTCAGTGCACCATTATACAAATTTGATTATGTGTTCAGACGAACGATCACGCTAACTTCATTTAACAGGTGAACATTAAAAACCAATTAACTGATATCAACCATTTGCGGATTTAAGGATTGGTAATCAGCAGTTCCGATACCAGCTTCCTGAGCTTGGGCGATAAATGGTAGATCAGATAGATTTTTTCCCAATAGGGTGGCGCCAAAAGCGTCGGCAGCAACCTGATCCGTGCTGACAATCATGGTGTTAGTTGATTTTAAATCCGAAAGGGACCCGCCGGTGGGGCCATTGCGCATCATCGTCGTCGTTCCATCTAAAATGACGAGTGTGGGACGTACCATCATGGCTAATTCTTTAATGATGGTGTGAACCTCTTGGTGAAAAATGTTGCGACGCCCGCCCAGCAAGCCATACCAATTCTTCATTACCATGGAAGCACCGCTGCGATGATGATCTTTGACCGGGGTGATGCCGATGACCTTATTTACCTGCCGAAACGGTTCATATAAAAGCGGCCAGTCGCGAATCAGCCGGGCATTGGGCACGGTAATGGGACGAAATGATTGCTGACGAGGTACGATTAATTCCGCACCCGCCGAGCGAGCGGCTTCGGCAATGCCGGTCAAGGTAAAACAGCTGGTCGGATCATTAATGGGATTGTCGGTGACAATGACATTAGCGGCGCCGGCCTGGAAGCAACGTCGGCACAGTTCCGTAACCAGTATCGGATGGGTGGTTGCTGATAGCATCGGTGGGGTGGCAAAAGCCGCATTGACTTTGAGCAACACCCGATCGCCGGATTTGATATAGGATTCCAGTCCACCAACGGCCTTAAGGGCATAGGCTAGACTTTTCTTACGATCAGCACCACGCGCCACACACATGCGCGGCTGTTGGCCGCTGACTGAAAAATCCGCCAGGCTGACGCTGGTTTGTCTAACCGCTTGGCTTGATGGACCGACGGTATCATAAAGTCCGTAACCTACAGCCCAAGTGGCGGCCAATGCGGCGCCCGCCTTGGTTGAGCGAATAATAAACTGGCGGCGATTGAGATCCGAAGGTTTGGGGTCATTTGTCATCGCCTGCCTCCGTCAATCGCTGATCAAGCTTTCGGGCTAACGCCAGGGCGTGGTCTAAATCAGCGGCCTCATGGATGCCGGCCAGGTAGCGCCCGCGCTTAAATACAATGTCAAAGGTGTCAAAAATCTCTACGATCCTGGCATGCGGCAGTTCCGCCATGGGTGGCTGGGCGATACCACCGAAGTTTAACAAAAATGCATGAAAGCCATCGGCCAATGCAGCCGCCTCATCAGAGTTCGCACGCTTTGAAAGAAATGCAGTGGCCGTGTGGGAACCCTGTTGGTAATCAGCAATCAGTACCTTATCAAACCGATCATACCCAAAAACATCGGCTGGAATCATTTTGATGCTATCTTGTTCAAGTCCTTCCGGCGGAAATAATGTTTGAAGCGTTACCCGGGATGCTTTTACACGTATTTTTTTGACAAAAGCCTGTGCGGCCGCCTCCATGGCATCTACGGCATCTGTGGAGACGGCTGAGGCAATTGCCTCCACATAATAGGGCCCGTGAACCCAAAAAAGCGCATTAGGGGTACGGTACGCATATTGTCCCACATCGATCGGCTGGGCATCATCGCGCATCTGCGAACTGTAAACTGCAAAGGCATTTTCACCGGTGGCCATGTCGTAAATATAGATTTCAATCCACCAGGAGCTGTCGTTTAAGCCTTTAAAACGCTGGGTTTTCAGGCTCTTGAAGTGAGCCGACAGGTACAATTCGGCTTTACCATTTATCTTATCCGATAGGGTATCCGGGCCAAACTGCTCGGCGGGAGTGATCGGTAGCAAATGGCCTTCAAGCGGAACGATGGCCTCAAAGGCGCGTGTCTCTGGACTTTGCAGGCCAGGCGAGTCTTGTTGACGCATAACATTGACAGCGGGATTGAGGTCGAACTGACGTATCAAAATCCCGGACGCGGTGACAACCAATACCAGGTAAATACATGCGCTAACAAGTGTTTGCGTTTTTGAGGTTTTGTTAATTAAAGATGTCACTGTAACTGTTTAAGCGCGAAGTTAGATTCGTTAGCCGTCTGCCTGACCACAAATTTAATAGCCCGTGAAAATCAACCTAAGTTCAGGCAGATTTTTATAGCAAAGATTTAAACCGTGTCCTTGGACACAGCGTACCCGGGTCAACATATACACCGCAGTATAAAAGTGAAAGGCGCTTCTGTCAACGAATCGGCAGACGGTTGCTTGTATCCCGCATTTCGCCTGGGGGGGTTTGCCTGCAGTGTGCCGTGAACTTTCGGTATTTTGGTCTGATTTTACGATCGACCACACGCTGGTAGGCCGCCCGTCTTTTCTTGCCCGAAAATTAATGCGTTGCCTCCGAGCGGCGCTCTTTCCAGTGACCGATGGCATTGGCATAATAGAAAAGGATATCGCGGGCATCCGGATGGGCCATGTATTTGCCATTGGCTTCCTGAACCATTCTGCGCATCTTCATGGTATTCAAGGCCCGCGCAATGGTGTGCGCCCGCAAATTACGAGGGGTATCATAAACCGGTGCGCCCTGCTGATGCAGTTTTTGTAAATTGTGGTTCACACGTGCTTCAAGCTCTACAATATCAAGGGCAGAGTTGTGCAAATCCAAAAAAATGCTGGCCAGCAGAGAAACCGGCAGGACCGGGATAACGGTGGCAATGCCTTGCAACAGCTGGTAACAGAGCTTTTCAACTTCCGGAAACCGTTCCTTGCGCGCGCTGTTGCTGAAGATGACGTTATGTTGCGCACAATATGCTTTGGCTGAAACCGGTTTTCCGAAGTTAACCGATGCATACCCGAAGCGCTGCCAACGGCTCAAAGCCATCAATACCGCACTGCGCCAAATAAACCGGATAGTGGTTCGAATGGCAAACCAGGCACTCCGTTTTTCAGCCTCAGGATCGAGCATCCGTAAAAGACTCCGGTCTTCAAGCACGCGATCATAATTGATACCAACGGGGATGAAGATAATATCCCGATCGCTATTCGGGTTGAATCCCCGCAGCATGTAATCAATGAAACCAAGCTTGGGCGGCCGTAAGCAACCATCGCGGCTCAAACCACCTTCCAAAAAGACAGCTTGGCACACCCCCTCTTTGGTCGCCATATGGACATAGCGTTCCAGGACCTTTCGATACAGAGGATTGCCTGAATTACGGCGTACAAAAAATGCGCCCATTGCGCGAATCAATGTTTGTAGCGGCCAAATCCGGGCCCACTCGCCGACGGCATATGATAAGGTTGTGCGCTCCGCGGCCAGAAATGCCACCAGAATATAATCCATGTTGCTGCGGTGATTCATAACAAATACCACCGTCGCATCCGGATCAACCCCTTGAAACTGGTTTTCATCTAAAATACCCACGCGCACCCGATAAAGCAGGCGGGCAATTCTCTTGGCAATCCAATAGCCGCAACGAAAGTAGAGATACGCATTGAATGAAGGCACGATTTCACGGGCATACCCAAACACCTGGCTTTGAACGATATCTCGCGGCGTATCAGTGTGTTCAGCATACCGCTGAATGGCGGCAATAACTTTAGGGTCATAGACCAGTCGATCGATGAGCACTTGCCGTTTGGTAAGCTGGAGGGGTTTGATCTTAATATCCAGGCGGGTACTGATGTCATCGATCAGTCGATTGACCCGTCGACGAATGAACCAGCGCGTGCTTGGAATGAGTATCCGATCAAGGACCGCCCAAATGCTGAAGCCCAGCAACAAAAGCAACAGCCACAAGGGTATCGCAATCAAATTAGTCATCAATCCGAATTTCCCACAGCATCGTTATAATTGAAGGGCGACTGCATTTCAGTGTTTGCCTGCAAAAAAAATCTGGTTTTAACCCCTTTGAGCCCGGATGAATTTGATAATCAGAATGATCAAGGGAAGCAGGTGATAAAAAAGGTCAAATATATCCATCGGCTTATGCAAGGTGCCGTTTTTTAACATCACCAGTTTTTCAACCACGTGCGGCATGGGACGAAACGGTGCCAGCAACATCAGCACGGTCACAACGATCAGAATCGAATACGGTATCCGATCAAGAAAATCCCACATAAAATATTAGCTCTCCTTGCTGTTTAGCACCGATTTAGGGAAATGCTTCCATCACATCCCCGATAAATTGCCTGACGATAACAAGCAACAGCAGACTGGCAAACCCGATCAGTAGACGTTTTACCCGTGGTTGCATTTACATTGTCCGTCCATCAATTTAAAAGGTGACCTGAATTTGGCATGGAATCATCTGTTTGGGGCCGGCCGGAATATGGACCCGTGATGTCCATATCTTCGCTCAGGCTTCATCAATTTTATATTTGCGATGATGGATGGTAATAAAAAACTGATCGTCTGAGGAGGTCATAATTTTTGATATCTTCATCAACGCGCGTTCGACAAATTTGATTCGATCATCGCCAAGCTGCATATATAAACTATCTTTATGAGTGAACAGTTTGGTGGGGTTTAAGTTTATCTGTTTTTGGGTATTCAGGTTCAGCAACACGTTGTCATTGGTAATCTCAACATCAAACACAAATAGAGCGGTGTCCTCGTAGCGAAAATAGACCTTTTCCATAATTTGTCCATTGGACTGCGTCAGATAGTAGCCATTTTGATCTTTCTGAATCGATGCATGAAAATAGTCTATTATTTTTTTATGCTGAAACTTACCATGCACGTTGTGCCAGCAGCCGTTTGTATCCAGCCAAAATACGGCTTTTTCCTTGGGTATAATGATTTCTTTAACCATGATGCCCTTTAATGCGTTTGTGGGTTAAATGGTATGTGGAAGATAAAAATAAGCTTACCGCCTCCTTAAACTTCGGGGCACAGTGATGCTATCCACCAGTATTAAACCACATTATAATGGTTGTTTGAAAGCTTGGTTAGATGATAGGCCGTTATACCAAAGCAGCGCTTATTTTTTCACCGGTGGCTCTAATGGCCTCCATATCACCCTGCTCAAGTTCCCAGGCGGTTATGGATAGCTCCGGCTCATCATCGGATCGCGGGACCAGGTGCAAATGATAATGCATGACAAGCTGATTGACGCCTTTGCCGTTAAGCTGCAAAGTCGCTACCCCCAACGGATTAAGCGCTTGCTTAATGGCCGTCGCCACCTTTTTGGATGCCAAATGAATCGCCGTTAAATCATCGGGTGAAATCTGCCAAAGATTTTCAGCGTGATTCTTGGGAATAATCAATGTGTGGCCCTTTGAAATCGGGTTAATATCCTCAAAGGCGAGTACCCGCTCATCTTCATAAACCTTGAAACATGGCAATTCACCTTTCACAATTTTGCAAAAAATACAGTCTTCCATGCCAGACCTCCTTTCACCTTGTAAATAAGTGGTCGATTGCCAAATAATATAGGATTGCTGCTTTAAAAACCGATTTGAGTTTAAAAACGCTTTAATCATTCAATTCGCCGCGCATGACTGTAACCGCTTCACCGCCCAGTAAAACGCGATCTTCAGCCATTCGTACCCAGACCTCCCCACCCCTTTCAGAGGCTTGAAATGCCTTGAAATCCGATTTTTGCATTCGGCGCTGCCAATAAGGCCCCAAACAGCAGTGGGCTGAACCCGTGACGGGATCCTCATCCACCCCGGCGGCTGGTGCAAAAAACCGTGAAATAAAATCAAATTCCGGGGAACTCGATCTGCTGGTGACGATCACACCCCGCACATCCAGCTGTTTGAGCGCCGTCATGTCGGGTTGCAACCTGCGAACGGTTTCTTCCGAATCCAATTCCAAGATATAGTCAAACCGGCTGCGGCCAGCATAAATCGGTTTGGCCTGCAATGCCTCAGCTAGTCCATTTGGAAGGGGTGCCGATTTATCGGGGGTAGCGGGAAAATCGAGTTCAATAATATTTTGACGCCGACGGGCGCTGAGCAAACCGCTGCGTGAATGAAAATGGATGGCTTGCGATGGTTCCAACATGCCAGTCTCCCACAAAATATGGGCACTGGCCAGAGTGGCATGGCCGCACAGATCAACCTCGGTCACCGGTGTAAACCATCGCAGGTTAAAACCGTCGTCCTGGGCGACCACAAATGCGGTTTCAGAAAGATTCATTTCACGGGCGACCAGCTGCATCCAGTTCTTACCAGCGGCGGCCTCCATAACACAGACTGCGGCCGGGTTGCCCTTAAATGCAACCGACGTAAAAGCATCAACCTGATAGATTGTTTGACCCATTTAATGCAACTCCTGTATCACAGCTTCAATCAAATGGTTTGATCGTGTTATCAGAGATCATCTGCGTGGCTTTCTTGGAATAGAAGGTTATCTTTACACATCAAATACACCAAAAAAAGTCAACCGCACTCCACATGAACAATCAAGCCTAAAATAATCTCAAAACAATTCCTAAAATATGTCCCTGCCGCTTGACCTTCTCTCGAATCTTCTTAGAATATTTTCTATGCTTGTTTAGCTAACTAAGTTTAATACCGATATTAAATATGTATGGCCAAGTTAAGGCACGCATACAATAAAACATAAACCACTCTTGATAATAAACGCATGGAAAGAACTGATCGACATCGCTGGCCGAGCATTCTCTACTTTACTATTGCAGCGCTCATATTTTCCAGTTTCATGTATTACTTAGCGATCGGGGCTACCAACCCAACTCACCAAAGAGCACCATCAGCCCCCGGTTATACAAAGACCCCTTACGAGATAACCAAACTGGGAAGCAAAATTATCCTGCATGCTGATACCCTTACAAAGTTTGGCAAAACCAAACTAAAGTACCGGGGGGTTGACAGCGACTATCTATTGATTGATGTTTACATTCTCGATCTGGATCCTCAATATGGGTATGCCTATAAAATTCCGATCAAATCCGCCCGCAAGAATTTTCGTCTATATGAACACACCTTCACGCTGGTTTCACAAAACAAATCTAAAGTCAGCTTGCGCTTCATTAAGTAATTGTTACGATTTTCATAAAAAATATAATCGGTGCTAACACCATTTTGGCAATAGACTCTTTTTATTTTACCTTAAGCCAAATACCTGGCTCGCAATAGCTTTTCATTTCTTTACCAATCGAAGGCAAGCTGTTTCAACGAGAGGGTTTAAATAACAATGAATCTGCGCTACGATCCACTGAATATTTTTAAAGCTAGTAAAACCGCGGCGGGACTGTATGCTCGCCAAAAATGGATGGGTGAAATTAATCAAAAGAAGTGGCAGCACGACTTTGATGCTGCGGTGGCCATCCTCAAAGCCGGCCAACGTTCCAACGGATCTTGGGGAAATTCTGCCATCGAAACAATTAGACGTCTTTTCGGGCTGCACTTAACGGTACGCCACCCCGACAATGACACCCAACGTGCCCTTAATTGGCTGCAAACTTCAATCGGATTGCCGAACGGTAATACGGACTTTCATGATGATTTAAAGCCGATCACAGATAGACCACAACTGGATGGACTTCCATTTGTTGCATCGCAAAGGGATGCACTGGTTACGCCGGCATTCCTTTTCTTAGCCAGTATTTTTGGTAGGGCGATGGATGAGTCTGTTGTGGCCCTTTACGAAGACACCACAAGGCCCATACTGGAAAGTCACAATCATTGGAATGCTAGGGCAGATGATTGGGCCGCTAAGAGCAATTTACTAAGGGCATTGGTGGTGCATCCCACTTATGCCACTGAAGCAGCCACTACCATAATTGTCCAAGCACTGGCAGAATCCCAAATTCCTGACGGCCGGTGGAACGCCCCGCTGCCCTTCTACCAAATAGTCAATGCATTGGCGCATCTCAAACTGGCATCCGCAGACGCCCAATTGGAAAAAACATTTCATTTTTTAGAAAAGACGCAAAATTCTGATGGTTCTTGGGGCAAAAGCCAGCGGGAGTGGCATACATTTCTTATAATCCATGCGCTTAGAAATAAAAAAGTGCTATCCTTTTAAAGACATTTTGCTTGGTAATGATCTTGTTTATCTCTTTGCATAATGAAAAGATTAGAGCCATTCCGCTATTGATATTTCTTACTGGACCGATTGGATTATAACAAATTTGGTCGTCTCAAGCCGAAGGAAATTATGCCGGGCTTTTCTCTTGAAAAAATGTATGCCCTGCTAGGTACGCACGAAGTGCCTGGTACCGATCAACAACTGCAAAAGCTCTGCATCCGCCTGAGTGAATTGGCACGGATAAATGGCGAAAAATGGATCATTCAGCATCGCGAAAAGCTTCTAAAAGAGTGGGAGTCGGCCATACAACGAAAATTGATAAAATGAATGTTCTATGCAACGTATTTAAATGCATGCTATTTCCAGAAAAATTAGCAAATTTATGACTTAAAAACCTCTTGATTGGATGCTTGAGCCATTCCAAAATTTTTCATATAGTAGTTTTTAGCTATCACTAAACAGCCATTATCCTCGTATTGATTTTTTCAAACTCATGCTAACGATAAATGGTGTCGAGTTGGAAAGCAAAATTTCGGCAGCAATTAAACGAACAAATATTGATAAAATACGGAGGTCAATCATGGCGAGAACTGAAGATTATTTCGAAACTGACGAAGAGCGCGAAGAAGGTCATGTGGATACACGCAGCAGTAATTTTGAATGTGAAGCTCCGGACAAGAACCTCGGTTGTGATATGGGGATCGATGTACCCGGTTAGTGATGGAAATGGAACATGGCAGAGCCTCATGATTAATTAACGGCAAAGGATGCAACTTGAACTCGATCACGATTTACGAATAGGCTACATGCAATGATTTGAACGCTGAATTGGACCGGGCCACTTATTGTAAATACTATCAGAAAAGAAACTCGGCGTAGCCACTATAAAAAAGGCAGAGCCTCTCGCAGGCTCTGCCTTTTTTGATGTTCTTGCCGAACAATATTCGTTTTGATTGTCGGAATAAAAAGCTATCTCGGTGTAGAAATCAAATCCTCATCAAGATTTCACCAAAAGACATTTTTTGCCATAAAATGGCTTTAAGGATTATGACGAAAATGTTTCGGACAATTCTGCTTTTAGAATTCTAAAAAATTCTTCTTTGGCTTCGTGTTCCAACCAGGGTTTATGTCCGCAATTTTTAAGCAGAATAAATCGAAATTGCTTTAAGGTGGATCCTAACGGTTTTGCAACCCCTGCGGCCGGATGGGGATCAAAATCTCCATGAACCGCAACCACCGGACATGTGATATGTTTGCCCAAATTCCATAGTTTACCGCTTTTCCGATACTGCCGTCCCTCTGCCCAGACCTTGCGATAAATATCCGCCCGGAAAATAAGTTCGTCTGGATTCTCGGATGGCTGTTTGCAAGGGTTATAAGCATCAGCCTTAGATAGAATCGCGCCCAAACGTTCAAGAGCCCGATTGTTGTCTTTTCTCAATGGGCCTTGCAATGTTTCAATAATCTCAGCGACATTCATGCGATCCTTCACGCTCAGACGCTGGAAACGGTTTCTTTGTATCTCGGCAGCATATTTTTCATCAAATGGCGCACTTGCAATCAGAATCAATTTTTTAACAAGTGCCGGGCCGGAGGCGGCCAGCATATAAGAAATCCAGGCACCCCATGAGTATCCAATGAGGGTGATGGGCAAATCAGCGTTGGCTTCGATGACGGTTTGTAACTCTTTCACCTGACCTGCCAAAGATGCAACGGTCTGCAGCGGTTCCAACACGCCGCTATCCTTTGCCAATTTCCGGGCAACGGGCGCCATCTCGCCGGCAACGCCTGGCCCACCATGGACAACGGCCACACAATACGGGGCAGGTCCATATTTTCTTAGATTTAGCATTTAAAACCGATCCGAATGCCGAAGATTTCGCTGCCAAAGTTACGGGGGCATCGGTCCCAACTAAACGACAACCGGTTATGATTGACAGCCCTCTATAAAGTTTTACGAAATTGCGCAATTTGCCGTGAAATCGCTACGAGTTCCCCGCTTTGATCCCACATCTGCCCATCTTCTTCTAATAGACCGCAGGTAATAAAACGGGTGCGAAAAACACACTGTAACCATTGCGTTTGCGAAACTTTGCGAACGTTTACCGAAAACTCCAGAGTCGGAACCCAGGCGACCATGCCCTGTGAAGCAAACACCGCAGGGGGAAATGCATCTGCCATAAGCATTAACGCAAATATATCAAAAGCGCGATCTTGTTTAAATTTAACCCACCCCCTGAGCTCGGATTGTTCCGCCAGGTTGCCCTGCATCCAGCCGGCACAGCTTGGATCCAGACGCACATCTAACTGGTCAAAAAGCGTGTAGGTCGGCATCGCCGGAAATGCGACACATTTTTCCGGTTCAACGATAGCAGGTGGTGAGGTCTCCATACGATCGATCATGCAGGCATCGGTTTCAACCGCAAAGGTACCAAACGCCCAGGCTTTTTCCCTGCCTTCCTGAATCAACCTGATTTGCAACCGATTAAATTGCTTTGATTGCGACAATTGTTCCACTGATAATCGGACTTCATCGGCATCGCAGCGGGAAAGATAATTTACCGTTAACACCGGCGTTGCCTGTTTATCGCTGCACTGGGACATGGCATTGGCCAGAATAGCCATCAGATATCCGCCATTGGGAATATTATTGATGGACCAATTGTTGGAAACCTCGCCTCTGAATTGTGTTTGGTCTTGCTTTTGAAGTGCAATATCGCGATCGAATTGATGCATTTTCTCCCTCTATCATCCGTGGGGGTCCATTAAATTTTGGCTTTTACTTCTTTTCCGGATGCACTGCTTGTCGATTCTTAATTTGCAGGGCACAAGAACGAATACTTCCTTATTTTTTTCTAGATTTCCGGCATTGTGCGTTAAAACCCGGGCAACCGGTCATTAGGCCGTGCTTGCGACTGACCGGATACTGGCGACAGATCGCCGGCTTTACATCGTGGATGTTACAGACCCAGATATTCTTGGAAGAATTTTTTTGCAAAAAGGGACAAGTTTCGGCAAGTTCTTTGGTATCGGGCCTTATCCATATCCGGTAAGCAGTGCGACCGTTTCCTTTTTTGTGTGTACCAACCCATTTTAAAATATCGGTGCGCCCCAAACGCTGCCATCGCTCAACATCTTTCACGGTTACCTGGTCATGGTATTCAAGTGCTTGGCAGCATTGGCCGCATTGACAACAGCAGTAGGTCTCCATTCCGGTTTCGATTCGAACTCCTGCTTGACCGGATGCAGAATCCACATCCGGAAAAGCGTGTGTTCGAAATACCCGGCTACAAATCGATGCCATTAATTCAGGGTTCCAATCGGTAGCTACAATCATATTGCAAATGTAGGTCACCAGATCAGGACCATCCAGCCACTGCATTTTCCGTTGACCAACTTTGCCGATCCATGCACCGTTTTTTTGGGTTTCCTTTTTTAAAAAAATGTTTCCACCTGAAATTAGTCGAATAATTTCAGCAAACAGCAAAATTTGAGGCTCATATTGCTGAAAATCAGCGCTAACCGCTTCAAGCGCCTGATCAATGGATAAAAATATACTTTCTTTGGACACCATAGTATCTGCAGCTTTTTATACTGCTAAAAAAACCTATTCTGAGAAATTCACTCTAGAGGCGCTATCCATCCACAACTGCCCCTTGATGGCGAACAAAAGCGACAAGTCCAACGCCTGTTATTAAAATTCCCATTACACCATAAATATTGGGAAACGCTGCGCCAAGAATGACCATTTCACCGACCAAAGCAAATATCACTTCACTGGATTGGGTTGAATCCACGGCCGCCAGTTCAGCGGCATTTTGAGACAAATTTCGAGCGTACAAAAATATACTTGTCGCCACAACACCTGAAGACAGCGCTACCAGCGCCGTACTGACAAGCTGGCCCTTGGATGGCAGCGGCGGCGCGTTTACAATCACTAAAAATAGCCAGAACGGCGCACTTCCCAGAGACATCAACAAGACCTTAATGAAGGGATCGTGGATTACGGGCGTATTAATATCTGGAAGTCGTTGATTGCCATTGGTTGCCTCCCACACCAACTGATTACCGATAGGATAACAGAACGCCGCGATGAGGACCGGAATAATGCTCTTTACTAAATCTGCAACGTTTACAGCATCGGCTCGACTCAGATTGACCATCAGCACGCCGGCAAAAACCAAACATGAAAATAACCAAATGCGCTTGGGAAAGCTTCGGCCGAAACAGATCAAAACGATCAGGGTGGCAATAATGGTAAATTGCCAGGTCGTGGCGATTACCCAACCGGGTGCATAATCGGCACTATAGCAAATTAGCGCATAAAACCCGCCAAACCCGACGCTGCCGGTCAATGTCCAAAACAACCAATGATCATAAAAGTGACGCAAAGCTTTTTTGAAAACATCAAATCCTCTAAACAAGCCGACCCACAGCATGAGAAAAATAATCATGTAACCATAGCGCAGGCTGGCGGTCCAGACCCAATGCCCACCTTGTAAACTCATCATTCGGTTTAGCACAAAGGTTGAACTAAAAAAGAAACCGGATAACAATCCGATTAGAATCAAACGCAGCATAGTTGAATTTGGCTTTACAAGTGGAAAGGTAGAAGAATTTTAAGATGTTGATCATTGAATCCATCGGTGAACAATGAGGCTGATTTGCGCCGACACAAAATAATTTTTTACCGAATTAGATTTGATTCCCATCTGCCAAGGTTGATTTTTTTTGCATGGCACCTTATCAGATATTGTTTGTTAATCAAGATAAACACCGTTTTAACGCGAGAGGAAAACAGCATGTCAGACAACCCGACAACATCAGAAAAAGACACCTTCGCCCAACGAATGGTGAACATACTTAACCACGGCGCTTTAAATCTGGCGATCGCCATTGGCTATCGAACCGGTTTATTTGATGTTTTGGACAGCTTCGACACCCCCCAGTCGCTTGATGCGATTGCCCAAGAAGCCAATTTAAATTCGCGCTATATCCATGAATGGCTCGGCATAATGTGCACCGGCAAAATAGTGGAGATCAGCAACATACCGGGACAGGAAAGTCTCTTTTTTCTTCCCAAAGCACATGCCGATATCCTAACCCGGCGCTCCGGAAACGCCAACCTGGCCGTATATGCCCAAGAAATGCCGTTATTGACGACCTGTTCCATGGAGGCGGTGATTGATAGCTTCCAAACCGGAAACGGCATCGGATACGAAAATTATCCCCGCTTTCAAGCCTTTATGACGGAACTGGCCAACGCCAAACACCACAATGTGTTGGTTCAACAATTTTTACCATCGGTGGATGGGGGCCGGCTGGTTAAAAAGTTGCGCTCCGGCATTCGCGTATGTGACCTTGGTTGCGGCGAGGGTGTTGCAGTTCTACTAATGGCGGCTGCGTTTCCAGAAAGCACTTTTGTCGGAATCGATATTGCGGCCGATGTTATTGAGATTGCCGAGAAGGCTCGTGTGAAATCGCAACTTGCCAATGCCGAATTTATCACATGTGATGCTGCTCACATTGTACATGAACCCGACCTCCGGGCAAACTTTGACTACATCACGGCATTTGATGCCATTCATGATCAAACAGCACCCCAGAAAGCTTTGCAAGGAATCAAGCACATGCTGGCATCCGGAGGCCTATTTTCCATGGTGGACATTGCCGCCGAAAGTGCTCCAGCCGACAATTTAGATCACCCCATGGGGCCCTTTCTGTATACCGTTAGCCTGATGCACTGCATGCCGGTGGGTTTGGTGGATGGCGGTATGGGACTGGGTATGATGTGGGGACGGCAACAAGCGGTTCAAATGTTACAGAGAGCCGGCTTTAGCCAAGTAACGGTCTGTGAAATGGACCACGATCCCTTTAACCTGCATTATCTTTGCCGGGCTTAAAACGCTTGCGGCCATACCATTGCCGTTGCCACTTGATCGGACGGTTTGGCTGTTAGAGTATTAAGTGCGCTGTGCAAAATGCCTTTGGTTACTGCGTTTGTTCGCGTAATTCTAAGATCTTTGCGTGAATCTTTTCCCGGCCGATGCCCTGGTTGGGAATTTGCTCACCTAATCCACCGCGGCCCTCTTTGTGCGATCCCATATGGGCATAAACGGGGGTGTAGCCTTTTTCCAACAACCAGGTCCCGTAGCGGATACCCAGGCCCGTCTTGGTATTCTGGGTTTCCACCACCAACACAAATTTACTGGCACCCAGCTTGGCGAGCATTTCATTATCGACAACGTTGAGGGTCGGCTTGTTGATAAGACCCACTTGAATCCCTTCGGCGCGCAGCTGCTCAATTACATCCAAACAGCGATATAGCATTTCACCATAGCTTAATACATAGCCATCGATGCCTTCACGAATGATTTCATCACGACCGGTCATGAACCGGTAATGGTTGCCATAAAACGGCTGTCCGGCCTCATCCAGAATCAAAGGCGTCGCTGAGCGTGTGGAGAAGATAAAGCGCAGTCCTGGGTCGTTAAAAATGGTCTCAACGATTGCTTGCATCTGGTTGGCATCGGCGGGAAAATACAGATGGGTTTGATCGTTTTCCGCCAGACCGCTATCGGCAAAAAAATTATTAATGCCAAAATGGCAGGTATTATCGGCCATATCATCCACGCCTGAGTGCGAGAAATGGGCTAGCACATTGGCCTGATTGAGCCGCGCCATGCTGATTTCGGAAACAACCATTTCTAAAAATGCCGCAAAAGTGCCAAATATACCCTGGCGGCCTTGGCTGCTGCCGAATCCCGCGGCCGCTGAAAAGTTATTTCTTTCCATAATACCGCCGTTGACATAAATTTCCGGATATTTTTTGCGGATGTGATGCAAACCGCAGGAGCCTTCCAAATCTGAATCGATTACCAATAACTTGGATTTATAATCCGGCATTTCACCGATGATACGACACACGATCTGGCCAAATTTATCGCGACATTTTGATTTCTCGGGCGTACTGCCCTGATAAATTTTCTGGTTGGCTTTGGGTGTCGAAGTTTTCAGCATCTCGACCGCCGCCGTTTGGCCGCGAGTCTCCAAATAGTCGATCGCCAGATCGACGGCAATGACATCATGGGCTTTAGGAGATCCCTCAATACCGGCAATACCCACGGCCATGGGACGTTTGTTCACCAGGGCGACCGGTCCCGGGGACGTGATCGCTTTTCGGATACGCGCATATAAGCTATCAATATCCTCGCCATCGCCACTGTCTACGGTAAGGCTGTGTCCTTGCAGGGTTTGGCCGACATCAAACCCCGACATGTACTGGCTGGGATGCCCGGCAATGGTGACATCATTGTCATCGATGAACAGCTTCACGTTAAGTTTGTGCGCCACTGCATAACGTGCCGCCTCCGCGTCGCCGCCTTCTTGCTGGGAACCATCACTGCCAAACATCACGATCGACTTATCAGGATAAGCACTTGCCACGCCGTTGACATAACTCCACAGATGGCCAAGTCGACCGGAGCTAAAAAATATTCCCTTCTGATCATTGCGTTCGGGATGGCCGTAGAGGCCCGCATTGACTTCGCGGTATTTCAAAAGGACCTCCGGCGTCTGGTAATTGTTTAATACCGCCATTAAATATTGGATGGCCACCCGATGGCCGGCTTCATCAAAGCAAACCGGATAAATCTGATCGGAGCCTTTCATAAAACCATCCGTGATCAGCAGTTCCGGTACAATATCGTAAGCGCCACCGGTATGGCCACCCAGCCCTTTGAGATTGGCAAGGGCTGTAAAAAATACAATGCTGTCACGCGCAAGATTGATGTTGGCCACCAAACGCTCGCGTTGATCGCTTTTAAGGCTGGTTTGGGAATAATTCAGAACAAGCGGCTCATATTGGCTCAAATCGATGGGAAATGTCATGAAGTTATTCTCCTGAGGCTAAAATGCGCTATGTTAATAAAATAAGGCTACCTACCACAATAGTGATTGCCTGGGAACCGGCTTTTATTCTTTTGCGGGTATGCATGGACCAGACGTATGCCCGGCATGTGTACACCCGCAGGCCCATTTTGAACTATTCGGGGAGAATTGGTAAAAACTTACCGAGCTGATTATTTTCATATAGATATCTGTCCATTGAACATTAACGGCCGTTTCAATTGATAGGGAGACGGCCGTTTTATGATTAACCGCTTAGGTGAAGGGCGCATCGCCGTCACAATAGTTCAGGTAAATGGCAGGTATCGTATCACGCAGCATTCCTTGCGGGTTTCCTGCGTAGTAACAGTAGGATCGTTTTTTCTTTTTAACCGTAAAATCGGGGGCCGATACAAGTGCGGAATCCGTATGCCAATCAGCCGGATGCTCCATGCGATCCACACCGATCTGTTTGGCCATAAAAAGGGTCGTTTCCAAAAATACGGCAGGATTGACGGAAGGGATTAGGCAATGGTCCAAGGCTTTGAGTACCGTTCGTTGTTTATGATGGGAAAGCGAAAACACCATAAAACCCATCCAAACATTGGTGTTAGGCGCATAAAACTCTATCACAATGTACTCGAACCGATCGCGTTGGCTTGAAAAGTAATAGCTTTGATTATTTGCCTGGGAGGTATCGCCACTGTAAATCCAGGGGAAAGTGATCATCCAGTTGATAAACTCAATGTCGCGAAAAAATTCAACTCTATCGGAAGATTTAAAATTCTGTAACTTCTTGTTATGACTCAACCGGTCAACCAATTTGCAGTCAAGGCCAAACTGATCCAAAAATTTGCCAAGCACTGCCTGTAAAGGTGGTTCATTGCGCAAAGACTCTCGGGTAACAAAATGCGACCCAGAGGATCGGTCTGGTTTGTTTTGATCTGCATTCAATTGATAAAAGGCGACGCTGCCAGCCTGATTGACGCCGGCAGCCAGGTAGGCCCTCTCGGCTGCTCGCGTCATGCCTGTTACCATGAAATCAATTTTCAAAGATTTTATTCTCTCGATTATGTGCCGTCCTAAGCCCCGGCCTCGATAAGCATCGTCCACAAAAAAGGTTGTCGCCCAAAAAACTTTAGAAAAGCGCGTTTTATTATTCAACAGGCCGGGTAGCAAACCATGATAACCGATACAGCGTCTACCTTCAAAGGCCAGTAAGAGCACCGGATCGGCAGGAGCGGCATGTGGATTTCGTGCTTGGGCGAGCGATCGCTTCCGGGAAATCGGTATCAGACCCTGCCACTGCGTTGGGTCAATGCGTTTTTCGGCAAAGCTCTGTAAATTTTGAGCGGTAATCACTTCGAAGCGATACGTATTACCTGCCATTGTGGTGACCTGTTGCCAAATAATGAATCGTTGGTAATTTTTTGTGCGCCTATGTCTTGCTGGACATCAGCGAACACATCCGATATGGTTTCATACTAACTTCCGTAACGATTTTAAAGCAGGCCGACGTTTAAGTTTAATTTTTCCGTCTGCCGCCAATATGATCCTGCGAAAATAAAATTCATGAAAATTCGTTGGAAATTTTTCCTGATTCTTTTTGCTTTCAGTCTCGTGCCGCTGGTATCGGTCACCCACATCAGCCAAGAGGGAACCGAAACGCTCGGACAATCAATCATTAACGATTCCCGACAGAATCTTTTGGATATTGCCAGCAAGGCTCTGGAGCTGACGGTTAGCAATTATGCCAAGATTTTACGCAATATTGGCAATGCCGTTGAACTGGGTTTAGTGGTTATCGCTAATTCGGCTGAAAGGGCTTTGGCCCAAGCTCCGCCCGCAACCGGTCCTATTTATTTTGCATCCGACTATGATGATCCACAAAAAGCCCCTCCAGACCTTAAAAAAGGCAGCGGTCAGATTCGGCAACCAAACTATGGGGATGCCGAAGCCCCTCCGGTAAGCATTGAGCACCCTGTGTTTTTAATCGCCCCGGGCACCGATGCAGCATCCGTTCAGCGTGAGATCAGCCAGCTTACCCGTATTTTGCCGGATTTTAAAAGTGCCATCGTGGAATTTGGCGATTTTGTGCATTGGACGTATGTGAGTCTGGAAAAAGGCGTTCATATGAGTTATCCGGGCCATGGCGGCTATCCGCCTGGATATGACGGCCGCCGCCGCCCTTGGTATCAGGCCGCCGTCTACACTAAACCGGTCCATGGTCGCGTTTTGTGGACACCGCCGAACGTGGATGCCACCAGCGGTTTGGTTACCTTTACCGCCTCCCGGCGCATCAACTATCCGGATGGCAGCTTAGCCGGTGTGGCGGCGTTGGACGTGTTGATCACGCGGGTCATTCAAGAAAATGAGTTGGTATCATTGTGGTCATCCGCCATGCGCTCGTTTATGACCACCATTGAAACTCGCCCCCCTGATGGCGAACCCGGCTTGCTGATTCTGGCACAAAAAGATTATCAGCAGCAAGCAAACTCCTGGCAGAGTGTCATCGAATATGAATGGTTGCGGTCTTCGGACAAAGCTTCGCTGGCCTTCATTACCAAACAACTGTCCAAACAACAAGCAGGCCATGCGATTCTGCCCTATGCGGGCGTCGAATCCATCTGGGCGTTTGCACCTGTTGATGAAAATACCCAGTTTATCATTATTGTACCGTTGGCGGTCATAAAGTCCCGGATGGACAATATCAATCAAACCTTTCTATCGTATGTGGATAAACAGCTTTTAACCACGGGCATCGCTGCCGTGGCTGTATTCATCGTCTTGACAGTGGCAGCCCTGCTAAGTTCCCGGGCCGTCACCCGATCACTGCTGAAAATAGCAGCGGCCGCCAAAAAGCTTGCCCGGGGAGACTTCAGTGTCCGCTTAAATCTTCGCACCGGTGACGAGCGCGATCAGGTTATTCGTGCGTTCAATGAAATGGTGCCAAAACTGGAGGATCATTATCGTATCCGCAACACCTTGGAACTTGCCCGTGAAGTCCAACAGAATCTGTTGCCTGTTAAGCCGCCTAAAATCAAGGAATTGGATATTGCCGGCGCGACCGAATATTGCGAACAGACCGGTGGCGACTATTATGATTTTTTTAAGGTTGGCGATGCGATCGAAAAACGTTTGGCGGTTATCGTGGGAGATGTTTCCGGCCATGGCGTACCATCCGCTTTATTGATGACGACGGCAAGGGCTTTGCTCCGCCAGCGGGCCGCAATGCCTGGAAAACCCTGTGAAATTGTGACCGATGTCAATCGTCGATTATCAATGGATACCAGCCTGACATCCCATTTTATGACCCTTTTTTATAGCGAATTTAACATCTCTGCCAGACAAATTCATTGGGTGCGCGCCGGCCATGAACCCGCCATTATTTATGATCAAAAAACCGATCAGTTTGATGAACTCAAAGGCGACGGCCTAACCTTAGGTGTTGATGACACGTTCAAATATGAACAATCGAGTCGCCATATAGAGCCCGGACAAATCATCTTGATTGGGACTGACGGCATTTGGGAAATGCACAATGCGGCCGGGGCAATGTTTGGCAAAGAAGAACTTAAAAACATCGTATGCCAAATGGCTGCTGCTTCAGCGGATGATATTCAGAAAACGATCGCCACAGAATTGGCCCGCTTCAGAGGTTCCAGCGAACTGGAAGATGATGTCACCATCGTGATTGTGAAAGTTAATGGGTGATGCAAACAGATTACATCGCAATCTGCGATAGGATTTGATTACTTGGAGAATACGAACAAATTTCACGTCCCGTCCTTTGAAATCGACTCCCGAATTGCCATCATCCAGAAAAAATTGCAGCAAAACGGCATCGATGGCCTCTTGGTCATTCAAAGAGCCGATCTATTCTACTTTAGCGGCAGTGCCCAGAACGGCCCCCTTTATATTCCCGCCGAGGGCGATCCCCTTTGGGGTGTTAAAAAATACCATCCCCGGGCAGTATCTGAATCACCCTTACAACATATTATCGAAATAAAATCTATCCGTGAAATGCCGCGATTGATTCGCGAGTTTTACGATCACTACCCAAGCGTGCTCGGATATGAATTGGATGTACTGCCTGTCAATGTATTTCAATTCCTCAAAAAGCTTTTTGACACACATGAATCGGCGGACGCCTCCGATCTCATTCTGGCAACGCGCATGATCAAATCGGATTGGGAAATAGAACAGCTCAAAAACGCCGCCGATCTTTCCAAACAAACGTTTGAGTACGCGCAAACCGTTATTCGAACAGGTCTCAGCGAAATGGGGTTCGCCGGTTTGCTAGAGACATTTGCCCGTCGGTGGGGCCACGAAGGCATGTTGCGCGACCGTAACTTTCAACCCGGCGCCTATCCTTGGCATATTCTCAGTGGACCCAACGGCGGCAAAGTTGGCGTGTTGGAGGCACCCGCATCCGGACAAGGAATGTCCGCTGCGTTTCCCTGTGGGGCCAGCTTGCGCAAGATCCGGCCCAACGAACCCATCATGATTGATTTTGGCACCGTTTTAAACGGTTTTCATATTGATGAAACGCGTATGTTTGCAATCGGTTCCATGCCGGATGACGCTCGACGTGCCTGTGAGGCCGCTATTGAAATCCACGACCATGTGCTTCAAAAAGCTAAGCCTGGAATGCCTGCCGATGAATTGTTTGAAATGACAATCTGGCAGGCCGATGCGCTTGGCTATGCCGACGCATTTTTAGGTCCGCCAGGCTACAAGGTATCATTTGTGGGACACGGCATCGGCCACGAACTTGTAGAGCCGCCCTTTATTGCTAAAAACCGACCCGATCGCCTCAAACCAGGTGTTGTTTTTGCCATCGAACCCAAAATGGTCTTTCCTGGAAAATTTGCCGCCGGGATTGAAAGCGTTTTTCAGGTAACGCCGCAAAAAGTGCAACTACTTTCGATGACCCCTGCAAAGGTCTTTTATGCCTAAAATAATGCCTCAAAAACGGCGATCCGTTTTATGATTGACATAACTGCATAAAATACTTTAACTTTTTAATTAAAGGGGACAATTGCCGTGAGATATGCGGTGTAATTAATGAGGAATATGCGTATGGCCTCAACTGAGCGTAAGCCCAACCAATTTGGTGTGGTGAAAGAACTTTTTGATTTGATTTCAAGTCTTTCGGAAGACGAGCAGTTTATTTTGATCAACTTGCTTAAAAAACACCCGATCAAATCAAGGCGACGCCATCAACGCAAAGACTGCACCATTGCCGTCGAATGCGACACCCCTGATTGCACCTATATGCAATACATCCGTGACATCAGCATCAGTGGGGTTTTTATTGAAACCACTGAATCTTTTTCGATTGGCCAGGAAATATCCCTCTATTTTAATTTTCCCGACTCTGAAGATGCCGTCAAAGTCATCGGCCAAGTCATTCGTCGGGCATCCAAAGGTATCGGTGTGGAATTTACCAATATCACCTTACGCGATGCCAACCTGCTTGAAAACAATTTAACCCGCATGCCTTGAACCATACATGAACCTTGCAGCGATATACGACCCTTTTTTCACGGGACCCTGCTTCAAAGATCACCTCCATTACAGGCTGAACCAACCAAGCCATTAGGTCACAACGGCAATAAACGCTTCTTCCAGCTGGCCCCGCGCTTTCTTTAGCTTGGCCCTCAGTGTGGTTAGATATTGCAGTTTATGGGGAAATTGCCGCCGGCCACAAGCGGTTTGGGTCGCACATAGATACCAGGTACAGATCCAGGGACGACTGCTACGCGGCAATGTACAGCCTTTGGGGCTGAAGTAACGGCAGGTATCATCGGCACGGGCGCGTAGCTGTTGGGCCGGTATGTCGATTTGGGCCAGGTGCCAATAAAGCAAATCGCGAAAATCAATCCAAGCACGCGCAGAGAGACAGCAGGGATCCGGGCAATGAGCACATGTGGCCGCGCACAGTTCTTCCATTAGTGGAAACAGCTCCTGGAACCAGTGGTTGATCTGTTGGGCCGTTGCAACACTTGCTCTTAATTGCGTCGGATAGCGAGAGATCACGTGCGCTAAACTATGGTTTATTGCCTGCCAATACGAATTGGTGGTCCAATGAATGGCAGCTAGGTCGATCAATGATTGCGTCTGAGGCATGAATACGAAACCGATTTTAACGTCAGCCATGCACCAATGGCAACACCGCTTTGTCTCATAAATAAAGCAATCCCATCAAAAATACAGCGCATTTTGACAAAGCCTTTGCCAGATATTATAAGGTTGGCATCAAATACTAATCTATAGAGCTGGGAGCAAGTAATTATGCAACTGCAAAAAATTTTAATCGCTGTGGATGGGTCGGAGCATTCCAAGCGGGCGGTTGAATATGCCATTGAACTGCTGAAAATGCTTCAGGCTGACATCATTTTAATCCACTGCCACAGAAATTACCCGACCCTTTTGGGAGAGCCCTATCTTCAACAAGCCATTAACAAAATCAATCAGGAGGCAGAGACGCTTGTGAAGCCGTTTCGTGAATTGTTTCGGAAAGCAAACATTGCCATTACCGAACGAATCATGGAGGGCAGAGCCGGCGAGGTCATTGTGGCAGTTGCCGATACCGAAAAGGCCGACTTAATCATAATGGGATCGCGCGGCCTATCAGACTTGGAAGGGCTCATTGTCGGCAGTGTTACACACCGGGTCTTGCATGCCGCCTCCTGCCCGGTGTTGGTTGTGCGCTAAAATGTTAACACGGTTCACAGCTTCCCGGAGGCACCCATCATGCCCTGAATTCATAATGCCAACGAAACGGACGCCTGCCTTTACGATTTTTTATCCATACAAAACGTTGACAAATCAAAAGGATAAATCATGCTCAGAGTCGTCATTCACACGCTAATTGCTGTCGTAGCATTGACTGTCTATGGCGGGCAGGTCTGACCTTTTATAGAAACACTGCCCCCCGTGCTCTTGGGGGTAAGCCTTTTGATTCCCTTCAGTGCCATTCTGTTGCTGCGCAGACCATTTGAAAAACGCTTCATTCTGAATCATCCCCGCATTGCCCAGCCTAAAAGGCAGCTATTTCTTGATTTTACGCTATGTATGGCGGCCGGCACTGTTGTGGTGCTATATAACACCCTCATCTATCGTTTCCCGGCTACAAGTGGCATCAGTTTGTTATTGGGTTGCGCTGTTGTTGGTTTTTTTCTCGGACTAGATATGGCGTTAGCGCGCGAACGAACTATCATTTATGATACATTTGCCAAAGAAAGCTTATTTCCACCGCCGCAGCGTCTATATTCAATGACGCGCAAATTTTCACTGGTTGCGCTTACCACTATTTTATTTGTCTCTATTGTTCTCGGATTGGTTATTGCCAGGGATGTGGTCTGGCTTGCCAAGATCGAACAGAGCGGCATGTCCATCGCCCAGGCCCAACTTTCAGTCATGCGCGAAGTATTTTTTGTCATGGCTGTGCTGCTAGTGGCAATCGTAAATTTAATCATATCGTATTCCAAAAATCTTAAGTTGCTATTCGAAAACGAGACCAGGGTTCTTAAAAAAGTCAGTCAGGGTGATCTTTCCAAACTCGTGCCGGTCACAACCAATGATGAGTTTGGGGTTATCGCCGGATACACCAATACAATGATCGATGGATTAAGACATCGCCTGCAGCTTTTAACAGCCTTAAAGTTGGCCGAAGAGGTCCAACAGAACTTATTGCCCGATGCCCCCCCTGTATTGCCGGGGCTCGATATCGCCGGTATCAGCAAATATTGCGACGAAACCGGCGGAGACTATTACGACTACTTCAGCCTGCCAAACGGCAACTTAGGCGTAGTGGTCGCTGACGTTTCCGAGCATGGCATAAGTGCCGCCCTGCTCATGACCACGGTGCGCGCGCTATTACGGCAAAAAGTGACGGTTGAACACGAAGTGACCGACATTATGTCAGACGTCAACTTAAATCTGGCCAATGATGTACAGGAGAGCGGCCGGTTCATGACCATGTTTTTTCTGGAAATAGAACTTGCAAGCATGTCTATCCATTGGATTCGCGCCGGTCACGAGCCCGCAATCCTTTACGATGTGTCAGATAATACTTTCCGCGAACTCGCGGGTGAGGGGATGGCATTGGGGGTAGTTGAGGATTTGGAATTTAAAAAATATACCCACAAAGGCTGGACTCCCGGCAGCATTGTCATGGTGGGCACTGATGGCATTCGCGAAGCCCAAAACGAAAAGGGTGAAATGTTTGGTTGGAACCGAATTTACGAAACCATGCGCAAAAATGCAGCTCAATCAGCTAAAAATATTCTAAACAGTATCATTGAGGACCTTAGCGTTTTTCAAGGAGATGCCCCACAGGAAGACGATATCACCCTGGTGGTGGTTAAGCTTTTATAATTTAGGTATCCCATCGACTATCAAACAATCAATTCCTAACAACATAGTGCAAAGCGCTATATTATTGCACACCCAGCTACCTGCATACATGCACCTCAATTTTGCTACAGTCAGTTTTTGACTTGTCAGCGCCTCATCTTCATTTACGAAACTTAGTCCCGTGACCCTGACACCATTGCGAAGGAAGAAAGAAAATTTTTGAACAAATTCTAATGTTTTTCAACCAAACGCCGATATTAAGTACAAAAGCTAATGTTATCGTATCTTACGGAAACCGCACGATCCGATGGCAAAGCGATGAGATGCATAACATGTTAGGAGTCGTTTAAAGCCGTGCGAAAAAGTCGTCAATATTGCATCATTGCAGCAGTCATCTTTCTAACAGTTGCCGCGGTCACCAGCTATGCCGGCGAAAAAAACATCCGTTTCCGCCAAACCGACGCCACGACCACATCGTTTACCATTGCTGAACTGGAACACGCGTCTCCGTTTGACCGGAACATCATTCGCCGCACCTTTGATACGGTGGCGCAGATGATGAATATTGAGGTCAACCCCGATATTCCATTGCCGGATATTGTTGTCAGTTCGCAGATTCCCGTAGCCAAACTGCCAGAGTATGTCGGTGTAAAATTAGGCTCTAATCGGTTTAATTATTTCAGCCATGTGAAAAATACCATTGCACTGGTGAGGGAGTCCCGCATTCATCATCTGGCCCATGAACTGACCCATTATTTTCAGTTTCATTACCATATCAAGGGCGATATCACTCAGTTGATATACGATCCCGAACCCGAGGCGGTTCGTATTCAGAATCGATTTCGACAAACCGATTCCGGCTTATCGTAACCAAACCATGAACAGCTCCCCTTTTTCGGACACGCCGAATGCTCCAGCGACCAACTGTATCCCCCCTCAAGGCAGTGTATGATCTTTTCAAACGCTGTCTCGCATACAGTGTCACGATATGGACATTTTCTTGCTTTATTGGTCCCTTCAGGCCGTTTTATAATTTTAAGCTATTAAAAATGCGGACATCAGCTCATTATCCGCCATGCCCCCCATGCGCTATTTTCTGCCGGTCGCACCATGGCACCGATGTCACCCGATCTGATCAAAGGGAAAGGTGAAAGCGTGGAAATAATATTTAATGCCGAAATTCCCGACCAGGGCAGTCATATGGTCTATAACAGCCAACGGCATCTGATTGAATACACGGCTATCCAAAATTTATACCATGAACTGGCGCATGCCATGCACATGATGAAAGGAACCTGGCGCTATTTCAAATCGGAACAACAGGCCATTGAGGAGGAAAACGATTTTCGAAAAGACTTAGCGTTGATGCAGGGCAAAGAACCTGCCTTGCGCTTTGGCAAAAGAGGTGTCCTGATTGGTGATGTGGACCATACCATCGCCATATCAGAAATGTTTGGCCCTGCCATTTCAAAAAGCCAGAAGCCTAAAAACACGCCCAAGACTTTCTTTTCCACGGGGATGTCGCCTCGCAGTCGTGCATGGCACTAACCTAGGTCGTCGTACATCATTTAAAAGATCCAGATACCGATTACTTGTTGATTGGTAAACATGTAACTTAAATGCATGATACAAATATTCGTATATTATTATTCACATGATAATATTGTGAACCCTAACCACCTGTAATCATATTATAAATTTGTGCATTGAGAAAAATCTGACAATATTCTCAAATTCCCGCTTTTGGCCCGTCATTAATGTGCTTTTGCATAAAAACTCAAATTTCTCATAACTTACCGTAAATACATGATTTTTTATTAGACAACATGTGCAAGCCATTATGGCACGCTAGATGCAGTAAAGGCTATTGAATAAGCATATGTAACTTTCAAGGAGATAGGGCTAGCAATGAATAAATCTGCCGAATTTAAGCTAAGGCCGGATTGGGATGAAATTGAAAAAATACGATTTGAAAGTGCCGGCTATTTACAAACCCATGGGCTATCAGATGAGCGAATCCATTCGCTTTCCATGATCATCAGTGAACTCATCGAAAATAGCATCAAATATGGCAATTTCAAAATTAAAGAGAAAAAAGTCACCGTATTTATTGGACTGAATAATGATACCATTACGATAGAAGTTTTGAATCCTGTCGACAAAGGTGCTTACAAGCATTTGGCGCGGTTGGACAAAACCATTCAATGGATTCGAAGTTACCAGGACCCTTTTGAAGCCTATATCGAAAGGTTGAAAGAAGTTGCTAAAAAACCACTGCATGATGAAGAAAGTGGTATCGGTCTAGTTAGAATTGCGTATGAAGGCAAGGCCCTTTTAGATTTCTTTGTTGGTGAGAAAAATATGCTGAATGTGTCCGTTGTATCAAATTTAGAAAAAGAAGACAGGGGTTAATTATGAAAAAACCGGTAAAATATTCTTCGAAATACTTAACCATTCACGTGATTGAAAATGATGCCACCATTGATGTGAAGTGGGAGGGCAAGAGCGTTGCGCGTGAGCCAAGCAAATTCATATCTCCGATTTTGGTCAAGGTGCTTGAAATGGCCAGTGCCCATCGCAAACGAATTATCATGGACTTTCAAAACTTAGCATACATGAATTCATCCACCATTACACCAATCATCAAAATACTTAATAGGGCCAAAAAAGGAATGACCAAAATAACGATCCTCTATCAAAAGGCCCTAAAATGGCAGGAATTAAATTTTACAGCTTTGGAGATATTTGGAACTAAAGATAATCGATTAGAAATCAAGGGATTATAAATATGAGGCATCGGGAACCGATACAATTTAAAGCTGATCTGCTGAAGGGTAAAGAAATAATCCCGGTTGAGGCCACTTACGACACCAAGTTCTCATTGATGATCCAATTTTTAAACGGGTCCAAGCCTTCGCGCAAGTCAGATTTTACCAAACTGGTATTTGAGAAAAACGGCGCACAAATTGAAATGGGTCCCTGCCGTTTTACGACCGTTTCATCCAAAACCGGCGCTCATGGCCGATTGATTTTCTACGAGGATGTTTACGACTTTAATAGCTTATTCTTCGAAAACAGGCTTGAAAAGCTTCAGGCTGAATTTCAAAATGTTTCCCTTATTCTGGCGCATAAGAATAAAATAAAAGCGAAGTTTAAAGAATATACCGCCAATTTAACCTATGACTTAACCGTCTATAAAAATTTATTCGATAAGCTTGATGCCCGTATGGCTGGCGAACCTGAAGAAATCCAGCAACATGTCCAAGACGCAATTATAGCGACCGAAGGGCGCCAGTTTATGATCTTTCTTGATAAAAAATTAGAAGAATTTGAATACCTCGTCGCCAATTACAACAAAAAAGATCATGAGCGCCATGGTTTTTACTTCCGCAAACAGCTTTGGAGTTTTATTTTGTGTTCGCCATTCATGGCACGCACTAATTTGAAGCCCAGAGGCTACAGCGGCGATTCGGTCATGATGAACATGATTTACGCCAACGATTATGAGGGCCGATCAACTTTTGGGAAACTAATGCACAAGCATCCCAATGAGCACCCCGCGGCCCAGGCCGTGCGCAACCGCCGAGATGTTATCGCCAACATCCTGGCAAGCTACCGTGCAAAAGATGAAAAAAAGAACGCCAGGCATCGCAAAGTTCTTTCTGTGGCCTGTGGCCCTGCTTTTGAGCTTAAAAATGTTTTAAAAACCGCCAATGACTGCGCAACATTTCACTTCACGCTACTGGATCAGGACACCAAAGCTTTGGCAGAAGCTAAAAAATTGATCGCGCAACTAGAAAAAAAATACAGCGCCAAGATTAAAGTAGACTATTTAAATGAGTCGGTTCGTACAATGCTGACAACGCCGGCGCTGGAAAAGATGTGGGGCAAATTCGATTATATCTACTCAATGGGACTTTTTGATTATTTGACCCCGCCGGTAGCTAAAGCCGTATTAGAAAAACTGTATCGGATATTGAAGGTCGGTGGCAAAATGGTGATCGGCAATTTTCATATCTCTAATCCAAGCCGATTCTATATGGAGTATTGGCTGGACTGGGTGCTGTATTACCGGTCGGAACAGGATTTGATCGATCTTTTAAAGAGCATTCCATCAGCTGAATCTGACGTGTTTTTTGAAGAAACCGGCAGCCAAATGTTTTTGCGTGTTAAAAAAGCGGCAAACAGATAGTCAATCCATTTTAAGTAAATGGCAAACTAGATAATGAATAAAATCGCAGAAAATAAGCTCAGCGCCGAAGAACAATCTATAATTGATGCCCGGGATTTTAGGGGTTTTCTCAATAGCATTATTCACGATTGGAACAAGACGCTGACCTTTTTAGTGATTACGCTGGTACCGCTCTTTTTTATTTTAGATATTTATATTGTGCCACGCGAATTACTGAAACAAGTCGCCTTATATCGCGTCATTGCGACCATTATTGTTGTTGCGCAATATATCGTTATCCGCAATACCAAACCCAATAATTTTTCATTTGTTCACGGATACATTGTCTCCGTTGTGGTGGGCGGTGTCATTGTTTTAATGACGCGGGATTTGGGCGGATTTTTTTCGAGTTACTACGCCGGTCTTAATTTGGTCATCATCGGCGTAAATCTTCTTCTTCCCTGGGACGCCAAACACTCCGCCTTTAACAGTATCATCATCATATTTTTATATCTCTTCGTTAACTTGCCGCAGGTCAGCGCAAGCCAAACAAAATACTTAATCAATAATCTTTTCTTTTTATCTGCAACCGGCATCATTGCCGTCAGTATCAACTACGTTAAACATAACCTGACACAAAAAGAATTTTATCTGATGTCTGAGCTGAAAATCGCCCGAGACTCCATCTGGAGTGAAATGGAACTGGCCAAACGAATTCAAACAGCCCTTTTGCCTGATAAGCAAAAGGTCGAGGGTTTTGACATTGCAGCCACCATGCTGCCGGCCAAGGAAGTTGGTGGTGATTACTACGATGTTATTGAAACACCAAAGGGAGATAAATGGGTTACCATTGGGGATGTGTCAGGACATGGCGTCGATTCAGGTCTGATTATGATGATGGCACAAACCAGCATTCTTTCCAAAGTGAATAATAATGGAAACTGCAGCCCAACCGAACTTTTGAGCTCTATCAATGTCGTCATCAGGGAGAACATATCCAGATTGGGCTCAGATCATTACATGACGATGATGGTATTGCGTCTCAATTCCTCGGGCATAACCATCGCGGGTAAACATCAGGATCTTATTATTTATCGTTCCGCATTAAATCGAGTCGAGACCGTCACCATACCGGGTACCTGGCTGGGTATCGCCGATGATATTAAGAATGAACTGAAGGACTATGACATTGAAATCAACAAAGGGGATATCGTCTTGCTGTTTACCGACGGGATAACCGAAGCGACCAATGCCAATGGCGAAATGTTCGGCCAGGAAAAACTCGTACAGGTCCTGCACAAATATGCAGATTTACCGGTTCGCAAATTACGCAATAAAATAATCGCCAAAGTCAAAGCATATCAAGAAGAACAAGTCGATGATATGACGTTGGTTGTTATTAAGAAATAGCGTTATCAAAAGAAACATTGGCATCAATTATTTTTAGCTTTATCGCATAAAATGAGCACATTCCAACCAAATTGGGAAAATATCGAACCCCAGCTCCTGACACTTACGTTTCCGAAAAGAGTGGAGGCGCTTTATAAAGAGGAGCACTTCAGCAAATCTTTGCGGCACATCCAAATAGCGCTGCTCCTGTCGATTTTTTTCTTTAGTGTCTTTGGCATATTAGACGCATGGATTGTACCGGAAGCCAAATATAAATTGTGGTTTATCCGCTTTGCAATTTACTGCCCTTTTGCGGCCTGTATTTTCCTGTTCTCATTTACCCGCAGTTTTAAAAGATACCATCAAATCTGCATTTCTTCTGTTGTGGCTGCAGCAGGTTTAGGCATTATCGCCATGATTCTACTCGCACCACCATCCAGCAATAGCTCCTATTATGCGGGGCTGATTCTTGTTTTTATTTTCGGATATACTTTTTTCAAACTTGACTTTCTGTATGCCACGGTGACCGGCATTCTAATCGTTATCGCCTATGAGATCGCCGCGATCTGGATAACACGCACTCCTATTCCCATTCTGATTAATAACAATTTTTTCTTCTTAACCGGTAATTTATTCGGCATGTTTGCCTGCTACTCGATTGAATTATATTCACGCAAAGCATTTCTGCAGGAACGACAACTGGAGGCCGAAAAGAAAAAGGTTCATACAGCGAATATGGAGCTGGAGCATCAGGTTGAACAACGCACCGGCCAATTGTTAAAAGCCAATAAAGTTTTAAAGCAGGAAATCGGCGAGCGGGTCCAAGCCGAGGAAAAGGTTCGTGAGAGCGAAGAAAAATATCGAAGCATTCTGGAAAGCATGGAAGAAGGCTACTATGAATTAGATACATCCGGAAATCTGCAATTCTTCAACCAAGCCTTTAATCGGATTATTGGCTACGAACGCCAAGAGCTGATAGGCCAAAATTATCGTGACTTTAGTGACCCCAAAGATGTCGGCAAAATTTTTAAAGCCTTTAATAATGTCTATGTTTCCCATCGTCCTTCCAAAGAGTTTGAATGGCAGATTCTTCGCAAAGACGGCGAAAAAAGACACTTGGAAGCATCGGTGTCTTTAATCAAGAATGCCGAAGGGCTTGCCAAGGGTTTTCAGGGTATTATCCGCGACGTCACTGACCGTATCCTGGCCGAGGAATCATTAAAGGAAGCCTACCAGGAACTTAAACGCACCCAGGCACAGCTGGTTCAATCCGGCAAACTAGCCTCCATTGGCGAACTGTCCGCGGGGGTGGCCCATGAACTCAATCAGCCCTTGATGGTTATTCGGGGAAACGCACAGCTGATTAACCGTAATATTTCCAAGGGCAATTGCCAGTTAGATGATCTGATA
>JASJAZ010000162.1 GCA_030066785.1 Desulfobacterales bacterium | reverse complement strand
CAGCTATGGCATTATCAACGCTCACCACGGGGAAATTGATATCGCTGCAACCGGTTCTAAAGGCACGACCTTTCGCATAAGACTTCCAATTGCAGAAGTGGATACAAGCGAGGAAGAATTGGAGCAGGAAACCGTTCAAAACATTGCCTGATTTAGGGTACTAGCTGGAGAAATTTATGAAAGAAACCATATTAATCATTGATGATGAAAAAGATATTCTGATTCTGCTTTCAAGTCTTTTGGAAAGTGAAGGGTATCATATCCATACGGCCCAAAATGGTCGTGAAGGCATTCAAAAATTTCAAGAATTCAATCCAGATCTGATTCTGACCGATATCCGTATGCCGGTAATGGATGGGCTCGATGTTCTCAGGGAAGTAAAAACCAAAGAAGCCCATACAGAAGTAATCATATTAACCGGCCATAGCGATGAAGCCACGGCGATCGATTGCCTAAGACACGGGGCCTATGATTATTTTTGCAAACCACTAGAGGATATTGATGTTTTATTGACCGCGGTTCAGCGGGTTCTTGAAAAACGGCGTCTGGAGCAGAAAAACCAGTCTTTATTAAGGCAACTGGAAGAACTGTCAATACGCGATCCTTTAACGGGGTTGTATAATTATCGGCACTTGCAGGCCAGTCTGGATGAAGAAATCGTGCGCAGCCAGCGTTATAACCATAGATTTTTTATCCTGATGATCGATGCCGACCATTTCAAAGATGTGAACGATTCTTTCGGCCATTTATTTGGCGACTTCGTGCTAAAAGAGCTCTGCGAAATTATTCGCAGAGAACTGCGATCGACTGATCGACTATTTCGCTATGGCGGCGAAGAGTTTTTAGCGATTATGAATGAAATAAGCACAGACGAAGTGGAAAAGGTCGTTAAAAGACTGATGAGCGCTATTCGAAATCATATTTTCAAGTACGAAAATAAGTACACCAAAATAACCGTTAGCATGGGAGGTGCTTTTTTTCCAGAAGACGCCGACACTAAAATGAATTTGATTAAAAAGGCCGACCAGGCGCTTTATCGTGCCAAAGACGCTGGTCGCGATCGATTTGAATGCTGTTTTGCCAATGGATGCATAGGGTCGTCGGATCAAGGTTAAGCAAAGACGCAGTAAAAAGTAGTGCAAGTTATCCATTTTAATAGCGGCTAATCTGAACTTCGCAAACGTCAACGATTAAGCACTTTTAATGGCGATAGTCTTAAGGAAATTTATGATGAGTAAAACGATTTCACGCAGAGCCCAAAAGCGATTGATGGCCAAAGAGGGCACTTTTGCTATCTTTAATAAAAACTCTTCCAAATTGGGACAAATTATTGAAATCAATCCCGCGGGATTCTCCTTTCGCTACTGTGACAGCCAATTCATCGATAACGACAGAGATTGGCAAGCGTTTTTGTATCACGATCTTAAACCGACAGCCAATGGTATTTACTTGTTTGACCTTTTTTTAGCCAATACAGACGCATATGTAGACCGCGTTCCATGCAGAATCATTTCCAATTTTGAAATCGAAGATACGGCATCGAACAATTCGATTTCCATGAAACGCTGTGGGATTCAATTCGACCAACTCAGTCCTGATAAAAAATCAGATTTGGACATTTTTATCAAAAGCTGCACCTAAAGCACCGGCTATCCAGCGCGCCAAGCGCTAAAGAATTTCCTTCGCAGATCCCTTGCAAATTTACAGATGATTCCATGTTTAGCGACTTAAGCCCCAAAGCAATCATCGTAGACCTTTTCAAGTGGACAATCCCCAATGGTACCTTGCAGTGCCAGGGATTGGCCCGATAAAGACTGATCTTCCTATAAAAATCTGTAATAATTATAAAAAATATGAACCGCCCATCATTTTATTGAAATAAATTTGAAATTTAGGCTTCAATAAGGCTAAAATGAGTTCATTAATGACTGATTCACAGCCTCGTACAAATATGGCTATTTTTTTGTGTAATTCTAAATTCTAGCCTTTATCAGCACGTTATGAGCAAAATGAATGATAAAATTCTGATAGTTGATGATGACATTGAAATTTTGACAATGCTCAATAGCATCTTGTCGGAGGAAGGTTATACGGTTTACCGAGCGGAAAGCGGCGAGCAAGCCCTGGATGTGTTTCAAGCCCAACCGGTTGACCTGGTTATCACCGACATGAGTATGCCGGGTATCGGCGGACTAGAGGTCCTGCATAGAATTAAGCAATTAGACCCAAACATTGAGGTCATTATTTTAACCGGACACGCCACCTTTGAAAATGCCGTCAAGGCATTAAGGGAAGATGGCGCTTTCAACTATTTGACCAAACCGTTGGAAAATATTGAGGACCTCATTATAACGGTCAAGCGTGCGATCGAAAAAAGTAAGCTGCGTTTGGAAAATAAAAACTTGATCGAAGAGCTCAAAAGAGAGGTTGAAGAACGTAAAAAGATCGATCAAGCGCTTTTGCGAAGTAAAACCAATTTGCAGTCGGTCTTCGATGGTATTTCCGAGCCCCTTATTATGCTTGATCACAAAATGACGGTAAAGGTTTTGAATCTGGCAGCCCGTGACTACGCCCAGGCCAAAAACTATATGGACATCGTCGGCAATCAATGTTTCATCGCCCTGGCAGGCAAATCAGCACCCTGCCCGGGATGCAAGCTGCAAAAAGCCCTTCAAGCCGGCAACCCGATGCTATTTGAACGCAAAGGCTTAATTGATCCTTCGCGAATCGAAGAAGTGGTCATATATCCAATGCACAAAAATATCGAAGAGGAAGAACATGCCATTATTCGCATTCGCGATATTACCGAAGAGAAAAAAATAGAGGGGCAGCTAATACGAGCAGACCGTTTGTCTTCCTTGGGGCAGCTTTCCGCAGGAATTGCCCATGAAATTCGCAACCCATTGGCCAGCATCAGCTTATTTACCGGCATTTTGTGCGATGAAAATAAATATTGCCGCTCGGATCAAGAATTCGAACTATTTGATGAAATTAAAAGCAGTATCCATCGAATTGAAGACATCATTAAACGGGTACTTAATTTTGCCAAACCCTCGGTGACCTCTTCAGAGCAAATTGATTTGAATGATCTCACACGTGAAAGCGTGAAATTATGGTCATCCAAGCTTCGAAAATCTCAAATCAATATCGATTTAGCATTAGACAGCGGTTTGCCCACAGTGCGAGGCGATCTCATCGGCCTGCAGCAAGTCATTAATAATTTAATATTAAACGCCATTGAAGCTATGGGTAAAAATGGCAACATTAAAGTCATAACCGCTCAAGGTCCATCAACGCTCGGCAAACCCACGCAGTCCGTATTTTTAAGGGTACACGATACCGGTCCCGGAATAAAAAAGGCCAACCAGGAAGACATCTTCAATCCCTTTTTCACAACCAAAGCCGATGGTACCGGTCTGGGATTAAGCATCTCACACCAAATTGTTAAACGGCATGGCGGCATATTTTCATTTGAAAATAACGAAGACGCCGGGACAACGTTTTCAATGGAGCTGCCGGTCGGAAATTTAGAAACGGAAAGCTCTACTTTCATTGCGTATGAGAGCCGCGGTCTGGAGAATTAGACGATGAACGCCACTATTCTCATCGTTGATGATGATGCCAGCATCCGCAAGGGTCTTTCCCTCGTACTTCATGATAAATATGCGGTCATCACCGCTGCCAATGGATCCGAGGCTATCGCGCTTTTCCAGCGTGAGCGCCCCGACATTGTGCTGCTCGACGTTGGTCTGCCGGAAATCGACGGAGTGGAGGTCCTACAGCAGATAAAACAAAACGATCCGAATGCCGCCGTGATTATGGTTACTGCCGTAGAGGAGGTAAAAACCATTGTTAAGGCTGTCAAGCTGGGTGCGTATGATTACCTGGTTAAACCGATTGGATCGCAAGAACTCCTGCTCACCATTCAACATGCACTTGAAAACAAAGACTTGAAGAATCAGATCAAATCTATTCAACAATCTAGTATTAATAAGTATAAGGTGGAGATGATTGGCAATAATGCTACCGTCAAAGATAGCATAGCAATCGCCGGTGCCGCCTCTAAAAGCTCTGAAACCCCCATATTGATAACCGGTGAAAGCGGTGTCGGCAAAGGCGTTTTAGCCAAAATTGCCCATTACAACAGCCGGGAAGTCCCGGGACCTTTTGTGACTGTCAATTGCGGAGCGATTGCCAAGGATCTGGTGGAAAGCGAACTCTTTGGCTATGAACGCGGGGCCTTCACCGGCGCTAGGGCCGACGGCAGCAAAGGGCGCTTTGAAGAGGCTCGCGGTGGGACTATTTTTCTGGATGAAATCGGCGCTATGCCGTTAGCGGCCCAGGTAAAATTACTGGCCGTCTTGGAGGATCGTGTCTTTTACCGGATTGGGGGCAGTCGCCAAATTAAGGTTTCCGCACGCATCATGGCCGCCACCAATAAGGATTTAGAAAGTGCGGTTGGATCAGGTGAATTTAGAAGCGATCTTTTCTTCCGACTCAATGTGGTTCGACTCGATTTGCCGCCCCTGCGGCAGAGACCGGAAGATATTCTCCTTCTGACGAAACATTTCCTAGAAAAATTTAATGCTAAGTTCAGTAAAAATTTCAAAGATGTTTCGCCGGAGGCCCAGGCTTTCCTGCTTGACTATCCCTGGCCCGGCAACGTTCGGGAACTTCGCAATACCATCGAACGCATTACTTTGGTTGAAAATTCAAATACGCTAAAATTAGAACACCTTCGTGTTTTAGATGCGCAAAAACAGGACAAGACGAACGGCTTAACATCAAAAATCGTTGAAAATGAACTGGACTATAATGAAGTGACCAAGAATCTTATTAAAGAAACCATGAAGATTGCCGGGGGAAATGTTACCGAAGCCGCCCGTCTAATGAACATGCCGTCTTATAAGCTTCGATACCGAATCAAAAAATATGGTTTGAATAATCAGCTGAACTGACCAAGACGGCCCCACCTTTTGATACCCAATCAACACTTCCAACTGTGCTGCGCTGCTAGTATGTGAACCGGTTGCTTCACGATGGGATAATGCAGGATCGCGGCCATAATACCTAACGTCATAGATACGACTGCACGTCCCGATTATTTGCCTCCGTAAACCGGTTTGAAAAATAAGCCAAATCACTCTCGATATTTAAAAGATAATAGCAGCAACAAAAATGCCGACAAAATCGGAAATTCGCTGAACCTGAGTCTTTCAGACCTATAGTTAACATTATCAAATGATAATGTTCATATAATCTTGGGATAATTCTTTTTTTGTATATAATATAGTTTGTATAAATGCTGGGTTAGGAGGCTGTATTGGAATCCATTCAATTTCGATTACAAGATTTGATCCTATTTCAAGCTAGATTGATTAGATGTTAAAGATCCTTTTCTGTTCACTCACAAATTTACGCTATTCGGGGAGAAGCATGGGAAATTGGTGCGCTGTTTTGCTGGCACTATTAATGTTTACTCTATGGCCTCTTTGCTCGGCTAAAGCCGATGATAAACAAGTCAAACAAAGATTAAAAAAATTGGACGAAATGGAGGAAAAAGAAGCTGAAAGTGAGAAAGATCCGTCCCTGCTCAAGTTGTTTAATGAAAAAATCTGGTTAAACGGTTTTATCGAGTTCAATTATGAATATCTGGACGTAACAGATACAGATGACAATGACAGCGGCAGTAGTTCAGACTTTTTTATTGGTTCAATAGACCTTGCCTTCAGAGCCTTTTTTAATGAATGGAGCAAGGCCAGGGTAGTGGTCAATCTGGAAGATTTAGGGCGGACTGATGGCGATGCTAAATTAAGTCTGGATGAGGCTATTGTTACTTTGACATATCCCGAAAAACCGTTCTATTTTATTGGCGGCAAAACAGTGATGCCCTTTGGTGTTTTTGAAGATTATCTGATCGAGGGAACACTGGCGGAGGATCTATATGAAATAGACAAATGGGGCGCCATCATCGGATTTGCACCTGATTTTTACGGGTTGGACCTATCGTTTTCAGTCTATAAAGACGCAACCGTTATCGAAAATCTATCGGATTTCGACACACATGAATTTCGGGGGGGCCGCCAGAAAGAAGACAAGTTTCGATCATATGTAGTCAATGCCTCTCTTGAGCCCATCGAAGATGTGCTAACCCTGGGCACTTTTTACAATAGTGAGCCGGGCGATGGCAGGCGCAATCGATCAGCCGGCGGCGCGGCCACTCTAAACCTGTGGAAACTCACATTCGATACCGAATATATTAGTGCCTTAACCAGGGAGAAAGGCGAAAACGAAGAAGAAAATAAAGAAAGTGCATGGGTTGTCGGGTTAGCTTGGCAACTCTTGGAACCATTGCAACTGGCGGCGCGTTATGAGGTCTTTTATGATGACGAAAGGGGCGATCAGGATGAAGTTCTTGATTATAATCTGATGGGAGGATTTAATTTCGAATTCTGGGATTATGCCATGTTTTCCGTCGAATACCGGTATTCTGCCTATGAAAAGGAAAAAGATAACAATGCTGTTGACAGTCAAAAAATGTTGCAGGCTCAACTATCTCTTGAATTCTGACAGGAATCCCTCAAGCTATTTTCAACCATATAAGGAGAATATTTTAATGTGCGGGCTAAATTCATCTAAATCTGATACCGCCAACTAAGTCAATTTTTTGTCATTTATGATTATTAAGGTAAGCTAAATTATCTTCGACCACGTTTCTCGGTACCCTCGAAATAAAACCATGCGTTTATTACTAGTAGAAGACGATCATAAAATTGCCCAATTTGTGGTCAATGGTCTTAGAGAAGCCGGATTCGCTGTTGATCATGCCGCCGATGGCGAAGATGGTCTGCACCTGGCCTTGACGGAACCTTACGATGTCGCCGTGGTGGATATAATGCTGCCTAAAATAGACGGATTAACGCTCATTGAGAAGGTGCGTAAAAATGATATCAATACACCGGTTCTCATTTTGAGCGCAAAACGCACCGTGGACGAACGTGTTGAAGGTTTGAAAACTGGTGCGGACGATTATTTAATCAAGCCGTTTGCCTTCTCCGAGCTTTTAGCCCGGGTTCAAGCCCTGCTGCGCAGAGCGTCGTCTGTCACCGCTCCGTCCGAATTAAATGTGGCCGATCTTTCCCTGAACATTCAGACGCGCAAGGTAACCAGGGCGGGCACAGAAATCGATTTGCAACCGCTGGAGTTCTCATTGCTTGAATATCTCATCCGCAATGCCGGTCGCATTGTTTCCAAAACGATGATTATGGAACACGTGTGGGATTATAACTTCAATCCGCAGACCAACGTTGTGGAATCGCGAATCTGTTATCTGCGCGATAAGGTTGATAGGGATTTCGATAAAAAATTGATCCACACCGTGAGAGGAGTAGGGTATGTTATTAAGGAAAATTAGCAATCTCAAAGATACCTTACTGTTTCGCCTAACCATTCTGCATGCCATCACCTTCATCATTTTAGCATCAGCGGGCTTTTTAATTTTCTATTTCCGCATATATGCGATCACCATGGAAAACATTGACGAAGAACTGCAGGCGGACGTTGAAGACTATGCCGAAATAATGACCGAATCAGGCGTGGAAGGTTTATGGGCGGATATATCCGAAGAAATTGCCTCCGAAAATCCGGCGGAAGAGTTTTACCGGCTGCTAAGTTATAGCGGCGATATTCTCAAAACAACGGATATGTCTTCATGGGGCAGCGTCGATCTCCATGAATCGCTTTCAGAGTTGAAGGCCAATAAAACCGAACCGATCCTGGCGACTATTCGCGTACCCGACCAAGATTATAGGGCACGCGTTGTGATGGCAGCGATGGGTTCTAACATGGTGCTTCAATTTGGGGAAACCCTAGATGAGGCCGAAGAATATCTGGAAATTTTCCGCAACCTTTTCACGTTGCTGGTCGCAATTCTCATCATTGTTTCAACCGGCATCGGGTGGTTTTTGGCACGCCGATCCGTGAAAGATGTGGATAAGGTGACGCAAACCGCCGAAGAAATTTCCATGGGCGCTTATGATCAAAGGGTTGAAATCAAAGATCAATTAAAAGAGGTCAAAAGACTGGGCATAACTTTTAATCGGATGCTGGACCGCATTCAAGGTTTGTTGCGAACCATGAAAGAAATGAATGACAATATTGCGCACGATTTACGAAGTCCACTCGCACGAATTCGCGGTATTGCCGAAATGACCTTGACGCACGATAAATCGTTCACTGACTACCAAGAAATGGCCGTCAGTACGATGGAAGAGTGCGATACATTGATTGAGATGATCAATACGATGCTTGATATTACCGAAGCCGAAGCCGGCGTCAATAAAGTTAAGATTGAGTCTTTTGATTTGGTGGCACTCATCCTTGAAGCGTGCGAGCTTTTCCGTCCAATGGCTGAAGAAAAACAGATACATTTGAAAAGCGATCTACCTAAAACCTTGCCGATGAACAACGATCGCAAAAAGATGCAGCGGATCGTAACGAATATCCTGGAAAATGCCATTAAATACACCCCGGCTAAGGGTGTTGTGGAAATAGAAGCAAATGCCCAAGACGGACACGCGCATCTGGTTGTAAAAGATACCGGCATTGGTATTGCCGGTGCCGATCTTCCGCATATTTTTGACCGCTTTTACAGATGCGATCAAAGCCGCTCCGAACAAGGCGTCGGCCTGGGGCTCAGTCTGGTCAAAGCCTATACCGAAACGATGAACGGCATCATCAAGGTTAACAGCAACATTAACCAGGGGAGCATCTTCAGCTTGAGTTTTGCACAATAGATCTAACGATCATTGTTGAATGGTTATCTAATAAAATTCAATCATAGCTCCAAGCTTCAATCTGCCGAAAACTGTGGCTAAAAATAGGTCATGATTACAGGGGCTTTTAGAAAATTTAATTAGACTCAGCATGGCAACCTTTTATCTAAAATTGTCTGCCAGGCGCGATACATCCATATTTCCTAAAGCATTATCAAATCATAATCTTCAAATAATCTTTCCATAATGTTGGGTCTCTATAGTTAACAGTGAAAGCTAAAAAAATGGGACCGCAGCTCCGTATCAACATAAACGCGACAAATCTATATGCTGACAATCTGAGTATTGGGAATTGAGGCCATGCAGCGCGCTTTTTGCTTAAAAAAACAGGAAAAACAACCTTACATAATGGAAAGGGGCTTTTTAAGAAATAAAGCAACTGCGAAGTTTTTGTTGTTTGCTATCGGGCTCCTTTTTCTGGCCATACTGCCATTTGTCGGAACAACTGCTACCCCTAATGCAAAAGTTACCGATGTCGTTATCAAATACAGTCCTGAAGATTTTATTTTATCGCTAAAAATAGCCAACGTATTTCCATCGCAGCTGAATATGGCAACTTTGCGCGGAGCAACCATCACTGTTTATATCTCTGCGGTTCTTTATAAAGTTCGCAATTTATGGATGGATCGAAAAATTGCACAAAAAATTACCTTAAATACAGTGGGATATGATGTGTCAAATGAGGCTTACAAACTATTGCGGTCCTGGGAGGGAAACCCCGACCTGGTAGCGAAGTCATTGGAGCATGCCCAACAATTAATGGCCGAATTTAATAACGTTAAGGTTATGCCGCTTTCGAAACTTCAAAAGGGACAAAAATATCAGCTTCGAATCAGGGCGATCTGCAAGCAACAAGGGGGGGCGTTATCCAAACCGGAAAAATGCTACGGTACCGACTGGTATATTTTGGATTTCAGCTATTAACAAGCGCCTGTTGGAACTTGACACCATCTATCAGCATTTAGCGTCTATAGATTATGGCGGTGCCAGATCTGATGCCTGCAGCCTTCAGAACAAAACGCATAAATCATTCTTTTTACAGTTCATCACTTGGATTTAGTGGATTTTCTGCAGATGTGGGAGATGTGTCGGA
>JASJAZ010000161.1 GCA_030066785.1 Desulfobacterales bacterium | reverse complement strand
GTAATTCGGGTGGCAGCTCAGGTGCCAGCGGATCTGACGATAGTAGCGGCGACAGCAGCAGATCGGGCGGTACAGGATCTTCGGGGGGTAGTTCTGCCGGAGGGTCTGGATCTTCAGGCTCCGGTGGAGGCGGAGGCGACGATGATGATGACGACGATGACGACGACGATGATGACGACGATGATTAATGCTTAAAAAAAAGCAAGCATTCAGCATTCCAAACGGAAAACATAAAATCTACTATTACCGTTGATATCAAGCTTTGCCGATGTATTGGCCGCGGTAATCGTGAGTGGTTAATACCGCATCTTCAGAGACCAGCACCGCATCAATGATCTCACCGATGAATAGTGTGTGGTTTCCCGGCTGGATACGGTCAGTCAGCTTACATTCAAACCAGGCGGCACAATCGGTTAATATCGGGCATCCCGTTTTACCTTTCTGCCAACCGATTCCTTTAAGCTTCGCATCTAAGTCCGGTTCCATGAACCTTGTCACCAGATTCTTTTGGTCTTTTTTCAGAACATGCAGGGCAAACGATTCGCTTTTTTGAATCAGTACATGGGAAAAACGGCTGGGATGAACTGCCACCGCAATCAACGGCGGATCATACGACAGCTGGGAAACCCAGGAGGCAATCATGGCGTTTGCCTGCTTTGCGTGGGCTGAAGTCAACGCATATATACCGTAAGTCATGGTTCCAAGTGCTTTTATCCATTCCTCTTGCATGTTCGCCCTCCTTAGTAGAAAAATAAAGCATCGATGAACATTCAGTCTATAGAGTTTTTACCGCTATTAGGCAATAGTTTTGGACACCGCCGGTAACACAATGGTCCACAAAATCGAAGATAAGCAAATCTTCCAATAAAAATATCTTAGAGGAATGCAGACGATTTTTGCCAAATAGATATGCAAGCAATTGTTATTAGGCTTTACTCTGCTGCACGAGCCTGATATTTCTTCCGAAGCTCGGATAAGCTCAGACAATTACGTTGGAAGTTGCCCAACAAAGCTCTATTCTTGATTTATAACTTTTAGAAGAAGTCGGCTCCAATACTATCAACGAAAGTTGTTAATCCCAATGCAATTGAAAAACATACAAATCAAACTGCACGGTCCTTTTTCAGCCTGATATGAAAACGCATCGAACTCGCATTGAAATAATTTACACCATTTTAAGTGGTGATGATCGCTTCGACCGTGCTTGTGCTGCGATTCCCTCTGCGGAGTGCACGAATCTTCCAAAAAATTATGTTATGAACGTGTTAAACGGCGCGGCCTCCAAGCTGGCCGAGCAGGTTGCCAGCGCCAAATTGGCACTGCCTTGGCTATTAAGCGCCATGGGTGCGCCCGCCATTTTTATCGGTCTCTTATTGCCGCTCCGTCAGACCGGTACATTGCTGCCCCAATTGGCGGTTGCCGGTTACATTCGCCGCTATCCTATTCGTAAATGGTTTTGGGTGGGATCAGCGCTTATTCAGGTGGCGATGCTTATGGCAATTATGGCAGCGGCGATAGCATTGCCGCTCATCAGCGCAAGTGTTTGTATCGTTTTAAGTTTGCTTATTTTTAGTATGGCCCGCGGTGTGGGGTCGGTTGCCTTTCAGGATGTTACCGGTAAAACCATTCCCAAAGGCAAACGGGGCAAAATGCTGGCGGCCCGCAGCATGATCGGCGGTCTTTTAACTATTGGTGTCGGATTGGGCCTCAAAGCATATTTTAGCCCATCGGCCAACCTTCAGCCTGCTCTGGTTCTGATTGGCTGCGGTGCGGTCCTCTGGGTAATCGCCGCCCTGGCCTTTGCCGCCGTAAAGGAAGAACCGGGCGCCGTGGCTGGAGGTCGCAACGCGTTACGCGAAGCAATTGCCGGCTGGCGACTGATGCGCCAGGAATCATGGTTTTTTCGCTATCTAATGGTGCGCGCCGCTCTGCTGTCGATTGAACTATCCGGCCCATTTTATATTCTGTATGTTAGGCATTTGTTTCCCGAACATACCGGTATGCTGGGTGTCATCGTAATTGCCGCCGGCTTAGCTGCGGTTATCAGCAGCCCTTTTTGGGGGCGTTTTGCCGATCTGTCCAGCCGCAAAGTATTAATGCTCGGAGGAGCAATGGGCGCTATCACAGGCATAAGTGCGCTGCTCGTGGGATTATTGCCCTCAATGTCAGGCTCCAACTACATAATTGCGCTAGTATTCGTTTTGCTGGGAATTTCCGAAGCAGGTGTTCTGCTAGGGCGCAAAACCTACCTGATTGACCGTGTCGATCCTCAACAACGATCAACCTTTGTAGCCTTTGCCAATTCTGCCATTGGTCTGATCGCGTTATTGTTCGGAGCTTTGGGCATCATTGCCCAGGCGGCGGGCATCAAGTGGTTGATCGGTATACTGGTTCTGTTGGGAGCCTCCGGCAGCTTACTGAGCTACTTTCTGCCTGAAATCACCGCCGCTCCGAATCCCTCTGAATAATGGCATCAATGCGGACCAAACAATCCATTAAAATCGTTTTTGTAAAATCGATTGATCTAAAAATTTGAAACATCAATTTAGCCTAATGGTGGTTAGGCTTAAACAATCAGTTTAAAATAGTCGCAACATGAGCCGGGACCTACAGCTGCGGCGCAAATGGACATTTCGTGCCCACGGCCAACAAATTGTTTTGATTAAAAAGGCATATGAGAGCGATACCCATGTGCTCATGAAAGCGCTAGTATGGGCGCTTTTCTTACCCCAATACCCGAATCTAGCCATCGAGGTTGCCATTGATAATCGTTACAAACCAGATCTCGTGCAAATGAATCCAAACAAAACGCCGGTATTCTGGGGCGAGGCCGGACGGGTGGGGCAGCGCAAAATGCAAACGCTGGTGCAACGATACCGGGCCACGCATCTGGTGTTTGCCAAATGGAATCAAAATTTGAGGCCAATTCACCAGATGATACAAAAGGCAATTAAATCGGTCCGACGTGCCGCCCCGATAGAACTGATTGCCTTTCCTGCTGACAGCCAGGAACGTTTCATAAATGGCGATGGTACCATTCAGATCACCATTAAAGATGTCGCGCATATTCGCTGCTGAAAATGTGTTTTTTGTAAAAACGGGAACCGAAGCACGCCTCAATATCCGATGTTTTATTATAACCTTCTGACGGCCTCATCTTTTTTAATTTTTTTGTCAGAGATTAGCGCATCTATGTCTGTTTTTCAGTCAGATACCGCCAATAACGGCGCGGTAATTGGCGCAGGTGCAGTTTAGGATTATTGCGGTGCGGAATGTTAACAGCGGCATAGTAGCGCTGCCACAATGTTTGAGAAAAATGTTCTTCGCTGATGGGAACTTTACCATAGGCTTTTAATTCGTCGATATCCAATCGTAGTTCACTCGTTTTTTGACGGTCGAAATAAAAGCCGTAATTTCGGTGAGTATCGTAAATGATCCAAGCCTGGTTCGCAAAGCGCAATTCAAAATGTCGCCGAATGAGGGGCAGGACATCATATTGGGGCTCAATTAGAGCAAGGTATCGGTTATCTTTAACTTGTTGAAATCGTATAAATCCTTTCATGCGATGCGCTTCTCGGCGAACCTTGTGGGAAAGCTTTTCTATCTCCAAATGCGATGCGATATGAGCAACAGACTTGCCGTGTTTTGTGAGTGGTATTGAGGCCTGAACATATCTGAAAATAGCCGTCGCAACACCGGAACTGCCGGAAAGATAGGCATCGTACAGCATCTGTCGGCGGTCTGCTCCTAAATGTGATTTTAATCCTTTCCACACTCGGTCAGATTTGGTGGGATCCGTTGGGATCTCAATGCGTCGATCAAAAAGACCCGGTTGATCGCTAACCTTTGATGCAATGGCATCCGGTGGTTGCTTTCTGAAATAAGCTTCAAAAATGGCGGTTAGCAGCGCCTCAAATGTTGCATCGATCACATAGACCAGCCGCTTTTTACCCGCATCGGTGTCTTTTAACACCTCAAGTTTTTTAGGCATTTGTACAGCCGAGGGTAAAGACGACAAAGTGCTGCCCCGCCACAGGCTGGTCGGCAGTCCATCGCATTGTACGTAAGGTTGTGCCCGCGAGATGGCCACACCCATTTTCTTCAGGTGTTCAAAACGAATACGGCCGTGACGGCGCAGGCAGACAATCCGATCGGCTGATTTCAGTCCGATACCCGGCACTTTGAGAATCATTTCGCGCTCAGCTGAATTGATGTCGACCGGAAAAAGCTCTGGGTGCCGCAGGGCAAATGCCTGCTTGGGATCAATCTTCAAATTAAGATATGGGCTCTGGGCATCAATCACATCAGCAAGGGAGAATCCATATAGCCGAATCAGCCAATCCGCTTGATAAAGTCGGTTTTCACGCCGCAACGGTGGTTCGGTGATGTCGGGCAACAACCCATGTGCCTGTGTTACCGGCACATAAGCAGAATAATAGACGCGCTTAAGGGCTTGCTGTTGATAAAGGCGGCGGGTCAACGTTAGAATATCGTAATCTGACTCTGGGCTGACGCCAATGATCAACTGAGTGCTTTGACCGGCCGGGGCAAAGGCCGGCACATGCCGCAGCCGTCTGGCATCTTCGCGCGATTCGACCATCGTATCCCGAATAACATCCATAGGCGTCAGAACGGATTCATAAGTTTTGGTTTGTGTTAGCCGCATCAAACTGTCTTCCGACGGCAATTCGATGTTAACGCTTAAGCGGTCGGCGTATCGTCCTGCTTTTCGAATCAATCGTCTGCTGGCAAAAGGGACACATTTTAAATGAATGTAGCCGTTAAACCCTTCTTTCCGAAGCTTTTTGACCGTTTGAACCAACCGTTCCATGGTGTCATCGGGACTCCGCATTATTCCCGAACTTAGAAAAAGTCCTTCGATGTAGTTACGACGATAAAAATCAATGGTTAAGGTGGTGATCTCACGGGCGGTGAAAGCTGCTCTGGGCACGTCGTTTTCGAATCGATTGACACAATAGGCGCAGTTATAGATACAGATATTTGTGTAAAGGATTTTTAATAACGAAACACAACGACCATCTTCGGTGTATGTGTGACAAATACCGGAAGGGGTGGTGTTCCCCAGCCAGCGACCGATATTATTGCGCCGGCTACCAGAAGACGCACAAGATACATCAAATTTGGCCGCATCGGCCAAGATCGTCAGTTTATCTTCAATCAACATTTAGAATCTTTCAAAAAATACAATTTATGCGAAAGGTTATGATAGTCATTTTCATGGGGCACCGCAAATGTTGATGTGGTTTTAGTTTTTCGTCAGCGGCAGACAGATTATCTTAATCATTTGAGTATTTACAATAAGCTAATCTATTTTAGATTGCAGAGAATTATAAAAAGTTTTAAGTATTTATGTTCCCTTCAAAATGATTGCTTTAGCCCGGTGTACATCACATGCTTATACGTCCATCCTGTAAAAAAGATGTTAAGGCCATATCGCATGTCTATTTGCAAACCTGGCAGGATACCTATCTGGGTCTGGTGCCCTTTGGCTACCTATACACCATGTCTTTCAACCGGCTTGAAAATGACTTTATAAGTAATCTGAAAAGCAACGATATTATTAATTATGTGGCCGAAGATGATAGCAAGGTGATTGGCTTTATCAGCGGTGGCCATGCACGCCAAAATGATGGTATCTACAATGGCGAAATTTATGCGTTGTATGTCTTGAAATACCACCAACGGCAGGGTGTCGGAGGCCAGTTGGTTTCAGCCTTGGCAAAGGGGCTGAATGGAATCGGCATTTATTCTATGTTAGTCTGGGTTCTGGAAAATAATCCCTATCGGAAATTTTACGAAAAAATAAACGGTATCTATCTGCAAACAAAACAAATGCCTTTTGCCGGCGAAGTGCTGGATATTGCCGCCTACGGCTGGGTTGATACCGGCTTGATCCATTGTTGAATCATTGATAATAAAATATAGCAAACCATCACATTTTTGATATGCAACAAGATCAAATTTTTAGCGTTCCAAACTTCGCCGTAAGATACCGTTAAACCAAAGCAATGCCCTACATTCTGCTTGTCATCTTGTGGATCACCTGGTGCACGCTTCACAGCGCGCTCATCAGCCTTACCGTTACCAATATGTTTCAGAAAAAATTTCCAAACACCTTTCACTTTTATCGAATTGTATATAATCTGTTGGCGGTTGCATCCCTGCTACCGATCCTCTTATACGCTTCTTCACTGAAAGGTGAACCAATTATTGCCTGGAGCGGTGCGTGGCGAATCATCCCGTTGCTGCTGGGACTCACAGCTCTATTTTTTTTCGTGGCAGGTGCCCGACGCTACGATTTGCCCCAGTTCCTGGGCCTGCGGCAAATTAAAAAATCACATACGTGCAGCGTATTAACTGACGACTGTTCGTTAGATACCAAAGGAATACTGTCCATGGTGCGCCACCCGTGGTACAGCGGCGGGCTTTTCATTGTGTGGGCGCGGCCCATGGATCTGGCCGCTATTTTAACCAACGTAGTCATCTGTGCCTATTTCGTGGTCGGCACGATTTTGGAAGAACGCAAACTCAAGATGCTTTTTGGGCAACAATATGCCGACTACCAGCAACAGGTGTCCATGTTTTTGCCGCTCAAGTGGGCGTGTCGTATGTTTCGGCAGTCAAGGGGTTAAAATGCTTTTCATAAAAGAGCGACGCAAATTCATCATTTATCTGCTAAACGGATGGGCGGCATTATGGGCTACATCGCTTTTGCCTCTCAAACAGGCCTTTGCCAAACGCAGGTTAGCCAAACAGGAGGATAGCATGCAGTTACCCCCTGCCAAGAGCGAAGAAACGGTTTCGGTCGAACAGGCGATCCGTCAAAGACGCACTGTTCGGGGATTCTTGTCAACCTCCTTGGATGCACAACAGGTGTCTATGCTACTGTGGGCTGCGCAGGGCATTACCGGTAAAAGAGGATTTAAGCGCGCGGCCCCTTCGGCCGGCGCCCTGTATCCCATGGATGTCTATGTTGTGGCGGGAACGGAGGGCATCGGGACAATTGAAGCGGGTGTATATCATTACGATTCACAAACGCATGCATTGTCACTTGTTGCCAAGGGCGATCTGCGTGCCAAGCTTGCCCACGCATCCCTCTCACAGATGTGGATGGCAAGAGCACCGATTAACATCCTCATTACCGCCGAATACAAACGCGCGACAGGCAAATACGGCAAACGCGGTTTTCGCTATGCAATGATCGAAGCGGGCCATATCGGTCAAAACCTCTTTCTGCAAGCCGAAGCATTAGGACTTAAGGCCGGCATTGTGGGGGCCTTTCATGATAAGAAAGTAATGCAATTGCTGACCATTCCTTCCAAGCATGAACCTCTGCTTATTATGCCGATTGGCTATCACGCCTAAAGACATTCTCCAGCGGACACTCAGTTGTTGATGCTAAAAGGCACTTTTGATGATACCACCATCAACGCGTAACGCCGCTCCGGTTGTCGCTGAAGCAAGGGGACTCGCTACGTAAGCCACTAAGGTTGCTACTTCGTGGGTTGTTGCAAAGCGCTTGATCAATGACGTCGGTCGCACTTTCAGAAAAAACTCCTGCTCGAACTCCTCAAATGACTTGCCTTCTTGCTTTGCCAGTTCATCAACAAAGTCCAGAACACCGCGGGATCTGGTCGGTCCCGGCAGCACACTGTTAACCGTAATGCCGGTTCCCGCAACAGATTCGGCAAGCCCGCGTGATACTGCAAGCTGTGCGGTCTTGGTCATGCCGTAGTGAATCATCTCGGCAGGAATTTGGACACCGCTTTCACTGGAAATAAAAATAATGCGGCCCCAGTTGCGCTCTTTCATTACCGGCAGATACAAACGACTGAGACGCACACCGCTTAAAACATTCATCTCGAAAAAGCGCCGCCAATCATCGTCCGATATTTCTTCAAAAGCGACCGGCTCGAAAATACCAAGATTATTAATCAATATGTCAACACCTGGATGCGTTTGAGCGATTTCCTCGGCAACGGCGGCATTGGATAAATCTCCGGCAAAACCCATAAGTTCACCTTGTGCAGTTGATTTTAGTTTGGCGATGGCATCATCGACTGCTTTTTGTGAGCGACCATTAATAATCACTTTGGCGCCTTCTTTGGCGAATACCTCAGAAATGGCATAGCCAATGCCAGCCGTGCTGCCAGTCACAAGCGCTAGCTTATCTTTTAACTGTAAATCCATATCAACTCCTTCGGTCTTCAACGTCGCAATTATATGGATGGTAAATTCTTCACCGTATGTAAAACTATAAAAGGCATATCAATAATCGCAATGGTAGATTAACCTCAGACTGTTATATAATCATTTAAGTAAGGGGGTGCACACATAAAACGCATTGATGATCATCAACGGCGCGTCACAATTTGAGAAGGATCGATAAGTGCTAAATTGGGGTAAGAAAAAGAGGTGGTTTTTGAGAATTTTACGGCTGGCTAAAAAAAGAAAACCTTTTAGCGCTCTAATCTAAGATCACGGATTTACGCGCCAATTCATTGCCTTAACCAAAAAGATCAAAATCGCCGCCCAACACTTTGTCAATGAGCCCCGTTCGGTAATTGCGAACGGCATCACGAACCAGCGGAGATGGCTCACGGCGGTACCGCCTGACAACGACGGCTTTGACAACTTCTTCTTTATCAAATAGTTCTTTGGCCTGTCGCAGCTGGGCGACTTTGTTGTCGATCGGCATTTCGGGCTGACCCACCACCTTTACACGGACAGTGATACGATCATAGGTAGTGCCTATTTTGGGTATTTCCATTACATGCAAACCGGATTCGGGCAGTAGGATCGAATAGGCCCCAAGTCCACTGATTGCTAAAATAACAGCGCTTGTCTCTGAATCCAACGAATCCACATCTTGAAGCATCTCCAGCCGCATTCGTCGCTTATGGGACCACTGCTGGTACATCTGCAGAAGCTGATTTGTAAATAAATTAATCACCTCCGGCGGCAGGGAAGTACTCGTGCCGGATTCAATCATGAGGTAGGCATCTTTTGCAATTTTTTGATTGAGGCTCTGGTTGGCTTCCGCCAGCAGATAAAGCTGTTCAGCCAAACGGATGATGATTTTTTTGGAGTAATTTTTTTTGGTTTTCTTGTTTGTTCCTTTCAATCGATTTAAAAGTGATCCAGCGGTTTTAAGGGCTGCTTCAATGCGATCCATGAATTCCGCCTGGCCAAGCACGGTATAGCAATCCGGTCTTTGCCAAAAACCGGAATCAGCGATTTGTTGCAAGGCTTTACTTTTCATAGCCTGCCAGTCGGCTGATTGAACCGACTGGTCGATGGCGGCCAAGGTATCTTCCAGATAATCGGCTTCGGCTTTTACCCCATCCGGTGCCAGGATCAACTTTTTTACCCCCGGCGTCAATAATATCTCTTCGCTCGATGGATGCAATTGTTGGCTATCGGCAGCAGCGCTCACCGGGGGATCGGGATCAATAAATTCCACCTCAATGCTGTTATTATCTGATCGTACGAACAGAAACTGGTCGCCTTCGGGGTGCTGGTGATTCACGATTGTAATGGATAGCGGCGCCAGCAAATATTGCTCAATCGCGCGTTTGAGCGGCCGTGCTCCAAGATCTTTGGTAAAACCTTTTTCCAACAGAAAATCAATGGCTGATTCTTCCCATTCGACAGCCCACTCGCGGTTCCGCAATCCGCGTCTTTGCAATACTTTATCAAGCTCTTTAAATAGAATTGCACGCATGACCGAACGGCGGAGAGGGTGAAATATCACCACGCGATCCAAACGGTTGATAAACTCGCGCCGGAAAGTTCGGCTGATGGCCTTTTGCACCTGATGGAGGGAAAAAGAACTGGCATCAGGGCTAAAACCAATACCATCTCCGGGTTTAATGGTGGCTCCCAAATTAGACGTTAAAATAATGATCG
>JASJAZ010000002.1 GCA_030066785.1 Desulfobacterales bacterium | reverse complement strand
GTCTCGCCAGCTTTTGGTTCAGCCCCAGTTCCGCCGCCATAATACCGGTTAGAAAACCCACTTCGACGGAATGCTGTAAAACATTCTGGGCATAGCTGGTTCGATACTTTAACCGGCCAATATATTTAATTAATTCAGGATGAATCCCATGCACCCCGAGATCAAAGGCCGCTTGCTCACCCGCCTCTTTTATGGTGCCGTCAACTTCTTGCTCAACTTTTTTAACCACATCTTCAATGCGGGCCGGATGGATGCGTCCATCCGCTATTAACCGAGATAAAGCAATACGAGCGACTTCTCGGCGTACCGGATTAAAACCAGATAGAATGACGGCTTCGGGTGTATCATCGATAATGAGATCAATTCCGGTGACGGCTTCCAAAGCACGAATATTTCGACCTTCCCGCCCAATGATGCGACCTTTCATCTCATCGCTGGGCAGTTGAACAACAGATACCGTGCGATCAGCAACAAAGTCGGCGGCGTAACGCTGCACCGCTGTGGCAATAATTTTCTTGGCCTTTTTATCAGCATTTTCTTTGGCTTCATTTTCAATACGTTTAATCATTTTGGCGCCATCATGGCGCGCTTCATTTTCCATGGCCTTAATCAGCAGATCTTTAGCCTGCTCAGCGGTTAGCCCGGATATTTTTTCAAGTTGAATTTTTTGTTCCTCGATCAATTCTTTATAACGCGTTTCATCCTGTTTGATTTTATCTTCGCGGTTGGTAAACTTCTTTTCCTTTTTGGATAGGTCACGATCACGGCGTTCAAATTGTTCAAGTTTGCGGTCTAGGTTCTCTTCCTTTTGACCTATTCGCCGCTCGCGTTGTTTTAAATCCGTGCGGGTCTCTTTGGTTTCAGCATCAAACTCATTTTTCATTTTAAAAAGCCGGTCTTTGATCTCAATATCGGCTTCTTTTAGCAACGTCTCCGATTGTCGTCGGGCCTCTTCATTTATCCGCTTGGCTTCTTCATTTGCAGCTTTGATTTTATGCGACACAACTTTACCACGTATCCAATAGGCTATGCCGAACCCGATAGCAAAACCGGCCACAATCAATATGATTAGATTTTCATTCATTTAATTTCTCCTTACATCCAAATGGCCTTAGTGATTGTTAACAGCGGCAAAATGGATTTTATAATCAGTGAAGGCAACAAGGTGACAATCGGCGCACTTTAGCGATGCGCTTCACATAAACTCGCATCATCCACTTTAAACAAAAAGTGGTTAAAAATTTTACAAATGACAATGTGACTCTTAGAGTCTTTAACTTCGGAAAGTATCGTATGGTGAGCCTTATGAATTGTGCTTTAGATGGTCATCGCCGCAAGGCAACCGAAGATCCTTGATTGCCAATCGTTCGGGTACGATGCCGATAAATGAGCACGAGATGACAAACGCCAATCAAAGCCTGGCGAGTAACCCCTGCCATAGTGCCGTGTTGGTAGGTCTTTGATCCTTTTGATCAAAGGGGGGCGCCTTGTAGTTTCTTTAGGCTTTTCTGTACGCGCAGAACTTGCACACCGAAACCAGGGAAAGCTCCCATTTAGTTAGTGTTGGTTCAAAGAGCATCTTCCAATCACGAACACGGCAGGGGTCACAGGCAAAAATTCTGTTCTTGCAGACAGGCTTTGCCGCCGTCATCCTATGGAAGGCAGATGGAAGGTGTTTCAGTAAGTAACGAAAGTGTCGAAAATAGGTAGCGTTCAAAAACCTTCTAATAATGGGGTGGCAAATCAATAAGCCTTCTCAGAACCCAAAGTCGTATCCAATGAATGAATCAGATTAGAAGATTTTTCTGATAGCACACTCATAAATTCAGAATAGCTTTGCTTTAACTCAATATTCTGATTGGCAATATTGAGGGCTGCTAGAATTAAGACAGCTTGTTTGGTAATTCCTGATGATTCGCCCGGCTGCTGCGATTCAACGCGCGTGACCTCCTTTACGAGCAGATCGGCAACCTCCTTAGCCTTGGTGAATTCTGATTCAGTTTTGAATGTATACGGCTGTCCAAAAAGATTTATTGTAATTAGCTGTTCCAACGAAATGGCTACCTTTCCCCAACCTTTCGCCTATTTTTATTCTGTTACACCATCGCAATGCCGTCCAGCCGGGTCAATAAGTTATCAATCTTTGACCGGATTAAGGCCCGCTCCTCGGAATAAGTACTTTCCGTATCTGTCTTTGCCTGAAGCTCTTTTTCTAGTTGGTTAACTTGGTCTTTTAGTTTTAAATTGGTTTCCTCTAAGGTTTTGCAAAATGCGATTAATTTTTCGACTTTTTCTTCAATTAGGTCAAATTGTGATGAAATATGTTCAGTTTCCACAGCTGGTTCCCAATTTTTTTCACAATATACGCGTTGATCAAAAGGAAAGTCAAGCTCTTTTAGTCCATCGCTTTAAAGCGAAATTCTAAATAAAACGGATAATTCAATCATATCTACCATTATTGCATTCGATGCAATACGGCTGCAACCCTTTGCAAATCATCCAACGTGTTAATGCCGATAATCTCATCCGGATTAGCTCCAATCATTACCCCCATGCTGCAATTGGCGGCATAGCCGATGCCGATGATATCAGTGAGATAAAATTCCATTTGGGCATTGGCGTTGGTAATCTGAGTTACAGCTCGCTCTAAAAATTGACGCTTGACGCAATAGATGCCGGCGTTGATCAATCGTATGACTTTTTGTTTTGCGTTTGCATCCGCTTCTTCAACAATAGCGGTCAATTGCCCGTTGTGGCTTAAAATAATACGCCCATATCCCGTGGGATCTTCCACTTCAACAGCCAGTAGCGTCACATCTTGTTGATTGGCAACATGCGTTTTGATTAAAGCGTCAATAGTTTCAAAACGTATTAGGGGAACATCTCCACACAAAATAATGATATGATCAACATTCGGCGGTAAAACCGGCAAAGCACATTGAACCGCATGGCCAGTGCCCAATTGCTCAGGTTGGTCTACAAAATGAACACGCATTTCACGGGCAACAGCTTCTTTGACACGGTTGGCCTGATGTCCCACAACCGCAAACACTAAATCTCCAACGATAGAGGCTGCGGTTTCCAAAACATACAAAACCATCGGCTTTCCTATAAGTTCATGCAATACCTTGGCTTTGTCGGACTTCATGCGTGTGCCCTTGCCGGCAGCCAGAACGATGACAGCACAATCAGTTCGAAGTTTGTTCATTTTTCAACACCCGATAACGTATTATTTCATATTACCAATATAAACAGATACACGCAAAAAGGGCAGCCAATTAGACAGGCTGCCCTCAATCTATGATAACATTCTGTTAGATAACGTAATATGTGGTGTTAGCACCTACAATCGCTGTGGTATGGCGCACTTATTGTCGCGGCTTGCCACCCAGTCTCAAGCGTTCCTTGGCTCTTTCCAGAGCAGTTGCTGCCCGGGTAAAATCGATATCATCTTTGCTGCGTTCTTCCTGCATTCGTTTTTCCGCCCTGTCCAAGGCCGATTTGGCTCGTTCGATATCAATATCACATCGACGTTCGGCTGATTCAGCTAAAACAGTCACTTTGTTTGGCAATGCTTCGGCAAATCCCCCGCTAATAAACACACACCGTTCCGCCCCACTGACATCGGTGTAGCGGATCGTCCCGGTCTTGAGGGTTGTCATAAAGGGAGTGTGGCCCCGCAGCACGCCAAATTCACCTAAGGTACCGGGCGCCGCCACAATTTGGGCCTCTTCGCTAACAATTATATCCTGAGGCGTAACGACCTCAAGTATGATATTTTCAGCCATTTTTTATCCTTTATCTTAAGCCGCTGCTTCAGCCATTTTTTTGGCTTCTTCAAGAACTTCTTCAATGCCGCCCTTCATGTAAAAAGCCTGTTCAGGAACATCATCATGCACGCCTTCGCAGATTTCTTTGAATGCGCGGACGGTATCTTCAATTTTTACATACTTGCCGGCTTTGCCGGTGAATACCTCCGCCACATGGAAAGGCTGCGAGAGAAATCGTTGAATTTTACGAGCACGGGCAACCGTAATTTTATCTTCGTCGGATAATTCCTCCATTCCCAAAATGGCAATAATATCCTGCAACTCTTTGTATTTTTGGAGGATTTGCTGGCTCTGTCGTGCCGTCTGGTAATGCTCGTCACCGATATAGGACGCATCCAAAATCCGAGAGGTCGAATCCAAGGGATCCACTGCCGGGTAAATACCCAGTTCGGCAATCTGACGCGACAAGACAACGGTACCATCCAAATGTGCAAAAGTGGTTGCAGGTGCAGGGTCGGTTAAATCGTCGGCCGGTACATACACACATTGAACAGCGGTAATCGATCCTTTGTCGGTGGAGGTAATGCGTTCCTGTAATTCACCCAAGTCAACCGCCAGTGTCGGTTGATAACCAACCGCCGAAGGCATGCGGCCCAGCAGTGCCGAAACCTCGGAACCGGCCTGGGTAAAACGGAAAATATTGTCGATAAAGATCAGCACATCCTGGCCTTCTTCATCGCGGAAATATTCTGCCGCGGTCAGCGCAGATAGTGCGACCCGTGCACGCGCGCCTGGCGGTTCGGTCATTTGGCCATAAATAAGAGCGGCTTTCGGTAAAACACCAGAATCTTTCATTTCATGATAGAGGTCATTGCCCTCGCGGGTTCTTTCGCCAACGCCGGCAAAGACCGAGATACCGCCATGCTGCATGGCGATATTATGAACCATTTCCATCATAATAACGGTTTTACCCACACCGGCACCACCAAACATACCCATTTTGCCGCCACGGGGAAAGGGTACCAATAAATCAATGACTTTAACACCGGTTTCCAAGACCCGCACGGTAACGTCCTGCTCGGTAAACTTGGGAGCTTCCCGGTGAATAGGACGTGTCTTTTCTTGGCTTACGTCACCCAAGCCGTCAACTGGACGACCCACCACATTCAACACGCGACCCAGACCGGCTTCGCCCACCGGCATTAAAATCGGGTTACCGGTATCTTTGACCTCCATACCCCGAACCAAGCCGTCGGTAACATCCATAGCAATGGTGCGTACGACATTGTCCCCTAAGTGTTGGGCCACTTCAACAACAAGGTTGTCAGCTTCATCGTTGATGGCCGGGTTTGAAAGCGTCAATGCCGTATAAATGGTCGGCAGTTTGCCCTGTTCAAATTCTACGTCGACAACAGGTCCCATGACCTGCAATACTTTACCAATATTTTCTCCCATCGAAAGACCTCCTATTACGCCTTATGGTATTCCGTTTATTATCCTTTGAGGGCCTCGGCACCACCAACAATATCCATTAGTTCAGCAGTGATGGCCGCCTGCCGTGCCTTATTATATGTTAAAGTAAGGTTTTCAATCATATCATTGCATGCACTCGTAGCATTATCCATTGCCATCATCCGCGCCGCGTGTTCACTGGTGGATGTTTCCAGCAGGGCACTGAAGATCTGAACATACACGTTGCGGGGCAACATTTCGCCCAACAACGCCGGTGGTGATGGCTCACAAATATGTTCGGCTAAATAAGGCGCATTTTCGTCTTGCACTTCCTCCGCCGCTTCTATCGGCGGGATTGGAAGTAGTTGGCTCACCGTAGGTAATTGTTTTGCCATGCTGGCAAACTGCGCAAACACCACATGGACTTCATCATACACGCCCGATAAAAAACCATCGATAAGTTGGTGGCCTGCCGTGGAGGCCACATTAAAACCAAAACTGGCCCCTACAACACCGATATGTTCATGGGCAATCGTCAGCCGACGGTTACGCGCCCAATCACGTCCCTTTTTGCCAAAATTGGAAAAAGAGACTTCGGTTGTATCCGAGGCCTTTTCTTTCATAAATGCTTCAGCCTTTTCAATCAGATTGCTGTTAAATCCCCCGCACAAACCGCGATCAGAGGTCATCAGGATAATATGTACCGATTTGACATCTTCCTTCGGCATGAGTAGCGGATTACTTTCTTCGCCTTCTCCAGCTTTTCGAGCCAGGCTTCCCAGCACTTCAGCGAATTTACCGGCGTAGGGCCGGAACGCTTCCATGGCGGTTTGCGCGCCACGCAATCGGGAAGCGGCCACCATGTTCATGGCCTTGGTGATTTGCTTCGTCTTTTTAACCGCTTTTATTTTATTTTCAACATCTTTTAGTGTCGCCATACAAACCAGCCTCTACGATTTGAAATGTGAAACGTCCAATTTGAGACTCGGTAAGCGCGGCTTACCGAAATTCACTTTTTCTGCTGCTACTTGATGGTGTCTTTGAATTCTTGATTGTAGGCGGTGAGTGCATCGCCCATCTGCTTATCAAGCGCATCATCAATTTCTTGTTTTTCTTTCAAATCCGCAAAGACCTGCGGATATCGATCTTCAATAAATGGATATAAACCCGCTTCGTATTTTGCTAAAACGTCGATTGGCAACTCATCCAAAAACCCGCGCGTACCCGCATACAGAATGGCTACTTGTTTTTCTAACGGCAGCGGTTGGTACTGCGGTTGTTTTAGAATTTCAACCAAACGGGCACCACGCGTCAGCTGCTGTTGTGTGGCCTTGTCAAGGTCGCTGCCAAATGCGGCAAAAGCCTCCAGTTCGCGATATTGCGCCAAATCAAGGCGCAACGTTCCAGCAACTTGTTTCATGGCCTTGACCTGGGCGGCGCCCCCTACCCGTGAAACCGAAAGCCCGACGTTGATTGATGGCCGGACACCCGCAAAAAATAGAGCCGGTTCGAGATAAATCTGACCGTCGGTAATGGAAATAACATTGGTGGGAATGTAGGCCGAGACGTCACCGGCTTGGGTTTCAATAATTGGTAGCGCGGTAAGTGATCCCGCACCCAACTCATCGTTCATCTTGGCCGACCGTTCTAAAAGGCGCGAATGGTTGTAGAAAATATCACCCGGAAAAGCTTCACGTCCCGGCGGTCGCCGCAGAAGCAGTGACACCTGGCGATAGGCGGCGGCCTGCTTGGAAAGGTCATCGTAAATAATTAAGGCATGCTGTCCCTTATCGCGAAAATATTCGCCCATGGCACAGCCCGCATACGGTGCAATAAATTGTTGCGTGGCGGGATCGCTGGCACAAGCCGACACAATGGTTGTATATTCCATGGCCCCATGTTTTTCCAGAACGGCGGCCACTTGGGCCACGGTGGATTTTTTCTGCCCACAGGCTACATAGATACAATAGATATCGGTTTCTTTCTGAGCCAGAATGGCATCAATGGCCACTGCGGTTTTTCCAATTTGACGGTCGCCGATAATCAGCTCGCGTTGCCCACGACCGACGGGCGTCATGGCATCAACTGCTTTCAGGCCGGTGTAACAGGGTTCATGAACGCTCTTACGGGCAATAACACCCGGCGCCACCATTTCAACCCGCCGGAACTCTTTGGCATCGATTGCGCCCTTGCCATCAATCGGTTCGCCCACAGCGTCCACAACTCGCCCCAACACGGCCTCGCCAACCGGCACCTCGGCAATACGGCCGGTGCGTTTGACAATATCGCCTTCTTTGATATGAACGTCCTCACCCATAACTGCGACACCGACATTGTCTTCCTCGAGGTTCAGCACGAGCCCGAGGATTCCTCCGGGAAATTCCACCAGCTCCAATGCCATCGCCTTTTCGAGACCGTAAATGCGGGCGATACCGTCACCGACCGATAAAACAATTCCTGTTTCACTGAGTTCGACCTTCTTGTCGTAATCAGTAATCTGCTCCTTAATAATTTGACTTATTTCTTCGGCTCGTAATTCCATTATGCACTCTCACCCCTTTTTAAAGATTCTCTCATATTTTCCAAACTCGTTTTCAAACTGCCATCCAGGACAAGATCCCCAATTTTAGTCACAATTCCGCCAATGAGTGCGGGATCTTGCGCCACCTCCAGAATTATATCTTGACCTGTCCGTTTCGACAGGGCTGCACGAATCTTTTCAACGGTTTCCGAAGAAAGCTCTGTAGCCGAAACCAAACTGGCTCGGCCAATTCCCTGTAATTCGTCAACCATTCTCTGGTAAAAATCGTTAATATGCGGCAGAAATCCGAAGCGGCCTTTATCGAAAAGCAATAGCAAAAAAGATTTCATCACCGCTGAGATATTGCTTTTTTCAATGACCGCCTCTAACACTTTGCGCCGGCCCCCCGCATCATACAACGGATTTGTGATGGCCTGTTTCAATTCTTTCTCTTTTTGGATTAGATCCGCAACCTGGTTCAGTTCGTCTTTGTAGGATTCGGCCTGGCCGTCCTCTTTGCCGATTAACAGCAATGCTTTGGCATAACGCCGCGATATCGTCAAATTCTTCACTATGCCACCACCTTCGCTAGATATTCATCGACCAATTTCTCTTGATCATCGTTTGTAATCTTGGTCTTTAACACCTCTTCAGCTTTGGCCAAAGCCTGATCCACAATTTCCTCTTGCAAGCCGGCTTTGGCTTTTTTGAATTCATTTTCAATGTTGCGTTTGGCCTGTTCCTCAAGCTTTTGGGCGGAGGCTTTGGCTTCCTCAATTATACGGGCTTTGGCATCCAGGCCTTGTTGTTTGTAATCCTCAAGCAATTTTGCGGCCTCTTGATCCAAAAGCGCCAATCGCTCGTTGTATTCCGCAAGCTGCTGTTCGGCTTTCTTTTTCTTTGCTTCTAGATCGGTTAGCTGATCGCGAATGCCATCAATGCGTGCATTTAGCGCTTGCGCGGCCGGTTTGCGTAGAAGAAAAAAAAGCGCGATGGCCAGCACCGCAAAGTTCATGACTTTGTAGGTGTCTGTGGCCACCCAGCCTTTCGTGCCGTGGTCGTCATGCCCGGCATCCTCGCTGGCGGCTTGAACCGATGCACCAATGGCCAGCCCAACTAAAAATAAAAAACTTACCATTAGCACAATCGTGCTTAGTCTAAAGGGCATCCGCTTGCTAACAGGAATCTTCATGAAATTGCCCTCCCCAAAATCTTTTCAACAATTGAACCGGCAAACCCATCGACCTGGCTCATCAGATCCCCCCGGACTTTATCCGTGTCTTGCGCGACTTGTGCGCGGATTGCCTCCAGTTCGGCCATTGATTTTTTATTGATTTCTTCAATAATTGCTTTTTCCTCTTCAGCCGCCTCCTGCAGGAAGCGATCCTTTTCCTGCAGACCCTTGACGCGGGCCTCTCTTAACCCGTTGACAAACGCTTCATCTTTTTCTTGCACTTCTCTGGTGCAGGTTTCAATTTTATCCTCAAGCCCCTCGACTTTCTCTTTGCGCTGCTGCAAAACACTACGGATCGGTCGATAAAGAACAGTGTTCAATATCCAAATCAGAACTAGAAAATTAACAATCTGGATAAAAACCGATGAGTCCGGCAAAACGGTAAGAGCGAATGCGGGCGGGGCTAAGAGGAGAAGGCAGAGCAGGAAGGAAAGGGTTAAGGCAGAAACATTTTTCCAATACGAACCCGATAGTTTCATTCAATATTCCCCCATTGCAAGTAATCGCATCATCAATCACGGCATGATGATACTCACGGTTGTTTCACAAGGCACAGAGACAACCAGAGCGATCCTATATCATTAGGCTAAACGCAATGTCAAAAGATTTTTTCAATAATTTTAGTTTTCGCTGGAATCCTTTACCAAGACGGGTTTGGGGGATTTTTCCACATTTTCGCGGTGGTCAATTGTACGCGGTTTCATGGAGCATTTGCCGTTGAACATAACCCCTGCATCAATGGAAATGACAGGGGCCTGGATATCGCCTTTGACGCGTCCCGGATGATATACCTCGATGCGTTCTTTCGCATTGATAGTGCCTTGAACTTCACCCATAATGATGGCCTTGTCCACCACAACATCTGCCATGATCACCGCATTTTCACCAACGATAACAGTGCCACCATCGCTGCAAATGCGTCCTTTGACATTTCCGTCAAGCCGGATGGTACCTTTGAATTCAATGGTACCTTCCACATTCACATCGGCCCCTAGAAAAGTGGAAATGGAATCGCCTTTTTTTGCTCTACCCATAATGCCTCCTAGCATGGCGTTTAAAATGCTAAATGCCATTTGTTGTCATTTCTCACAGCGCCCACTTAGTCAATCGTAAATCGTCGCATGCTGACATTCATTAAAATACCAATACAGATCATCGATGTAATAACTGAAGACCCCCCGTAGCTAACCAATGGGAGCGGCACACCCACTACCGGCATAAGCCCCATGGTCATCCCGATATTAACAAAAACCTGCCAGAATATGGTTGCTGTAACTCCGACAGATAGAATAGTACCAAATGGATCCCGACAGCTGTGGGCCACGTTTAGTCCCCAAGCAACCAAAATCATCAATAGTACCAACAAAGCAATCGCGCCGATAAATCCCCATTCTTCCGCCAAAACCGAAAAGATGAAATCTGTATGCTGTTCGGGTAAAAATGACAACGCATTTTGAGTCCCTTTCAGATAGCCTTTGCCGGTTAGCATTCCGGATCCGATGGCTATCTTGGATTGGATGATATGGTAGCCCGTTCCCAATGGATCACTGTCGGGGTTGAGAAATGTAAGTATCCGTTGCTTTTGATAACCTTTTAAAAAAGACCACACCAAAGGAACTGAAATCAATCCCGAAATCATAATGTAAATTAATGATCGTCTTTGAATCTTGACAAACATGGTCATCGATCCGGCAATTAACACTATCAGCATAGCGGTTCCTAGATCGGGCTGTTTTACAATCAATGCAAACGGAATCATGATCATGATGACAGGTTTGCATAACTCGCGAATCGTCAAGCCACTGGTACTGGCCGACTTGGCATAGTATCGAGCCAAAATGATAATAACACCCACCTTGACCATTTCAGAGGGTTGCAGCGAAATTGGGCCCAGAGCCAACCAGCGGCGCGAACCGCCGACGTATTTGCCGAAAAACAACACGCAAATCAACAGAACGATGCACACCACATAAATAACATTCGCATGACGATCCATCATTTTATAGTTAAACAGGATCGTGATGACCATACAAACCAGGCCGACTAGATACCAAATCAACTGCTTGATGTAAAATGCCTTTGCAGGGGTGGTGGCTCCTGCCGAAACCGCACTGTAAAGGGTTAAAAAACCAATGGTAGCAACCAAAAGCGTTACCGCCAGCAAACCCCAATCAAAATATTGTTCCGGTCGACGATCAAACATGATTTAATCATTAAGTATCAAAAAAAATATTTAAACGCGAATCAACGCCGCAGCACTCCTGATAACCATCTAGCCCACTTGCTCTTTTATACTCTTTTGGTCTAATAGATAAGTTTTAATGACTTCCCTGGCGATGGGCGCCGCAGCACTTGATCCATGTTCCCCGTGTTCGACAATAACCGCCACCGCTATTTGGGGATTATTCGAAGGGGCGTAGGCGACGAACCAGGCGTGGGCCTTTAAATGATCAGCACGTTCCTCTTCTTCTTCATCACTATTTTTCTTGCGACCCACAACCTGGGAAGTCCCCGTTTTACCACTGATATCGATACCCTCAACCCGGGAGCCGCGGGCGGTTCCTTTTTCACCGGCCACCACTTGCCTTAAACCTATGCGTACTAAATCAAGTGTTTTGGCGCTCACCGGCAATTGGCCGATCATTTCACTTTTATTTTCAACGACCATTTCTCCATCGGCCGTTTGGATCTTATTCATAATGATCGGTTTATAACGCCTACCGCCATTCGCAACCGCTCCGGTTAGGACTGCCATTTGAAGCGGTGTTGTCAAATTGTAGCCTTGCCCGATGGCAATCGAAAGTGTTTCGCCACGCTGCCAGTCGATACCGAATCGGCGTTTTTTCCAGGCGGCGGTCGGAATCAGTCCTTTGGCTTCATGGCTTAGGTTAATACCCGCAGGCGAACCCAAGCCGCAGGCTTTCGCATACCATGCCAATCGGTCCACGCCCACATTTTGTCCCGCCTGATAGAAATACACATCGCAAGATTGTTCGATGGCCTGAATAAGATCGACTTTACCGTGTCCCCCTTTTTTCCAACACCGAAAAATTCGATCGCCGAAGCGATACTGACCCGGACAGTGAACCGTTGTCGTTTCATCGAGGACACCTTCCTCCAGACCTGCTATGGCTGTTACTATTTTATAGGTCGATCCCGGCGGATATTCACCCTGTATGGATTTATTTTCCATCGGATGATACGGATTCGTCAGCAGCATATTCCAGTCATCGCGCGCCAGGCCACCGACAAAAATATTTTGATCAAAAGAAGGGCTGCTGGCCAGCGCTAAAACTGCTCCAGAATTGGGATCAATGGCGGCTACAGCGCCGGCCTGGCCTTCCAATAGCTCTTCCGCTTTTTGCTGAATCCGATGATCAATGGTAAGATATAAATTTTTGCCGGGGTGACCCTCAACCGTTTTCAAAACGCGCACAACTTGCCCGGTCGCATTGACTTCCACTTGCCGCCCGCCGCGCCTCCCGCGCAAAAATGGTTCATAGGTTTTTTCCACACCAAATTTACCAATTAAATCACCGGCTTTGTAATCCACAAATGCTTCGCGTGCCAGTTCGGTCGGATTAATCTCGCCCAAATAGCCTAGCAAATGCGAAGCACTTTGTTTAAAAATATAATGCCGGAGCGGTTGGATGTTTACGACTACACCCGGCAGATCAAATTTGTGCGTCTCGATGGCCGCCAAGGCGTTGCGCCCAATATCACTTTTCAGCAGAATCGGCTTAAACGCTGGCAATTTATTACTGGTTTTTATCTTATCCATCATGGCAGCTGCCGGTATACCCGTGTATTGCGAAAGCTTTTCGATCGTTTCTTCGACTGGTTTGGCATCTTTCACAATAATGCCAAGGTCAAACGAGGGACGATTATCCACGATGAGAGTGTTGGTTCGATCAAAAATCAGGCCGCGTGGCGGATCAATATCTTGAAGTCGGATACTGTTGCTTTCAGAGAGCCGCCTTAATTCCTCACCCTCGATAATTTGAAGGTAGAAAAGCCGGATAGTCAGCACTGCAAAAGCAGTCAGCACGCAGACCAACACCCCGATAACGCGCTGTTTATACCAGTCGGTGGTCGTAGTATTTAGATAATCGCTCAAATCTGATCCATCTGTTCGGTGTAGCCCTTATGCCAAGAATTAGCGTAAGCTCGCCGTTGAGATCGGTAACATCACGACTTTAACTTCGACGACAAAATTTGATCGGCGGCCCAAGCCAGCCATGGCGCTAATGTTTACTGTGTCCGTTTCTAGCCGTCACAAATTTGAGATGCCAATTGTCCCATAATTGATGCGCAACCCTAACCATTCGCAGAAGTACCAGCCCCGTTACCAAAGCCCAGGCAATTTGAATCGCTGTCGTGCGGATAACAAAGCTACTATTTATCTCCGATGAACCGAGTATATAAATCGTACCAAAAAAAATGATATTCTCAAATAATACGCCCGCCGCCACCACAAAGGGCAATAAGATACTGTCGCCGATTCGAAACCACTGGGCCGACCGCTGCAGTCCGGCAAATATCCAAAAATAGGCCGACATATAAATCCCAAAAGGGCTGCCGGATAAATTGTCCATCATGAATCCCGCCAAAAGAACGACGAGCAGACTTTCGCGGAAAGGTCTGAAAATGCCGAGGTAAATAATAAAGGCAATTACCAGGTCATAAATCTCGGCTGTCAGAGGAATTCGAGACAATAAAGTGGTCTGGCAAATAATCAATCCAAGAAGAATTATAGCATAAAACAGGTAGGTCATGACTTGTGATCTAAATCGTGGGTTTGCAGATCCAAGATTACCAGCACCTCTTCCAATTTCTCAAAATCCACGAAGGGCACCACGGCAACATCTTGAAAAATCCCAGCACTGCGTTTAATTACCTGCGATACTTTTCCGATTGTGAGGCCTTTGGGATAGACACCATCCATACCGGACGAAATGATCATGTCGCCGATCTTGATATCGTGTTTGCGCAACGCGAATTTAAATAAACACCGATTTTCCGACTCGCCTTTGATTACCCCACGAGCCCGCGTCCTTTGAACCAAGGCATCTACAGCGCTATTTTGGTCTATGATCATAAGCACTTTGGCATAACGATTGGAAACATCAACCACTTGGCCAACGATTCCCTCAGGCACTACTACTGGCAATCCCCGAATCACACCATCCGATTTACCTTTATCAATTATAATGGTTTTCAACCAAGGCGATGGATCCCGGCCGACAACCTCCGCCGCCGCAATATTAAGTGATTGCTTTTCTTGGTAGTTTAACATGTTACGCAGTTGGCTATTTTTCTGCCTGACTTCATAGCACTGATTGTTGCTCTGCATAGATTGTTTGAGCGCTAGGCGAAGTTCTGTATTTTCTTTAGCGACTGAGACTAGAAAAAAATAGTCAAGCCAGATATCGCGGACAAACTGTACCGATCTGGTGACCATTTTTTGGAAAGGGGCTACCAGCGCGATGGCAATCGGACCAGGCCTTGAGGAAGCGTATTCCCGCCTGCTAGTGATGGAAAGAATGATAACGTTGACGGCGATAAAAACAATGATACCAGCAATTATCACCGTTTTTCTTGAAAACATAAACGATCAATCTTACAACATGACATGTTTGAGGATTTCTATATTATCAAGCGTTTTGCCGGATCCCAAAGCGACCGTCGAAAGCGGATCTTCGGTGACCGTGATGGGCAAACCGCTTTCCTCGCGTATCAATTTGTCGAGATTTTTAAGTAGCGCACCTCCGCCGGTGAGCACAATGCCACGATCCACAATATCCGCGGCTAATTCTGGAGGGGTTTGCTCTAAAGCAATTTTAACTGTTTCAACAATGGCATCTATTTGCTCAGCAATCGCTACCCGGATCTCTTCAGAATCAATCGCCAGAATTTTCGGAATTCCGGAAACCAGATCGCGCCCTTTCACTTCAATGGTTTCTAAATCCTGCGGGTCTGGATAGGCGTTGCCGATAGTTGTTTTGATAATCTCGGCGGTGCGTTCACCAATCAGTAAATTGTATTTGCGTTTAATATATTGGATGATGGCCGCGTCCATCTTGTCCCCGGCAACCCGCATGGATCGGCTGTAAACAATACCTGCCAGGGAGATAACCGCTACTTCAGTGGTCCCGCCGCCGATATCGACAACCATATTGCACGTTGGTTCGGTAATTGGTAGATCAGCTCCAATAGCCGCCGCCATGGGCTCCTCAATCAAAAAAACTTCCCGTGCCCCGGCAGATTCGGCCGATTCCCTGACAGCCCGTTTTTCAACCTGGGTAATGCCGGAAGGCACCGCCACCACAATTCTAGGACGTACAAAAGCCCGCCGATTGTGAACTTTACGGATGAAGTGCTTCAGCATGGCTTCCGTCACTTCAAAATCTGCAATGACACCATCGCGCATGGGGCGAATGGCGACAATGTTGCCGGGGGTCCTTCCAAGCATATTTTTGGCCTCATTACCCACGGCCAGAACCCGGTTCTTAGCCCGGTGGTCCGTGCGGACCGCCACCACCGATGGCTCGCGTAAAACAATGCCTTTGCCTTTTACGTAAACAAGTGTATTCGCGGTTCCCAAATCAATGGCAAGATCGTTGGAAAAGACCCCCAAAATTTTGTCAATCATCGGATTCATACAACCTCATTTCTGTATCGAAAAATTTATGGCCAAATCCAGCCGTTTCAATTTCCATCCAGAAGTTTAAAAAATGTGTCTGGCTAACAAAATAAATCTGCCATTACAAGCAGAAATTATTAATTATATAGCATAAATTTGCAAAACAGCCTACTTTTTATTGACATCCGAGGACGATATCAAGATATGAGCAACGACATGATGGTATCATGCAACTGAGGACGGAAAGAACGGATTCGCTCATTTTGGCGCGTGGGATGTACCCGATTGGTTAATAAGATGACGATAATGTGCCGGTCTAAGTCCACCCAAAACGATGTACCGGTAAAACCTAAATGACCCACACTGTTCTTAGAAAAATATTTACCGGCACTGGAATTTTCTTCAGATGGCCGATCAAAGCCCAACGCGCGTGAGGCGCCCGCCTGGTGCGTCAAAAACTGCCTGACAAGATTTGGGGCTAAAACCGACTTAGTTGCACGATTATCGTAAGCGGCTAATAAGTAATACAGCAATTGATATACTGCCATCGCATTGCCAAACAGTCCTGCATGCCCATCAAAACCCCCCACCGCGTAGGCGTTTTCATCATGCACAACCCCTTGGACAATTTTGCCACGCCAGGAACACTTCTCAGTGGCCGCAAATTCACGCTTGGCAACTGAAGTTTGCCGATCAATAAAAAAAAGATCTTTGATACCCAATGGCGCATAAATTTTGCTTTCAACAAACTGATTCAAAGAATCCCCGGATATTTGCTCTAAAATCCAGGCCAGTATCATGAAACCCAAATCGCTGTAAACCGTTTGCTGTTCAGAACGATACTCTAAGGGTTCATTGACCAGAAACTCTCGCAGCACTTTTTTACTGTGAGAAGGATCCGTTTGGGATAATTTTTTAAAATACGGCCGATAATCTGGCAGCCCCGACGTATGGGTCAACAGGGCTTGAATGGTCACCATGGCTTTATTAGAATTTTTAAACTCTGCCAATACGCGGGCCACCGTATCACTCAGCTCCAGTTTTTCTTTCTGCACGAGATACATGATGCCCAGCGTTGTCGCCAGTGGTTTGGTCAGCGATGCTAAATCAAACAACGTTTCCTGGTTTATCCTAATCTGCGTGGCGAGGTTGGCAACGCCATATGCATTACAAAATACTACCTGGTCTTGGTGGGCTACTAATAGCACCGCACCTGGAAATACTGCTTCGGAAATGGCGCGTTGCATGAGCGTATTGACAGGTTTCATCACTAATAGGTTAGCATCAAATACGGGTTAAATGTAATTTTTATCGATCTCAGATTTGGGTATAAATGATAATGATCTCAATCGTAAACGGATTCAATGTTTGTTTTCGAAGAGACAATTCGGTGTTTGATCATTTTGCTGCTACAAACTGTTCAATACCAAACCTGCTCATCCCAGAATGAGACGCTGCGGGTCGCATATTTCTCTAAGAGTCAAAAGCTCTTGCGAAGATGGCGGAGGTAATTCGTACGCCCTTTTGGTATCAACTTTAAAAGACATATGCGCCAGGATCTTTGATGGCCGGACACCCGGATAAATAGCCTTTAAATACATTTCATGGGTGGTTGCATCAAAGCCCATGACCGCCATATTGGTAATTACGGCGGCCGGTCCACCCGGTGCCAAACCCGTTTGCTCCCGCTGCCCACTACCTGAAAGCCATCCTGGACTGGTTAAATAGTCAAGCTTTTCAACAAATTTTCTTTTCTCATGCTGCATGAATATTATGGTACGGCCCACAAGCGAACCGACATCACAAGCCCCGCCACTACCAGAGAACCTAACCGTGGGGTGATCATAATTTCCAATAACAGTGGAATTTAGGTTGCCGAACTTGTCGATTTGAGCGGCCCCCATAATGCCGACCACACGGGACCCTGTCCATCGATTTTGCATGGTTGCAAATGCGTCGGCAAGACTTCCATTTACGGCTGTCCCATACATCACCCGTGGATCGGCAACTGCCATGGGGACCTCTTCAAGCCGGGAATCGATTGCACCGGTTTCAAAAAAGATGGTACTGTTGGGCGCACTGATGTGCTTGGCAGCCATAGCCGCCAACATGGATATGCCGGTTCCACAAAATACAATATCACCGTCTTCAATCTGGCGGGCGGCAGCGATGGCCATCATTTCCCTGCGAGTATATGCAGCCATGAAAACTCCTATTGGTTTGGTACCGCAGTGGTTACGATTCTTTATTTGCGATCTAAATTCACCGCATATCCGGTACGGCTATCGGCTTTAATCTTTAAAACACGCTCTTTGCCGATCGTGTCCAGCAGATCCTTATGATCTTTGACGCCATATATAAAGGTGCTCAGGTATTTCTGGTAACGGTTGTTATCGACCGCCGATTGGCGGTAATCGTTTAGATAAACCGGATCATAGTCATAATACCGGTAGCACGCTGTGGGATAGGCGCCATGGGACAAAGGCACTACGGCATCAACATTGAAAAAGGGAATCTGGTTACGATCGGGGGTTTCTCTGAGCTCCTGCGCATCCACCAACTCTTCACAGGTCAATATGACATGCCGGGCAGATTTGGCCTGTTCGATATCGGCAAATACGAGGCCTTCGATGCGTGCGGTTCCTTGCCGATCGGATTTTTGCACATGCAAAATGGTCACATCCGGATTGATCGCAGGCACCAACACAACATGCTTGATGCCACCCCAGCCTCTCATCGGGTTTTCCTGGACGACCAGTTTGTCATTCGGCAGCCTCGGATCAGATTTACGCATCTGTTTTGAAAATCCCCAATGATCTACAATGCTGGTTCCCAGTCCAGAGCGCGTCGGCAAGAAAGGAACTCCCATGGCACCGGCTTGAAACCGCAACGTCATTTGATAATTGGAATAATCTTCAACCTTAATGCTGCCGCTTTCCACGGCTTTGCGAAACCGAATACAGGTGGGGGCAAAACGCCCGCTGCCGGCATAGGCGATTTCTATTTTAGCAGCGCAACCGGCACCGACCAATTCATCAACACCTTGACCGTTAGAATGCGCATACAAGTGTAGATTCTTAATTTTTTGCCGTATAATCTCGTAAACAGCGGCCATGGGATTCCGATTAATCGTGAAGCCACCAATTGAAATATGACACCCATCGGTTACAAAACGACCAATGGCTTGGCTCAACTCCATGACTTTATTAGCACTTTTTTGCATGCGATCAACTCCGCGTAAAAATATCTGCATTGAGGTTTGTTTGATCAATTAAAATCGCAATTCAACCACTTTCAAAACCCATGGCCTTGCCGAGGCTTCCGGCAGTAGCAAGAAGTTCATCCAGGCAAAAATTGCGATGCCGACGGTCTTGGAACCGGATTTCAGGCATGGCTAGGCTGATGGCAGCCAATAGCACGCCTTGATGGTTAAGAATCGGCGCGCTCAAAGATCCTAACCCTGGATTGCGCTCACCCAAACTAACAGCAAATCCCTGGCGCTGAATCAGGTGCAATTCTTTACGTAACGTTTTTGGATCTGTTATCGTATTTTCTGCAATTGGCCGCAATGTTGCTCCATTGAGAAACGAATCAATAAAGTCGGAGGTTGAAAATGCCAACAGGCATTTTGATGATGCACCGGCATACAATGGCGAACGGCTGCCGATCGGCATGGCGGCTTTCAAGGGCTGCAGTGATTCCACATTTTCGATGCACAAGCGTTCAACTCCGTCAATTGTGTTCAGATGAGCGGTTTCATGCGTCCGTTCGGTAAGCTGCTGCAAGTAGGGCAAAGCCGTTCGACTGATCGGGTGGGTACTTTGCAGTGCATGCAAAAAACAGTAGTAAATTGTGCCCAATCGATAAAGACGGGTATTGGGATCTTGGTCGACAAAACCGTAATTTTTCAAGGTTTGCAAAATCCGCAATACCGTCGCTGGGCTAAAATTTAGATGCGCACTGAGTTCACGCACACCCCAAAACGGACGGGGTTCTTGAAACACCTGTAACACCCGCAACGCTTTTTCAACCGAGCTGTATTTGCCATCGAATTGTTTCATATATCAAAACAATGTTTTATCTATTGACTTATGCCAAACAGGCAAGCATGCTGTCAAGTGGTTAAATACCAAAGGGATTCTCTTCAACTAAAATTTATCGAGATGACTTATTGAAATTACATTTTTTTCATAATTATGCTTTGAAAGGCAGATTAAACCCAAGCAAATACTGGGGCAGGAAATCGCTTGACAATTTGAACGCTATTTAGCTAGTAATTAGCTACATTACGGACGGGATGGGCACATTGTTTTTATCAAAACTCAAGGTTCGGATGCATGCACTTGTCACATCATGTGAATTGACATTGAAAATATCGCCATAAATAGCCGCCATTAATCCGGGAGCAAAACATGAGACCTTATTTTGAGCAGATGCAAGCATTCGGCCATCCACTTAGCAAGGGGCAAATTGCTAGTACAGAAGAGAATCTCAAAAAAATTAAAGCGGTAGAAGCAGAAGTAAAAAATGCGGTCGATAGCGTCATAAATGCGGGTATGCCGGAAGAGAAAATAAATGCCCGCGGACAAATGACGGTTTTTCAGCGCCTGCGTTATTTAGTCGATCCAGGCACGTGGTGCCCGCTGCACACGCTGTTTAATCCGGAAGACAATGTTGAAGGCACATCTAATGTCATTGACGGCCTGGGAAAAATCAGTGGGAAATGGGCGGTTATTATCGGATTTGACAATAAAGTATTTGCAGGGGCTTGGCTGCCGGGTCAATATGAAAATATTTTGCGCGTAACCAATCTTGCCAAACGCTTAAATGTTCCGTTGGTTTGGTTGGTTAACTGCAGCGGTGTGAAGCTCACCGAACAGGAAAAATTTTATGCCAACCGCCGTGGCGGCGGAACCACTTTTTTCCGCCATGCTGAACTGGAACAACTTGGTATTCCGATCCTAGCAAGCATATACGGCACCAATCCCGCCGGCGGCGGTTATCAGGGCATCAGTCCCACGATCCTGTTTGCGCATAAAAATTGTAACATAGCAGTTGGGGGCGGTGGAATTTTAAGTGGCATGTCGCCCAAAGGCTATTTTGATGAAGAGGGTGCCGAGCAACTCATTAGCGCTGCTAAACAGTTTAAAGCAAAACCGCCTGGATCGGCAGAGATCCATTACGATCAAACCGGTTTTTTTCGCTACGTATTTGAAGAAGAAATCGGTGTCTTGGATGGCGTTAGAGAATATATGCAGGACATGCCGGCCTACAACCCCAAGTTCTTTCGTGTCGCCGACCCCAAACCCCCTAAATATCCGAGCGAAGATCTGTATCGTTTAATTCCCTTTAACCAAAAACAAATGTATGATTTTGATGAAGTATTGGCGCGTCTGGTTGATGGCAGTGAGCACATGGAATATCGGCCAAATTACGGACCTGAAGTTTACACTGGATTATGTAAAGTGGATGGATACCTCATGGGTGTTATTGGCAATCGACAGGGATATCTGGGTGAAGATTACCCGGAATATGCTCCTTATGCCGGTATCGGAGGAAAACTCTACCGTCAGGGTTTAATCAAGCTAAATGAATTTGTGACGCTTTGCGGGCGCGATCGGGTGCCCATTATTTGGTTTCAAGATACCACCGGCATTGATGTTGGCGATTTGGCCGAAAAGGCCGAGTTGTTGGGACTGGGCCAAGCATTGATCTATTCTATTCAACAAACCGATGTTGCCATGATACTTGTGCTGCTACGCAAAGGAACAGCCGCCGCCCACTATATCATGGGGGGGCCAACTGCCAATCGCCATAATGCTTTTACGGTGGGTTGTCCCACTACTGAAATTTACGTCATGCACGGCGAGACGGCTGCAGCGGCCAGTTTTTCGCGCCGACTGGTAAAGGAAAAAGATGCCGGCAAACCATTAGGTCCCGTTATCGAAAAAATGAATCAGATGGTTCAAGCGTACCACGATTACTCGCGACCGATCTACTGCGCCCAAAAGGGCTTTGTGGACGAGGTAGCCAATATGAGCGACATTCGTAAATATTTAGCAGCATTCGCCGGCTGCGTCTACCAGAACCCGAAATCGATATGCCCGCAACATCAAATGCTGCTGCCCCGAAGTATTAAAGGATAGGCTCAAACCCTATCGAAATTGTCTAACATCGCCTCGTGGCTATCCTTTGGATAGCCTGACTTGATTTATTTAAAGACTAATTTAATCTGATGCAAAGAGTCTTCATTGCAATAACACTGATCTTACTGACAAACCTGCCCGCATACGTCATCTCCGCTGAGTCGGTTCAGGCACAAGCTGACACCCTTAGGCTGGATCCTGAAAGAATTCAGTGGACCAAACTATTTTACCAAGCCAACAGTTTTTGGGTCGATGCCGCAACAACGGTTTATTTGAAATCTCTGGCAACTAATGAAGTAAAGGCTTCACTGATTCAGAGTCGTCAAGGAAACCCATTGCCGGTTCCTAACAGTGGCTGTTACAAAATTACCACTGATGCAACGATTGACACGGTTTTTCAGCCGCCCGTAACGATATTGAACCACGTTTGGTTCGATCCGACTAATGCCAGCGGATTGGGCAGGGCAAGATTGCGGCAGGGTGAAGATGACTTTAAAAAAGTTTATCGGTTCACAAACCAAGGCGTTTTTCGCCACCGGCGGGAGCCTCTCAATAAAAACGAAGCTAAACAGAAGCCTGAGAAATGGTCAGACACTCAAAATAATTTTTACCCCTATAACCCGGAACAATTAGAGTGCCCGGATGTTTCGGAACGCTTAGTGTTGATTTTCATTGCTTCGGCATCTGAACTACTTGCACATGATAAATCCGTTTCGATATGTGTTTTTGGCAAACGACAATTGTTTCGCGTCCAAATGCAATCTGCAGGCCTGCATACGGTCAAGGTTGATTATTTTGAAAAGAAGGGCCAAGATATCCTACACCGGCAAAGCAACGTCAAGGCACGCAAAATTTCGATTATGTCTCAGCCGCTACCATCTAATTTGGACAAAGAAGAAAATTTTTCATTTTTGGGATTTCATAAAAACATCGCTATTTATATCGACCCGACCTCAAACCTCCCTGTTCAAGTAAGCGGCGATATTCCCACCGTAGGCCAATCAACCTTTCGCCTAAAAGAAGTCACGTTTAAATCAACACAATAGAAAAGTGTTAATCTCTATTTTTTTTTGAAATCCTGCAGGGAATGCCTTTTAAATTTGGCGTTCCAAATTCTTGGCCAAGTAGATCGGTTGATGTCAGCATATTATAATTAGCGGATTGCCAATCGAAAAAGCATCCCTGATCTTGGACACCTTCCCACCATCCGTAATCGGCGAAAACAACCCCTTGCCGGACCCTATCGGTCAGATGCACCTGCTGACTGATTTGTCCGTATTTGGTTTCAATGATGATTTGATCTTTGGAATCGATATTGTACTTGGCGGCTGTCGCTGGATGGATTTCAGCCACAGGCCTCGGCCTGTATTTCTTGAGGCTGGCCAACCAGCGATATGATGAATGCAAATAATATGGACTTTTGGCACTGGTTAATACCAGTGGATAATCAGAGTCTGGTTCATTCGCAAATCCATCGAAACGCGGCAACGCCGGCAAATTAAATTTCTCAGCCTGACTTAATGCCAATTCGACCTTTCCGGTAGCCGTGTTAAAGTCACTCGATAAGTATTTTTGATATTGCTGCTCACCTTTTAAATACCCCTGGTGAGCAAACTGATCAAAGCTCAATCCAGATGGTTTTAAAATGAGCTCCAGCAGATCTTCATAATTATCAAACCAGTACCGGCCTGGGCTTATGAGTTTACCCAACTCATTGAGAATTTTCATGTCCGGCCAACATCCCGGGGGTGGCGATACCACCCGGGGGCGTGCCAGAATATAACCGTGACCGAGGCCATAATGCCCGATATCGTTAAATTCAAAATGTGTCGCTGCCGGCAAAACGATATCGGCCAGGGCGGCCGTTGGTGTCATGACGATGTCGGATACCACTAAAAAATCGAGTTTTTGCAGGGCTGCATCGGTTTGCCGACTGTCGGCATATCCCAATAACGGATTAGCGCCCTGAAAAAACGCCCCTTTTACCGGATACGGAATTTCCTTTAAAATTGCGCTGCGTAAGTAGGCCGGCGGAACCGTCATCATTTTTGGGATGGTGTTGTGATGGGCATGAATCATCTCAAAACGCTTGTTAGGAATAAGATCCGCCCGCACAAATGACCCGAGTCCCAAAATTTGCGGCTCTGCTGCCTGAACATTACCGCCGGCAATATCTAAATTGCCACACAGCGCCATTAAACACAAAATAGCCCGCACCGTGTGAAATGTATTATTGGTCTGCTCCAAGGGGTTACCCCAATGGATCGCGGCCGGCTGGGCGGCGGCATATTGGCGGGCACATTGACGGATCTGCTCCGGGCTCAGCCAGGTATGCGCCGCCATTTTTTCCGGTGAATACGTTTTAATCTGCTGAGCTAAATCATGGAATCCATGGGTCCAGTTCGAAAC
>JASJAZ010000039.1 GCA_030066785.1 Desulfobacterales bacterium | reverse complement strand
CATGGAATAAAAGCGCCCTGGCGTTATGGCACCGGCCATTTGATCCAAGCGCCCTTTCATGGCTTTGACTTCAATGTACCCCTGCGTCCGCAGAAATGCATACCCCATTGCCGCTCGGAAACCTGAAAGGCAAAAAGTGATCACAAATTTATCACGCGGCACTTCATCTATACGGTCGGGTAATTCATGAATCGGGATATGCAAAGTGCGTGGAAATAAAAGATGGTCGTGCTCTTCCTGGGTTCTCAAATCGAGAAACACGAAGTGATCGTGGTCGATATATTTGGCCGCCTCTTCAACTGTTATGCCATATTCGCCCATAACCAAATACTCAATATCCATTTCGCGCAGCACTTCCGCAAAGTCCATTTGACCGTTGTTATCGATTGTCGTCGACATAGCTTACTCCTTTTCAACGAATCCGTTAAAAGGCGCAACACCTATCGTCACCGTTAGTACTTTTGACGGATTCAAATTTTTTCTAATATACGGTTTTATAAACACTAAAATTGTAAGCTTATATCCTTATTTTTCAATGTTATCAATATATTAAAACTGAAGATTGAGGGAGGTGGCGTCAATTACTAATTTGCTGACACTGGTTTTCAATTCTTCTGAACTAAGTAATACGTGAGGAAATCTTCAATATTTTCCAATGAGGTGAGTTATGTCTTCCGTGCCTTAGCCGAAATTTTGTAACATTCATAAATATTTTAGGCGTGTTGTAGAAAACTGCAAATTATCGTGATGGCGGGTTTAGTGCCGAAAATAAAATCCGGCGACTGATAATCGCCACTGATACCGAATTAGAATATATAGCCGTTAATTTTCGCTTCTCATGCTAAATTGCAAGGTTCCATTTTCGTGTAGGAGACACTGCATCTTCCGACTTGGCTGTTACGGAACCAGCCATGTGGCGCGCAACCCGTCCTCATCCCAATCAAACCGGGCACGCCGGTTTCCGGCTAGCTTCAAAATCAACCAATCAATAGAATAAATGTGCAACACAATGGCCATAAAATGTTTCCGGCCCATTTCGGTTTCCAAAAGGGTAGGGATCTTTTTGAGCAGAAAATCGGGCAGTCCGGATGAGGGCTTATCAATGGGTGTACCGGGAGGCTGAGACGCACAGTAATTCAGGCGACTGGTGCTGCTGGTATCGGCCCATTGGCGATCGGCAAATGAATCGTGGGTATGTAAGGTTGTATGCCCAGTTACCCTTAGCTGAACTTTCTTTTCAGGATGATAAAATAGCCAGCTGGTTTGCGAATTATTTTTGATTTCATGCACTTTTGCGGATCGTGCATCGGTATGACAAACCAAAATCCGATCGGGTTTGTTGACTTGCCTTAAGATAACGGTTCGCAAACTGCAAGCCGCTTTTAATGCAGTGCCTAATATCGGCCAATGAAAGGGATCGTCTGAATGGGTGGCACCGTGTTCAAGCATTAACCAAATATTTTCTAAAATGCCATGAAGGGTGTCCCACTTTTCATTTCTGCTTTTCATTTTTTAGTCTAATTTCAATACGGAATGAATCAGAATAAAATTTGGAAAAATCCAGAGGTCGGTTATTGAATTAAACCGCAATCAGAATTTTAATCCCAGCCGCCTTCATGGCTCATCAGGGTTTAGTCATGCTGCCTGGCTTGGTACACAAATGTGGGCACCACCCAGTGAAATTTGAGGGCCAGCATGCGAAAAGCAAAACCGAATACCAAAGTGATCGGGATGCTCAAAGCGTCAGAGACTCCCAGATAATCCATAATCAAAAACAACCACACGGCAACAATCGATACGGTTGCATACAGTTCACTTCGGAAGGCCAATGGTATTCGGTTGCAAAGCATATCTCGCAAAATGCCGCCGGCAACACCGGTAATTACCCCCATAATCGAAGCAATGGCCAGTCCGTGGCCGACATCCATGGCGCGCTGGGCGCCTACGATCGTAAAGGTAGCCAGGCCGAGGGCATCCAATGCCAAAAACGTTTTTTCCAACTGGCGGGCAAAGCGCGCGATAGCGACCATTATAAGGGCGGCAATGGAGGTCAGCAAGAGCAACTCTGGATTGGCGACCCAGATTAAGGGATAACGACCGATCAGCAAATCCCGCACCGTCCCTCCGCCAAATGCGGTTACTGTGGCAACGACCAACACGCCGATCAAATCCATGCGGCGTTCACCGGCGGCCAACGCGCCGGTCATGGCTTCCACAGTGATACCGATGTTAAAGAGTATAATGAGTAAAAGCGCGGGATCCATTTTTGCCTCAAAAAAGCAAATGACGCTTGCCGGCTTATTCGCCCATTGGCATACGGCCAAATAAGCTCGCTTTTAAAAACTCCCGGTTGAAGCGGGCGATATGGGTGATGGAGACTTCTTTAGGACACGCTGCCTCGCAGACCCGGTGATTGGTGCAATTACCGAAACCACAAGCATCCATTTCCTGCAGCATCGACAGCACACGTGTGTTGGCCTCAGCCCGGCCCTGGGGCAGCAAGGCAAATTGCGATACCTTGGCGCTCACAAACAACATGGCCGAAGCATTCGGGCAGGAAGCCACGCAAGCCCCGCAACCGATACAAGCCGCCGCGTCCATGGCTTCTTCGGATTTTTCCTGGGCCACGGGCACGGCATTGCCATCCGGCGCGCCACCGGTGTTAACCGATATGTAGCCACCGGCCTGAATAATTTTTTCCAGCGGACTGCGATCGACCATTAGATCCTGGATGACTTTGTAGGCCCTGGCGCGGAAAGGTTCCACAACGATGGTATCGCCGTCATCGAACTCGCGCATGTGCAGTTGGCACACGGTCATACCCTTGCCGTGACCGTGGGGGATGCCGTTAACCATGATACCGCAGGTGCCGCAAATGCCTTCGCGACAATCGTTGTCAAATTCAATGGGCTCCTTGTCTTCCAGGATGAGTTTTTCATTCAAAAAATCCAACATTTCCAGAAACGAACTATGGGTGTCGACATCCGCCACCGGTATGGTTTCAAATCGGCCGCTATCTTCCGGTCCGTTTTGCCGCCAGACTTTCAGGGTGATATTGATGGTTTCGTGTTCGCTCATTATTTGTAGCTCCTTTGAGTGAGTTTGACATTTTCAAACGCAAGCGGTTCAACGAAAAGCGCGGGTTGCGCTTCTTCGCCTTGGTAGCCCCACGCAGATACGTGACAGAAATTTTCATCATCACGGATGGCTTCGCCTTCTTCACTTTCGGCCTCCGTGCGTAGGTGGCCGCCGCAAGATTCCTTGCGATTCAGGGCGTCAATGGCCATCAGCTCGCCCAAATCAAGAAAATCGATCAAGCGCCCCGCTTTTTGAAGGTTTAGGCGGTACCGGTTGGCAGGGCCGGCAACCTTGACATTTTCCCAAAATTCCGCCCGGATTTCCTGAATCCGCTGGATAGCAGTTTTCAGACCGGCTTCATCGCGGGCCAGTCCCACATGATCCTCCATGACGCGGCCCAGCTGCCGGTGAATATCTTCCACGGTGCGCTTACCGTTGATGGCCAGAAGTTTCTCAATGCGGGATTGCGCGAACTGAATGGAATCTTTGAATGCGGCTTGATCCTCTCCGATCTCGGACTTACCGGCATCTCCTAAATAGCCGGCCAAGGTGTAAGGGATAACAAAGTAGCCGTCGGCCAGGCCCTGCATCAGGGCGCTGGCTCCCAGTCGATTGGCGCCGTGATCGGAAAAGTTAGCTTCGCCCAGAACAAACAGGCCGGAAATATTGCTCATCAGGTTGTAATCGACCCACAGCCCGCCCATGGTAAAGTGGGCGGCGGGATAGATCATCATGGGTGTCTCATAAGGATCATCATCGATAATGTTGCGGTACATGTCGAACAGATTGCCATATTTGCGGGCGATGACGGCTTTGCCGTCGCGTTTAATGGCTTGGGTGAAATCCAGATAAACGGCCCGTCCGGTGGGCCCGACCCCTTTACCGGCATCGCACTGTTGCTTGGCATTGCGCGACGCCACATCCCGGGGGACCAGGTTGCCAAAGCTGGGGTATTTTTCCTCCAGAAAATAATCGCGTTCATTTTCAGAAATGTCGTTGGCCGGACGCTTATCCTCCGCATTTTTTGGCACCCACACCCGTCCGTCATTGCGCAGACTTTCACTCATCAGCGTCAGCTTGGTTTGGTGACCGCTGACATGCGGCAGAGAGGTTGGATGGATTTGTGTAAAACAGGGATTGGCAAAATAGGCCCCTTTTTTGTAAGCCTGCCAGATGGCGCTGACATTGCACGAAATCGCATTGGTGGACAGGTAAAATACATTGGAATAGCCGCCGGTAGCCAGAATAACGGCATCGGCGGCATGGGCTTCAAGCTCGCCGTTTACCAGGTTGCGGGCGATAATACCCCGGGCCCGGTCGCCTGACACCACCAGATCCATCATTTCATGGCGCGAAAACATTTGCACCTGTCCAGCCGCAATTTGACGGGAAAGGGCCCCATAAGCTCCCAGCAGCAATTGCTGGCCGGTCTGGCCCCGGGCGTAGAAGGTGCGCGACACTTGGGCGCCGCCAAAGGACCGGTTGGCTAAAAGTCCGCCGTATTCCCGGGCAAAGGGCACGCCCTGGGCGACACACTGATCGATGATGTTGTTGCTGACCTGGGCCAGACGATAGACATTGGCCTCACGGGCCCGGAAGTCGCCGCCTTTGACGGTATCGACAAACAAACGCCAGATGCTGTCGCCGTCGTTGGCATAATTTTTAGCAGCATTGATGCCGCCCTGGGCCGCAATACTGTGGGCCCGGCGGGGACTGTCCTGAATACAAAACGTTTTGACGTTGTAGCCCATTTCGGCCAGGCTGGCGGATGCGGCCGCACCGGCCAGGCCGGTGCCCACAACGATGACGGAGAACTGGCGACGATTGGCCGGATTGATCAGTTTCATATCCATTTTATGGCGGTCCCACTTTTCAGCCAAAGGGCCGCCCGGAATTTTTCCATCCAATGTTTGCATGGTGAATTTCTCCTTAAATGACTCTCAGAAAAGCTTTCGTGTATTTTTAAGTTAGGCGATAATGAGCAAATATACCGGCAAAATCCCGAAGCCGATGCCGATCACCAGTGTGACCACCAATCCCAGTCGCATGATCAAGGGGGTGTAGCGCGGGTGATTGATGCCAAAGGTTTGAAACAGGCTCCAAAATCCGTGGCTGATGTGAAACGCAACGATTACCATGGCCACCACGTACATCAGGACCCAGCCGGGATTGGCAAAAGTGGCGGCCATCTGCTGATAGATCGGTATCACCGATTTATCAACAAACGTGAATTTTAACAGGTGCATGATGACAAATATGAGAATCAGAATGCCGGTATAGGGCATGGTCCTGGAGCCGAAGGTCATGCCACCGGGGTTCTTGAATACTTCGTATTTTCGGGGCCTGGCTCTCAGATTTTCAAAAAATAAAATAACGCCGATAAGAATGTGCACCAGCCCGATTGTCAGCAATCCAATGTTAAAAACTGTAAAATACGGTTCCAGTGAATGCAGTTTTTTAGCATAGTCGTTAAAAGCCGTGGCGCCGGCATAGGCCATGGTGTTGCCCAACAGATGCATGGCCAGGAAACCGATGAGACAAAGACCGGTCACGGCCATCAGCAGTTTTTTGCCGATGGACGAGCTGAACAGAAAGGTGATGTAGCCGTTCATGGGGTTTCTCCTTGGTTAAACATCTCAAAAATGCATCTAGAGGCCCAGTGCTGTGTTGCAGTGCGGCTCAAAATGCTCACATACTGCGTGTATGCTCCGCTTTTTCTCCACCCCGCGCCTTGCCCTGAACCCCGATCTACTATTTTTGAGAAAGTTTCCATTTTTTAATAGTTATTTCCAGGAAGAACTCTTTTTTTCAATTAATTGTTATTTGGGTATTTCGCGTGGATCCGTCATGTTTTCCGGCCGCAGCATATCGTCCAGTTCCGCCTGGGTCAGCCAACCTTTCTCCAGCACCAGATCGTAAACATTGCCGCCGGTCTTAAGGGCCTCCTTGGCAATGGCCGCCGACTTTTCATATCCCAGCACTGGATTGAGGGCGGTCACTAAACCGATGCTTCTTTCCACATAACCGCGGCAGACCTCGCGGTTGGCAGTGATGCCCACAATACAGCGACTGGTCAGGGTGATGCAGCCATTTTTCAATATCATCAAGCCGTGCAGCAGGTCGTAGGCCATAATCGGTTCGGCCATATTGAGTTCCAGTTCACTGGCCTCGGCGGCCATGGAGACGATGGCGTCGTAGCCGATGATCTGATAGCAGATCTGGTTGACGATTTCCGGCATGACCGGATTGACCTTGCCCGGCATGATGGAGGAGCCCGGCTGCATGGGTGGCAGATTGATTTCGTTCAGGCCGCAGCGGGGACCGGATGACAGCCAGCGCAAATCGTTACAGATTTTGGAAATCTGAACCGCCGCGCGTTTGAGCGTGCCCGACATCTGGGCGAAAGCGCCGCAATCCTGGGTGGCTTCCACCAGGTTATCGGCTTTTTGCACCGGCAGGCCACTGACTTCTTCCAGCTTGCGAGCCACCAGGCCGGCATAGCCCGGCGGGCTGTTGAGTCCGGTTCCAATGGCCGTGGCACCCATATTGATCAGATGAAATTCCTGGACATTGCGCTCCAGGGCCTCCATGGCACTTTCAATCATCTCGGCATAGGCACTGAATTCCTGGCCCAGGGTCATGGGTACGGCGTCCTGGTTTTCGGTACGGCCCATTTTAAGCACATCGGCAAATTCTTCGCCTTTGGCCATCAGCGCTTTTTTCAGTTCCAGCATGGCGCGCAGCAGATCTTTAAGTGACAGAATCACCGCCAGCTTGATGGATGTTGGATAGGCATCATTGGTGGACTGGGAGCAATTCACATGATCATTGGGATGCAGGTGTTCATACTGCCCTTTGGCGTAACCCATTATTTCCAGGCCCCGGTTGGCAATGACCTCGTTGGCGTTCATGTTGGTGGAAGTTCCCGCTCCGCCCTGAAACATGTCCACCACAAAATGTTCGTGCAATTTGCCTTCCAGCAGCTCATCACAGGCGTCGCAGATGGCTTTCATTTTATCCTCATCCAAGACACCCAACTCGCAGTTGGCCATGGCGGCCGCCTTTTTAACAAATGCCAGGGCCTCGATCATGTGCTCGAAATTGTGCAGCCGAACGCCGGATATGGCAAAATTTTCAAGCGCGCGTTGGGTTTGAACGCCGTAATAAACATTATTAGGCAGTTCCCGTTCACCCAGTGAATCATGTTCGAGCCGCACGCCCTCCATCAGCTCCTGCAGGGAATCGGCACCCGCCAGCTTCTGAGAAACGGTCCGCAGTCGTTCGCTGATGCGACGCGCCACCCGGGATACGATCCGAAAAAAGATTTCCGGTTTTGCGGTGCGAAACGCATCGATCTTATCCCTGGGTATGAGCCAGATGGAGGCGCCCTGGCGCGTAAATGCGCTGGTGGAGTGGGGCGATTCATCCAGTAGTGTACCCTCGCTGATGAGCGCTCCACGGCCCAGCTGTGCCACCTGTTTACTGGAGCCGTGCAGACCGCGGGTAATGGTTACTTCGCCATCGATAATATAGCCGGCCCATTGACGGGGCGTGGATTCGTGAAACAACCATTCACCGGCCGCATAGGCTTGCTCCTGGCCTTGATCCATAAAAGCCTGCATGTCTTCGGGCGCAATGTCGATTACATGGGCGGCTTCTTTAATAAACCGCTGGAAGTCTTCTTTTTGCATGGTGCAGCTCCTTTTTTATCTATGTTTTAAAATGTTATGTATTTACTAGTCGCAGCCTAGAATGTGACGAACTATGAATGCTTCAAATCACAACCGGGGCCAGCAGAAAAGCCAGGATTACTGACAAAGCAATCGTGAGCACCCCGGGTATCAGAAACGGATGGTCGAACACGTATTTGCCGATACGGGTGGAGCCGGTGTCATCAAATTCCACCGCCGCCAGCAAGGTTGGATAGGTCGGCAATACGAACAACGAACCGACCGCTGCAAAAGAGCCCACGGCTGAGGCCGGACTGATGCCTAGTGCCAGCGCCGCCGGCATGAGGGCCCGGGTCGTGGCGGCTTGAGAATAGAGCAGCATGGCCGCGAAAAACAGAACCACCGCCAGCAGCCAGGGCTTGGTTTCAAGCACCGAACCGGCTAAAATATTAATTTCTTCGATATGCGCGGAAACAAACGTGGTGCCCAACCAGGCCACTCCCAGCACACAAATACAGGCGCTCATGCCGGATTTGAAAGTGGCGGCACTCAAAACGTCATTGGTCTTGATCTTACAAATAAGGGCGATCAATGTGGCCACCGTCAACATGATGGTCATGATGGCTTCATCACGCGGCAGCACCGGATCCTTGATCAGACCCACACTGCTGCTGATCGCCGATGCATAGCAGACGACAAATATCAGGCCCAGCAGGAAGATAAGTACTGAGGTTTTGGCACCGGGTTTGATGTCGCGCTCCTGGGTGCCCGTTGGTTTTTGAACCAATCCCTGGGCCAGCCGTTCCTGGTATACTGGATCATTTTCGAGATCTTTGCCCAGAAAATTCGTGACAATGGCCGCTAGCATGCAGGCGATAAACGAACTGGGGATGCTGATCATTAGCAATTGGATATAACTGACGCCGACTTTTTCCAGTTCGCTGGCAAAGAAAATCACGGCCGCTGAAATAGGGGAAGCGGTGATGGCCACCTGGGAGGCGACCGTGGCAATGGCCAGAGGGCGCGAAGGCCGTACCCCTTTTTCTTTGGCGATTTCGGCAATTACGGGTAGGGTGGAAAACGCGGTAAGCCCGGTACCGGCGAAGATGGTCATCATATAGGTCACCACGGGCGCTAGGAAGGTAATATATTTTGGATTGCGCCGTAGGATTTTTTCAGCCAGATCCACCATATAATCAAGCCCGCCGGCTATCTGCATGGCCGCGATGGCGGCAATCACCGACATAATGATCAGAATCACATCGATGGGAATGCTGCCCGGTTTCAGTCCAAAACCCAGAGCAAGTACCAGCACACCGAACCCGCCGGCAAAACCGATGCCGATGCTGCCCAGGCGCGCACCGAGCCATATGAAAAATAACACAACAATGAGTTCAATGATCCACATAGGTAGAATCCTTTCTTAACTGTCAGGGAATACGATATGAGCCCGTGATATCCTCGGTGTGACCGGTAAATACACCCTGATTCTGGTCGGTGAAGGTCGATGTCCAGGTGAAGGCAAACGATCCGGTAAGCCCCTTCAGACTGCCCGTGCCGCCAACAAATTCACCGGTGACTTTCACACCTTCTTTAAGTGGTTGTCCGCTAAGCACACTGTAAGCCTTTTCGCCCTCGAGGCTGCGCCAGACGCAACGCACCGAGCTGCCAGCCAAGGAATCGGCCAACCCGATACACTCCGCCCAGTAGTCCTCTGTCTCACCGATTTCATCCTTGAGGTTGACATGGCCGGCAAGCCTGAAAGTGCCGACTTCGCGTCCTTTCACAAAGTCAAACGGTTGACGCTTACCGCTGGCCACCCAGGTGCCGGTAAACGTTCCGGCCTGCTCAGCGGATGCCAATTGAATCGGCAAGATTGCTACGATAGTGACCAGCATTGCTAAAAACAGCACTCCTGACGAAATGCGTCGTTTCATCATTTTCTGCCTCCTTTAAACAGCATGATTAGCTGACGTATCTTAAAAAATGGCGCAGCCGCACGACATTTTTGGTTGGGGAACTGTATTGGTCAAATGTTAGAAATTTATGAATACCGGCTACCAGCTCGCATGTTAGGCGTATTTACAGGCAATTCAAGCATGCAGATTTTTTGGTGAAACTGTTATAAACGAAGAAATACTAATGACGGGTGTTGAGTGTAGAACAAATGGTACCAGGGTTTTGTCTATCAAATAAAGCTAAAGGCAATCAAAAGAAGTTCAGCAAACGGAAACAATGCCGCCAAAATTAGCGGGGAAGATATTTTTTGTCAAGCCTATCAGTCGTTTTTATCGACTAATAAGCCACAGAAAAGGTGCGTTCTGTAATTATTCAAACGACGGTTAGGTAAACAAACAAATTTTACATTCTTTGGAATAGCCCAAAAAATCTTCGGCGGTCCAGACGGTAACGCCCTCGATCAGTTTGCTCTCATCGATTTCCATCATATCCACTGTCATTTTACAGGCGATCAGCTCCACCCCCTCAATTTGAGCCATTTCCTGCAGGTCTGCCAGACTGGGAATATTGGCTTTTTCGATTTTGCGTTTCATCATACCGGTGGCCAAGGTGGTCATGCCCGGAATGGCGCCCATGGCACCAGGCGGGAAAAATTTAGCCCGATCAAATCCACCCTCCATTACCAGGTTGAGTCCCATAAAAGAGTAAAATATTTTGCTATCCATGCCCTGGCGGGCGGCATTGATGCCCAAAACCAATGATGGGTAAGCGCCATCGATGGTGTCCTTGACACAGATAAATCCGGCTTTTTCCTTTTCGGCATGCATATTTATCCTCCTTCGTGGTGGTCTTGTTTGGACTTAGATGTCTTTAAACGAAAGCTGAATGGCAATGTTGCTATGGTTTGCGACGGCGCATACCAATCAAGTTTCAATCTTATCAGAATCGATTTCCGGAGGAGAGTCGTCGGGTTCAGGTCCAAGGAGAACGGCTATCCAGCGAGTTTCCTCACTGGCTTCCAGCCCGATTTTGACAATCATGGTCAGCGGCACCGAAAGCAACATGCCGATCGGTCCCAGCACCCAGCCCCAGAAAACCAATGAAAGAAACACCACCAGCGTCGACAAGCCCAGTCGGCGGCCTAACAGTTTCGGTTCGATGATAGCACCCAGAATCACATTGACAGCTGCATAACCGATGCCCACCAGCAGTGCTTTAAACAAGCCCAGCTGGACCATGGTTAAAAGAATCGCCGGGATTGCGGCAATAATGGGACCGATGGTTGGTACATAGTTCAGCAGGAACGCCAGCATGCCCCACAGCAGAGGGAAATCGACACCCATAAGAATCAATAAAAGCGCGATAAGGGCGCCGGTAATCAAGCTGAAAATCGATTTAATGCCGAGGTAGTGATTGATGCTGGTCGCGATATGTTCAAATCGTTGCAGAGATTGATCGGGGGTTCCCAGAGCCGCCAACAGTTTACGGGAAAACCCACTGGCTTCCAATAAAATAAAAATAACGGTCAATAGAATTAATAGGCCATTGGTCAGAAGACCCCGCAGGCGCATCAGCGTGTTGGCCGCCAGTCGCATGGCAACACCGGGATCGAAATATTCAAAGAAGGTCTCATTGGATATTTGAATGCCGACCTTATCGAACCATTCCAAATATTGCGCAATAATTGATTTCAACTGCGCCTGGTAGACCGGTAATCGGCGGGCAAATTCGGTGATGGAACTGCTGACAAAGGTTATGAAGAAGAAGGTCAAAATAGAAATCGCCGTTATAATAATCAATACCGCTATGGCGGTAGGGACTTTGTGACGTTGCAGCCAGAAAAGAACCGGTGCACAGATGATGGCAATAAAAAAAGATAGAAAAAACGGCACCAAAATTACGTCTGCCGCCCGAAAACCGGCAATGATAATAATGATGCAGGCAAAACTGATAATGAGACGCAGGCTTTTAGAGGTTGTTTCCGGCATAGTTAAGTAAGATATTTTTCGTTATTATTTTGTGGGCGTCTTGAATTGTTATACAAGCAGATGCAAATGTACAGAAGAAAAAGTCAGTGTTAGTTCTGAATCGCTACCCCTGGCCGTGCAAAGGAAATACTGGCCTGGCCAACGCTGCCCACCATCACAGCTTCAATGATGGGTAAGTAGATCTTTGTGTCGGATATCCATTCTACTTTGAAATTGGCGCCGGAGCCGCCTTCGACTTTCTTTTGTTCAACCAGAAATTCGGCGGTGGCCAGCGGTTTGATCTGCAAAGGCGTTTTAAGATAATTTTGGATGGGATTGCCTTGGGTATCGTAGTAGCGGACGGAGTTGATGGTGATGGCATTTTGCGGGTCAGTGTTGCGAATGCTGAGGGTGGCTTCCGGTAGGTGCGGTTTGCCGCCCTGGGCGTAGATATGGGAGTAAATCGGTACGTAAACGGTTTGCCCGGAAATGACCGCTGCGGCAGGTATTTCTGAACCCTGCGTGGTGGGAGGACGGTATGCTAGCTTTTTTTCAAGATCTTCCATCTGAGAGCTGATATTATAGACCAAAATGAGCAATACCATGATAACCACGGCTAAGAGCGCACCAAAGAATGATGAGAAAGCTTTATTGCCCATCAAGGATTTTTTCTTGGGAATATTATCTGACGGTGTCATTTATTCTCCTTATAAATTGGCAATCTAATGTGTATATCAATCGAAAATAAGCTCAATATAGGCCACAAATAAAGTCAAGTGTACAATGCCCTGCAAAATATTGGTGCGGCCGGTGCCGAAATTGACCGTACTTACTAGCAGTGTCAAAAACAACAAGACAATTTCAGCGGGATCGAGCCCCAATTCAACGGTGCGCCCGGTAAAAAGGCTAATGGCCAAAACAGCGGGAACTGTCAGACCGATGGTGGCCAAGGCTGAACCCAGTGAGATGTTAACAGTGCGCTGCAGTTTATTGGCCAGGGCAGCTTTAGCAGCACCCATGGCCTCAGGCGACAACACCAGAATGGCCACCAGAAACCCGCCCAACGCCTGGGGTGCCTGTAGCACATCGATGCCGTGTTGCACCAGTTTGGCCATGCCTTTGGACAGCAAAACAATGGGCAACATTGTTAGAATGAGAAAAACGGCGTGGTAACCCACCGATCGAATGATCAAATGAGCATGGTCATGATCATCTTCTATACCTACATTGCTTGCAGATAAAACCGGTTGCTTAAAGAATTGGCTATGGCGCATGGTTTGCAACATCAAAAAAACCGAATAAAGACTCGCCGATATAATGACTAAAAAGATGGACATCAATATCGAGGGTTGGCCGCCCGGCGCCGATATCGTGAACCGCGGCATCACCAAACCCAATATCGCCAAAGGAAACAAAACACCCAGATAGGCATTGGCCCCCGATAAATTGTATTCCTGTTCATGATGCCGAATGCCGCCGATAAGAAGGGTGATACCCAGCATGCCGTTTAATACGATCATTAACACTGAAAACATGGTGTCGCGGGCCAGGGTCGGATTATTCTCACCAGTGATCATAACTGCGGCAATCATGACCACCTCGATACTGATAACCGCCAGGGTCAATATGAGTGTGCCGTAAGGTTCACCGAGAATAATTGCCAGGCAATCGGCATGCCGCACCACTCCGAACGCCAACCAGAGCATCACAACAAACAACCAGGTGAAAAGGATGCCGTACTTCAGAGGATTGGACAAATCGATCATCCAGCTGTTACCAATAGACAGAATAAGAAGGGTCGTGACGATGCCGGCCCACAGGGCCATTTCCGAACTAAAAATCCCGGCATCTTTTTTTTGCTCAGAATTGGTCATATTGAGATATTTTCTCCTCTCAATGGTACCAGCAATCGGTCAATTTTATAGATTTTAACATTTGATTTCGGAATTAAATATGACAACAACCACGTAAATCCATTTAGGCATTGAACGCACCAATCGTCTAAACTTCCATTAGGGTTTCCCGGTTACATTTTAGGAATACTACGCTGCGCAACGGGTTATCGCTGAGCTGAACATCCAGCACATTAATATTTTTTTGGGGATCATCGGACTTACCCGACAGCAAAATGCCTGTGCGATCAAGATGCAACGTGCTCAATTCAGTGGTTATATAATTTTCAGGATGCTGCAAGACCTGGATAAGCCGATCAAGATAATAATTTTGACCGCGTTGTTCAGTTTCGATGGTGTTCAGTTCCGCCTCAACTTGGTTAAGCAATTCCTGACCTTCTTGATAGGAGTGCATATCGGCGGCATCTTTCTTTTTCAGCACCAGGTTTCGTCTAGCTCGGGCCATTGCCTTAATTTTGGCGGTTAACTCATCTTCTAGTTGCTCCAATTCTGTCTGACGGGCCTGTTCCGCAAGAATGATTTCCAGTGCCTGATGGGCCAAAACCTGCAAAACACCTAATGCAAGATTTTGATAGGCAGCATCCATCGATACAGAAGGAGCCCTGAAACGTTGATCTGAAAATGTAACGGATTGCATGGCCACGTCGCGAACCACAATATCGCCCTGAAGCCGTGATCCAAAGGTGGTTTTGGCATCACGCTGCATGCCCAGCATTACAAAGAAATCACCCGGCTGGTTTTCAGCAAAAAATGCATTTAAATCTTCATCAACGGAGATAATAGCCTCGAACTCATCACGATTTAAGAAAAATGCTTTTATCAATAAGTTATCGGCTAAGGACTGGTCAGTTGCATCGATGGGACCCGGAATGGTTTTGATGAGATCAGCAATAAAGTTTAAAGCAGATTCAACGGGTGGCTTAAGCTTTTTTTTATAGCCACGAACCAGCCGTATTTTAGGGGTTGAGTTATCGACAACAACTTCGATGGCTTCCTGAAGCGCATCAGTTGATGAACCTGAGGGAGCCCCGAACCATGATCTGATGAGATTGCCAAGTGAAGACATGGTAAGCTCTCCGTTTGAGAAATGGTTTACATGCTATCATCAACCCCCTTTAAATTCTGATTCATCATTTGGTGCTAATTGTTTCTAAACCTTGTTTTAATTCAGGGTTGACCCGTATTAACGTAGATCGCAGGTTTTGAATATAGTCAGGGGGAAATTGCCACACAGGCAGTTCTGTTGATCGAATCAATCCCCGCTCTGCCGGTTCAAGATCATACATCAAGGTTACCAGGATATCACTGCTGGCCCAGGGGCTTTGGCGAAAATAGGCATGTCCGTTGCCGGCGGCCGCTGATTCGGCATCGGTTACATCGATGATATGCAAATTTTCCTGCTGGTTTAGAAAATCCGCTACAGCCGGAGGCGGCTTATATCCTCGCCACATTTGGCCAAGCCGTTCACGCCTAAATAGCCAGCGGGAAATTCCCAGGGGCTTATCGGTAGCTGATGTATAAACGGAGAATGACGAGGGTACCTTGAGAAGGCCATCGATAATATAGTCACCGAACAGCTCTCGATCAAAATCGCTGCCAACCAATATGACGTGTCCGATTTTAAGCCGCTTCTGCATCGCCTGTTGACCCTCATCGACGTGCAGCAACGCCAGTTGATGAAGGGCGGTGATGACCACACGTGTGCCGGCACTATACCCGACGATGTGGATGCGTTCGGCATCCGTTTCGCTCGCTAGGTATTCCAAAAATATGCGTAGATTATGCGCCGAGAGTGCAGCTGTCTCCAAATCCGAAAAATACGCCCATTTGTTGGGAGTTGACGGCCAGGCATAGGCAATGGCAACACCGTCATAACCAAGGAAATGCCATAGCTCGGTGGCTACCAGCAATGGGTTTTCAAAAACGACTTTGTACCCATGTATATATACATAAATATCTTTGCGCTCAGACAATTCTAATTTGGCATTGACGAACTCCGCAAAGCGTTTCGCCGGCTGACGGGGATTGGGTGACACCAAGGCGGGATCGGTAAACCCTGAATAAGTACGATCCAGAACACCCAATTCATTTACGGCGGCCACTTTTAGCGGATATTTATCAGTGCGGTTTTTTAGCAGCGATAAGCGCCGCGCTTCCTCCCAGGAAATACCTTCGGGACCCATTACGATTCGGGCAGATCCCAAGCGTAAAAGAAAACCACGTTCATTTCTGTAAAAATGATCCTCGGCATCGGCGGGTTGCCGGTCGGTTGCATACAGCATACCGCCATAGGGTATCTTTTTAGTCGGATCATCATCGGAAAGGGGATTGATGGCCCCGTCGTCATAAACATCCGGAGTCGGCATCAACTCGATTACAGATGGATTTTTGGTGGCACAGCTGGTTAGCAAAAGAATCAACACCAGCTGAAACGTAAAGGCGGTAATAAAGATGGGACGGATGGTGGCTACAATTGAAAAGGATTTTTTCTTAGCCATGACAGTCAGTCTTTGAAGTGTTTATTGGACCCAATTCACAAGAACATATGCGTGTTTTCTTCGAAACTCTATAAATCGGGTTCGACAACGGTTCTGATGGCACTCTTATCGCAGGCTACCTTATCCAATTATGGTTTTTGTGCTACGCGCGGTCTCTACCAGTGTAGGTCTTTTTAATAAAAGCAATTTGGGAACTCTACTCGCTTTGAAGGCAGTGTGAATCATCAGTATATAAAAATTTATTAATCACATGATCTTTGGTTGTCCAGTACAAGCCAGCACCTCGCTCCAGAGTTTCCCGGCCGGGTCGATCTGCTTGCGCTTGGATACCGCCAATGGAATCGGTACATGGGTAAAACTGTTTTTCCAATATCCCACCAGCATATTGGTGCGCCCGGTCATGCCGGCATGTACCGCATTATGCCCCATGCTCAAACAGAAGGCTGAATCAGGGGCACTAGCCGGCATGCTGCGAATGGTGTAACTGGGATCAATGTATTTTAAGGTGACGTCGATATTTTCTTTTTTGAAATATTCCTTAATTTTATCACTCAGAAAAAGGCCGATATCCATCAAGCGAATATTTCCCGAGGCATCTGTGTCCTGGGTTTTGTCCATTAGATCTTGGCCTGCGCCTTCGCCCGCAACGATGACAGCATGTCCTCTTTTTTCCAGGCGGGCCTGCAACTCCTTAAGAAAACCTTCAAGCGTGAAAGTAACCTCCGGCACCAGACATATATTGACATCACTGTTGGCCATGGTAGCACTGGCAGCAATGAAGCCTGAATAACGACCCATCAGTTTTACAAGCCCGATACCGTTGCGGGCCCCAATGGCCTCCATGTGGGCCGAGTAAATGGCGGCGCGGGTCTCGGTTACCGCCGTGACAAACCCAAAAGATTTTTGCACAAAGGAGATATCGTTATCGATGGTTTTGGGAATCCCGATAACCGCGATTTTAATGTTGCGCGCGGCGATTTCTTCTGCAATGGCGCGTGCGCCCCGCAAGGTGCCGTCGCCGCCAATGGCAAACAGCAGGCCGATATTCATTCGCTCCAAAGTATCCACCATCTCAGCTACATCCTGAGGACCGCGTGAAGAACCGAGGATGGTGCCGCCTTTCTGGTGAATGTCTTCAACCACTGCAGGCGTCAATTCCAAAGGGGCATGACCGTATTTAGGGGCCAGCCCTTCAAAGCCGAAACGAAAACCGAACACCGTTTGCACCCCATAGTGATAGTAAAGCCCCATAAAAATGGCGCGGATCACATCGTTCAGGCCCGGGCATAATCCACCACAGGTGACGATGCCGCACTTGAGTTTAGAGGGATCAAAATAGATATTTTCACGCGGTCCGGCCATTTCAAAATCAGGCGGTTGTTTTTCCGCATCCAAATATGTTTTAATTTTCCTGAAATCAGAATCGAGCAAGACATGATCGGTATCGTCCACAAACTGCTCCGCCGGCATGGGGGAAGGGATGCGACAGGCACCCAATGTTTGTATGTCAAAATCAGAAGCGTTGTTTTCCATATGTCATCACCATCATTAACTATTTTAGAAAAAGCCTATTTAGAATTTCTGGGGCCAAACAGCAACCTAATTCAACTGAGGGTGATCTGCAAGCTGTCTTCGGCAATTTTTTTAAGCAGCTTTATCCCAATTTTATCAACAAGCACTTGATTCCACCCTATCGGAATTCGATAATGCTGGGTGTATAATCTGCAGGTGTTTCAAAACCGAGTAGATTTAAGCATGTGGCCGCAATATTGGCGATGCCGAGATCTTTCTGTTTAGAAATCACCATCGGCGCTTGGCCGCTTGGATCATAGATAAAGATCGGTACCGGGTTTATCGAGTGTGACGTTTTCTGTTTGGGTTTACCACTGTCCGGATCGATCACCAGTTGGCCCGTTTTTTTATCACGAATGAACATGTCATCCGAATTGCCGTGGTCGGCAGTGACGATCAGAATCCCTTCTGCTTTTTTTACAGCCTTTAACAACCGGGCGAGGCATAAGTCGACCGTCTGCACCGCGATTTCAACCGCCTGAATAACTCCGGTGTGCCCGACCATATCGCCGTTGGCATAGTTTAGCCTGATGAATTGGTATGGTTCGTTGAAAACGGCATCGATGACCCTGTCGGTTATTTCGGCGGCTTTCATCCAGGGCCGCTCTTCAAAGGGCACCTTGTCCGAAGGAATTTCGACGTAATCTTCCAGGGCTTCATCAAACTTGCCTGAACGATTGCCGTTAAAGAAGTAGGTGACGTGCCCAAATTTTTGGGTTTCACTGATGGCCATTTGTTTAACGCCGGCTTTCACGAGATATTCCCCTACGGTACGATCGATACCAGGAGGATCAACCAGATATTTTTCAGGAATAAGCGCATCACCATCATATTGCATCATGCCGGCATATGTTACATTCAGTTTGGGGCCCCGTGGGAAATGATCGAATTGTTCTTTTTCAAACGCCATGCTCAGCTCTATGGCCCGGTCACCGCGAAAATTAAATAAAATAACACTGTCACCTTCAGCAATGGGTCCCCGGGGCTGTCCGTTGGGGGCAATGACGAACGGCGGTAAATCCTGGTCGATCACTTCCGGATTTTCAGCACGCAATTCCTCGATGGCCTGGCGTGCTGATGGGAATTGGCGACCTTGCCCATGGATATGGGTGTTCCAGCCGCGTGCAACCATCTGCCAATCTGCTTGATAACGATCCATGGTGATTTGCATCCGACCGCCGCCAGAGGCAATGGCAAAGTCGATAGTGTTATCCTGGTTTAACGCCGCAAGAAAAGCTTCTAACCGATCAACATATTCCAGCGCCGATGTGGGGGGTACATCTCTACCGTCTAAAAGAATGTGGACGGCCGCTTTTGGGACCCCCGCGCTTTTGGCGTGCGCCAAAAGGGCTTCCAGATGATCAATATGGCTATGTACATTGCCGTCGGAAAGAAGCCCGATAAAATGCAGTCGTGAATTGTGGTCGATGACGTTTTCGATCAACTCTTGCCACACGGGTCCTTTAAAAAGATCACCACTGGCGATGGATTTGTTGACAAGGCTGGCGCCCTGGTCAAAAACACGACCACATCCAATGGCATTGTGGCCGATTTCACTATTGCCCATATCAGTATCGGAAGGCATACCCACGGCGGTGCCATGCGCCTTTAATTGGGTGAAAAGTGCATTTTGAGTCAGCCAGTCAAGGGTCGGCGTATAGACGGTACGCACGATATCACCTTGCTCATACTTGCCGATGCCGAACCCATCCATAATAACGAGCACCACGGGACCCTGGGGACCGCTATATTGTTTTAATTTTTTTAATAGCTGCATATTGTTCTCCTGCATATAGCAATATATGCGTCATTTACTAAAACATTTGCGAGATTATCTTTCCAATGGCAGTGTGAATGATCTATTAAGGAGTTAAAGTTTAGAAGTTAGAAGTTAGAAGTTAGAAGTAAGAAGTTGGAAATTAAAAAAATGAAAATTCAACCTTATCTTATGCCTTCTGACTTTCGACTTCTGTTTTCCGCCTCCTGTCTTCTATATTCTACCGCCTGCCTCCTGTCTCCTGTTTTCTGTCTTCTCTCTTCTACCTTCTATCTCCTATTTCCTACCTTCTTGATCCAAAGGAGTTTGGACGGTGCATCGCAAAAATTCATTGCGCGAACGACACCATCCAATACCGTTTCTCTAAAATTATTTGCGCCGCAGATCAATAATTTCCATCCGGTTGTTGCGGTGCGGATGTTTGGATGATGGCCCTTCGGTGAGTACCACCAGGTGCCCTTTTTCTTTTTGGATGTTAAGCCATTCGCGTGCCCATGCCCGCCAATTATCCGGGTGATCCGGTTCGTGCACCGGGTGCACGCCATAGGAAAACATCAAATTTTGGCAGGATGCGGGAAGGGAGCTGACCGCCGTTATCCACACAGGCAGCTTGAAGCGGGCGATGCTGCGTGCCGTGGAACCGCTATGGGTCGGCACAATCACCGTCGGGGGTGTGATGCGATTGAGGGTGGCTTCAACACTCAGTGCAATTAGATCTTGCAAGCGGGGGTCTTCTTCATCCATTGCCGCATTCAAAGCCTCCTGCAGCGGGAAAGCCGGGCGATGGGGTTCGCTGGCGGTCGCGATTTTAGCCAGCATTCTAACCGAATCCACCGGATATTTGCCCATGGCAGACTCACCCGACAGCATCACACAATCGGTGCCGTCTAAGATGGCATTGGCAACATCTGTGGCTTCAGCGCGGGTAGGGCGTTTGCTGCTGGTCATGGATTCGAGCATATGGGTGGCGGTAATGACCGGTTTGCCTTTCAGGTTGGCCAGGCGCATCAGTTTTTTTTGTACCACGGCAATATCTTCGATCGGTATCTCGACACCCAAATCGCCCCGGGCAATCATAATACCATTGGCGGCGGCCAGAATATCATCCATATTGCGTAGGGCGTTGGCACGTTCAATCTTGGCAATAATAAAGGGTGCGTGTCCCATTTTTTGGGCGGCATCTCTTACCGCATCAATGTCCTGGCCACTTTCCACGAAAGATTGACTGACCGCGTCCACACCTTGTGACATGGCAAATTCTAAACACGCATGATCAAAGTCGGTAAACGCACTGATACCCAAATTGATACCCGGTAAATTGAGCCCTTTGCGTGAACGCAGCTCACCCCCCACAATCACCTTGCAACGGACGGTATCGTCGGAGATTTCATCGGCTTGCAGCTGAATGATGCCGTCGTTTAAAAACAGGCGATCGCCGGATTTGACCGTGCGGGTTAATTTTTTAAAACTCACCGAGGCGCGGTGTTGATCGCCGATAATTTCTTGTGTTGTTAGAGCAAAGGTCGCGCCAGGTTCCAACTCAATCGGCTCTGTCTCCAAATCGCCGATCCGAATCTTGGGACCCGGCAGGTCCGCCATCATCGCAATGCGCCGACCGGTTTGTTTGGCAGCGCTGCGAATTTTTTTAATCATTTGGGCATGACTTGCAAAATCGCCGTGTGAAAAGTTTAAACGCACGACATTCATGCCCGCTTCTATCATTCTAATGAGCGTATCTTCATTTTCGGAAGCCGGCCCAATGGTACAGACGATTTTGGTTTTATTGGCGGCAAAAGGCATTGGTAAATTCTCCGGTATGCGTTATCTGAAAACCGTCAACGTTCGGCAAACATCATGATGCTTAGTCTGATGAGAATTCTATTCATCGGGAATTAAGAAAGTGTTAGAAAGTCTTTAATGCCGGTTCCATACTTGGCTTTAAAGGCTGCATCAACTTTTTGGATCGGATTGGCACCGAGAAATTGCAACAGTTCATCCAAGCGCTCCTGTTTGGTCTGAATATTCGTGACGTTTTGTAGGTCGGCGATCTCTGCTTCTACTTCGAAATAATGCAACTTGGCGTCCAATGGTAATTGCCAGAAAAGTAAAAAGCCGCGGTCAGGAAAGTCGATATTCAACAGCCGGTAGCAATATTGCATAAATTGCTTCTCTAAATCTTCACGCAAACTGACAATTTTTTGCTTGGCGGTATCCACGGCATCGGAATCGAATGGCTTTCCCAATATTTCAAAATACATTTTGATCTTGGGTTCTGTGCCGGAAGGTCGTACAGTGGCCCTGATGCTCTCGGTACCGGCAACGGGGCTGAAATAATAAATCAAAACATTACGAGATGAGGTATCGGTGCGTGAAAGATGGGGTTGCGGCGAGCCTTGCCAGCGATCGATTTTTTGCTGGATGTCATAATTGCCGAATTGATCGATACTGGTTGCGCGCAAGTGATCCATAATAAACTGTATTTGCTCCATGCCTTTGGCGCCCAGCAACCGAATTTCAGTCAGGTAGTTGTGGCAGTAGCCGTAACGGGCATAAATATTGTTTAGATTATCCAGCAAGGATTTGTTGTGCTGCTTCAATTCGGCGGCATGCTCACCGATCCAGACAGCGGCGCAGGCGGCATCTTTGTCGCGGCAGTAATTGCCGGTAAGGAAACCATGGCTCTCCTCGGTTCCCAGTATGAACCCATCAATTTTATTTTCTTTTTCCAGCTTGTTCATTTCTTCGGCGATATATTTGAACCCCACTAAAAGATCAGCGATACACTGAACGTTATTTTCTTGACATATTTTTTGAATCAGTGATGTGGTCACATCGGTTTTGATGACCACGCTATCGGCATTTAAACGATTTTGCGACTTCAATTTTGAAATGGCGTAGTCGGTAAGGATAATGCCAATTTCATTGCCGCTGAGAAACTTCCAACCGTCACCGGTGCGAACCATAACACCGATACGGTCGGCATCCGGGTCCGTATTGATAATGATATCGGCGCTGACCTGGTCGGCATATGGAATCGTGTTGTCAAACGATTCAATCACTTCGGGATTGGGAATATTGAAGGTGACGTTTTCGAAAGCACCACTCATATTGGATGTCAGCGGATCGAGTTCAACATCAAAACCTAGTTTGGTTAAGACCGGATAGACTGATGAGAGACCGGTGCCGTGCAAGGGCGCGTAAACAATTTTTAGATCGCGGGCATCAGATAAAGACACGGCACTGGCGGCGTTGTGAAAGGCATCATCTACCTCTTGGCCGACAAGCTGCACCAGACCTTGGGATTTGGCCGTTTCAAGATCCATTGTTTTAATTTCAGAGACATTTTGGGTGACTTCATTCACCAGGGTTTGGTCTTCGGGCGGTATCAGCTGCCCGCCATGAAGGTCATATACTTTTTTACCGTTGTCGGTCGGCAAATTGTGGCTGGCACTGAACATGTCGCCGGATATGGCATTCAAATGGCGAATAGCAAATGATAAACCCGGCGTGCTGCGAATGTCTGCAAACATGTAGACTTTGATGGCGTTGGCGGCATATACACGTGCGGCTGCTTCAGCCAGTTGCTTGCCATCCAGATTCATAACCGGATTGGGTAAATTCTTGCTATATAGGCCCTGCTGGGTGTATCGGCGGACATCAAAGGTGAGCACGACCCCTCGCCTTCGAGCCTCATCACCATATAAATTGATGAGATACTGAGAGTGCCCCTGGGCGGAAGCTTGAATCGTCCAGGTATTAATACGGTTGGGACCAACTCCCACCAAGCCCCGTCGGCCGCCGGTGCCGAAGGGAATCACCTGGTAGAATGAATCGAGTAGAAAATCCCACTTGGCATTCTCAATTAGAAACCCGATTTGAGGACGGTAATCTTGGTATGCTGCTTCTGTTAACCAGACCTCTATCCATTTAAGCGCAGCGGTTTTATATTTGGAAGAAACATCCAGAGTATTTAATCCATCTTGAACGCGGGCCAAAAGATCTTGGGTATTCATTACGGTTCACCTCAAAAGAATGTTATCATGGGCATCAAAGCCTTGGGTTAAAACTTTTTACGATCTAAGGCAGCTGCCAATTGTATATTAAGCTTCCTTTGCCAGCCACAGGGACTGATAAGGCGCCACCTGGATGTTGTTTTTTGTGATCCGACTTTCGCCGATCAGATCAAGCACCGGGGCCTGCAGTCCCAGATCATTAAGATCAAGTGTAACCGGTTCGGCCGAAATATTGGTTGCGGCGCTGATGTGTTGTGATGCAACCGAGCGGTTGATGACAAATAACCGCGCATCGAGGGGCAGTACTTCAAAAGAGGCGTTGGGGTGAAATGCCGGTTGTTGTTTGCGGGTCGCCATCAGTTTTAGGTAGGGGAAAAAGACGCGGGACCGAAAAGACTGGGGATTTTTTAAGTCTTCCAACACGTGTTCAATTGCGATCTGGGCCCGGTTGATGGTGCGGGCGCGTCCGGTTTGCTGAACACCCTCCAGCCAATTGCGTGTTCCCAGCAAACTATGGATGTAAGTTGCCGGCACCCCTGGCAACGCATATTGAATAGCCTGGGAGGCTAAGAATTTTTGCGCGTTTTCCGAGGAGCGATCAGCCAATATGGCATCGATATAGGTGATGTTGAGCTCGTAGGGGCTATCGGTTCCGTCTGAATTGCGCTTATAAGAGACTTGACCATCGTTGGCTTGAACGATTCGGCAAAGGTTTTCAATTTCTTCGGCCGGCAGTATTCCTTCCAGGGGACGGACGCCGATACCGTCATGGGAGGCGGTGAAATTAAAAAAGGTAGTGTGATCGGATGGCAGATCCAGCCCTTGGGCCCAATCTGATAACACGCGGGTGTCTTGTTTGCTAAATGCGTGCAACAGTAGGGGCGGCAGTGTGAAATTATAGACCATTTGGGCTTCGTCGCGCCCGTTGCCGAAATAGCTGATATTTTCCGCATGGGGGACATTGGTTTCGGTGATAATAATCACGTTCGGGGCCACCACATCCAGAATGGCACGGAAAAGCTTCACCATTGCATGGGTCTGGTCTAAATGAATGCAAGTCGTGCCGATTTCTTTCCACAAGTAGGCGATGGCATCCAATCTGAGGCTGGTTGCACCCTGTGCGACATAAAAGAGCATCACCTCGATCATCTTTTCAAGGACATTGAGACTCTTGAAATTGAAATCGATCTGATCATCGCTAAAAGTCGTCCACAGGTGCACTTTTTGGTGGTCACGCTTCTGAAACTCCGTCAGCAGCGGTAAAGACCTCGGGCGGGTAACCATTGAAAGATCAGTGGCAGGGTTGATTTCAATGGCAAAGTCCTGAAAGCGGTCTTTTGCGTCTAGATAATTCTGAAACCATTTGCCGCGGGCAGAGAAATGGTTAACCACAAAATCAAACATGAGGTCGAATTGCCGGCTGAACGGCTCTACATCCTGCCAGGTTCCCAGATCCGGATTAATTGTAAAAAAATCCATCACCGAAAAACCGTCGTCTGAAGAAAATGGGAAAAACGGTAAAAAATGAATGGCAGACACCGTATTTTTCAGGTACTGATCCGCAAAACGAAACAGTGATTTTAAAGGCGCTTCGTTGGGTTTTTGCAGCGTATCACCATATGTGATGAGGTAGATGTCCTTTTCTGAAAAAAATTCTTTGGCGAAAGCAGGTTGTTGCGTATACTTCTCAATTAACGGTCGCAGCCGATCAAAGGCCTGTGGCCCTTGTGTATTGCCATATAATTTAAACAGAATATCTCTTATGATTTTAAAGTCTGCCATTAATGCTTGTCCTAAAGTCGTTACAATAATTAAATGATTTTAATTGTTAACCCATCTCACAGCGTTCGGCCAAATAGGTTTTCAAATTGCGCCGCAGAATTGAAAAAGAGAAATGCTTCAAGGCCACCTGGTAGTTGTGCTCCACCATCTGCCGGCACAACTGGCTGTCTTTGAGGATTTTTTTGGTCGCCTCGACAGCTTCTTGCGTGACATACCCGTTTAGTTCGATCACAGAAAAACCTTTTGGCTTTATATCTTTTTCGTAAATTGAGTAACGATTGACTACCACGGGCCTTTTAAAATAAACCGCTTCCAGGAAGGCGTTGCCAAAACCTTCGATGGTGGAAGGGTAGGTTACCAGATCAGCATGGGGATAGACATCATCCAATGTATAGATTTTGCGGCCATCAGACGTCGTTCCCCGTTTTTCATTGATGATATCGGAAACAAAGACCGTGTTGACACCCATGATCTTTGAATATTCCTTGAGACGCAGTTCGTAATCATAACCCTCGTCCCCGGATGCATGCGAAATAACCAGTTTGGCTTTCATGCCGAGACGATGCACAAGTTCAATGGCATGCTCAATTCCCTTGCGCGCCACAACCCGGGTGGGCTGCAAAATAAATAGCTCATCTTCTTCAATGCCCAGAGCTGCACGCACATCGGACGTATATTCATCCGTGGGCGGCGGCGGATTTTCAAAGTCCATGATGTTGGGCATTACGTGCGCCGATAAACCGCAGCGTAAACTCAATTGTTCATCAGCAAATGTATTGATCACGATATGATCCATCGAGGGCAGATTTGGCGGAAACGCCATTTTAAGATAATCTTGGATGCCACTGTGCATGAAGCGGTCCCGTTCCCAATAGAAATCATGGTGGTGTGCGATAGTGGGAATATCGGTTTCAGCAATGACTTCGGTTATGGCAAGCCCCAATGGTATATTAATCGGAATGGTGAGGGCATTTTGAGGAACAATGAGGTCAATATTAAAGCGCTGGAGGAAGTTATAAAGATGATCCTTTAAATGCCTTTTAAGACGCTGGATTTGGCGGGTGACTTCCCGACCCCGGGCGCTATGGTCATAGCAGTTTGTATTGATTTCCGCTATCTCGGGATGCTGAAAGTGCGCCTCTTCAACCAAATATGATTTTGAGGGATCCCGATCCAATTCCCCTGCAAAATAAAAGCAGTTAACTCCCGCTTCTTCAAATACAGTCACCCATTTAAAGGTTTCCAGCGATACCCCATCGGTGCCGGCTAGGCGGGTTGATATAAACCCGACGTTTTTAACCGCACCGAAAATTTTAGCAGTGTTCATTGGCAGCTCCATCAATCGGTTGCATTTCAAATATTTCAGATGGTAGATTTCGTTCTTTACCAAGCATAATAGGCTAACCTAAGACATTTGTATAAAAAATAAATACCAGAGCCCCTATTTGTCGGTTAAGGCGGCGACACCCGGTAACTCTTTGCCTTCCATGAACTCAAGCGAAGCACCACCGCCGGTGGAGACATGCGATACCTTGTCCGCCACGCCGGCTTTATTGACGGCCGCGGCTGAATCTCCACCGCCAATCACAGTGGTTGCACCCCGGGAAGTTGCCTGGGCCAGCATTTTAGCAATGGCTTCAGTGCCTTTGGCAGTGGCATCAATTTCAAAAACACCCATGGGCCCATTCCAAACAATGGTTTGCGCACCCTGCAATATCGCTCCAAATTTAGCAATCGTTTCAGAGCCGATATCAACACCCGACCAGCCTGGGGAAATGCCATCGGTGTCAACGTTTTTGAGAGAACCTACTTTGCGATTTTTAAAATCAAAATGATCGGTGACCACGCAATCGGTTGGCAGCTCAATTTTAGCGCCTCCTTGAGCGAGCACGTCATTTGCAAGCTGAAGGCGATCTTTTTCCAGAAGAGAATCGCCGATTTCCTTGCCCTGGGCTTTATAAAACGTATAGGCCATGCCCCCTCCGATGATAATTTTATCCACTTTGGGCAGTAAGCTGGCAATGACATCAATTTTACCGGAAATTTTGGCCCCGCCCAATACGGCGACAAATGGTCTCTCCGGATTTTCCATGACTCTGCCTAAATAGGTTAGCTCTTTCATCATCAGATAGCCGGCCGCACAGTGATCGATATGATGGGTGACGCCTTCAGTGGACGCATGGGCACGATGGGCGGTTCCAAAGGCGTCATTGACATACACATCGGCCAAACTAGCCAGTTGGGCCGCGAAATCGCTGTCATTGTCGGTCTCCGCTTTATAGTAGCGCAGGTTTTCAAGAAGAAGCACCTGCCTGGCCGGCAAATTGGAAACAGCGGTTGTCGCCTGGCTTCCGATACAGTCATCCGCAAAGCCGACTGGTTGCTTGATAAGGGACGAAAGTACCGAGACACACGGTTTTAAAGACATCTCCGCTATGCGTTGACCTTGGGGCCGTCCCAAATGGCTCATGAGAATCAGCCGGCCGCCCCGATCAATCACGTACTTGATGGTTTTTAAGGCCGCGCGGATGCGTTTGTCATTGCTTACTTGGCCGTTTTCCAAGGGAACGTTGAAATCAACCCGCATTAATACACGCTGGTCCTTGATGGCAATATCTTCAAGACTCAGTTTATTGGCGTAGTACATCCTTCCTCCCGGCGATTTTAATTGATATTAAGTCAACCACGCTATGGGCACAGCTCTATTGATGATGGAACCATGCCAAAATTGAAGACGTTAATGCAAAACAGCTTAGTTAATTTTTAATTTGAGTAACAGAATTGAAGGTGTGAAAATCCGAGGTTACATGCCAATCAGAAAAACCGAATAATTTTTTTGTCAGCATAAGTCAGATCCGGTTCTTTGACAAGCAAAAAGAACCCTCATCATGATATCCAAGTGTAGTTTACCCGATTCAATAATGAAACAAAGTTGAATTTTGTTCGAACAGCTTGCGCAAAGGGGGTTTTATCGGGTATAAATATGTATACGCAATCTGATGGGAGTATCTGTAATTACCATGCCGAGTCTGGAATTAAAGCGGAATAAAGATCTTATTGGGGTGTTTCCTTTAGAGCTGGGGAAATTGATATCCATCGGTCGAAGCAACGATAACGATGTGGTTATCAATGATCCGGCGGTCTCCGGTCATCACGCTAAAATCGAGCCGGTGAACAATTCGTATTTATTATCCGATCTTCGCAGCCGTAATGGAACATTTTTGAATCAACAATTTATAACCGCGCAGTGGTTAAAACCGGGTGACATCATTTCAATCGGGGAGCATACACTGATTTATAAAACCGGTTTAGCGGCCGAAGCTGCTGATAATCAGCAAGTCGATTTGACCAAACCGATGGCACCCGCAACGGCCGGCGGTGACCAGACCATGGTGATTGATACCCAACACTACAGAGAGATGCGTTCCAAAAGCTTTTTGGAAGTAGCCACCCGCAAAACCGAGAAACAAAAAACGGCCATGCTGTATTTCATCCACGGCGGCGAGGGATATGTCGAGCTGGGCAGAAAAGAAATGTGGATCGGGAAGGACAAATCTTGCGACGTCCGTATCAAGGGTATTTTTGTCGGAAAAAAAGCGGCTGTCATCAGCAAACGGGCTGACGGTTTCTTTATAACGTATCAAAGCGGGATGGCCAAGCCGGTTGTTAATGATACCCCTCTCAAAAAAACGGTTCTACTGAAGGAATCCGATATCATCAAAATCGGTCCCACCAAGCTATTGTTTATTTATTCAAAACCGTCTCGCAATTAAGTTGGATATTGATTTCGAAATTGGCAGGCCGATGAACGGCAACATTGGCAAATAAAGAAATGATTTAAGTGTGTTGCAGAAACCATCCGCCCCTAAACGCGATTTGTTTATCCTAAATTTAGTACACAAGCATCGCATTATTTATTAATGGTTTCAAAACGTTCTTTGGCTTCGTTTGCACCAGCCTGATAAATCTACCATCATATTATTCTGATTGAGGTTTTTCATAAATATTAGATGTTATTTAGAACGTCGGCATTGCTGAAAAAAAACCTTGTATTTTAAAACTGATAAGTCTAAAAAGTTAAAATTTGTATGCTGATTTAATAAATTGCCAAGAACTTTTCTATCTTTTTGATTACCCTTCTTAAACCCAACCAAAGGATTGTAGGCAATGGCTAGCGACAGCAGCGCGCAGGATACAGCAGAAATTAGTGCAACCGAACCGTCCGTTGGCAAGATAACCTCATTTTTTAATCTGTTTGGCAGCAGGACCCTCCGCCTGAACAACAATCTGGGAGCCATGGCGATTTTTTTCTTCCGGTCTTTTTTTATGATTTTCCGTATTAAAGCCATCCCGGAAATTATTCAGCAGTTGTATTTTATCGGCGCCAAATCCGCTCAGATTGTAATGCTGGTGGGTTTTTTCACCGGAATGGTGCTGGGACTGCAGCTGTATTTCGTTCTGGTTAAATTCGGGTCCGTCGGCGTCCTGGGCACGGCCATTGCCCTGACATTGATCCGGGAGTTAGGACCGGTGTTGACTGCTATCATGATCACGGCCCGGGCAGGTTCGGCCATGACCGCCGAAATCGGCATCCAGCGAATTTCAGAACAGGTCGACGCGCTTTCCACCATGCGCATCGATCCGCTGGGCTATCTGATCAGCCCGCGTATCGCGGCAGCAATTATCAGCTTTCCGATTTTAACTACCTTTTTTAACCTGATCGGCATTCTCGGCGCCTGGGTCAGCGGATGCCTGCTGCTGGGTGTCAATTCCGGTACTTACTTTTTCCGGGTCGTGTCCAGCACCCAGATGGATGACATTATGGGGGGCTATTACAAATCCATTGTCTTCGGCCTCCTGGTTGTCACTATCTGCTGTTTTCAGGGTTTTTTCACCCACATGCGCACTGACAGCTATGGCGCCAAAAGCGTCAGCCTGTCCACTACATCAGCAGTTGTCTTTTCGTGTGTGATGATCCTGGTCTCAGATTACATTGTAACTTCTTTTATCATTTAGGAAATGCCATGGATACCCAGAGGGAACCGTTAATTGAATTTAAGGGCGTGAGCAAAACCTTCGGCACTCGCAACATATTGAATCGCATCGATTTCTCCATTTATGAGGGCGAAGTTACCACCCTTATCGGTCTATCCGGAACGGGTAAGAGTGTGACGCTCAAGCATATCATTGGTATGCTTAAGCCCGATGAAGGCCAAATTCTATACCGCGGAAAAGCCATTGATCAGATGAGTAAAGCGGAATGGAATGAATATATTGGACAGATCAGCTACATGTTCCAGAACAATGCGCTGTTTGATTCGATGACAGTCTTTGAAAATGTAGCCATGCCCTTGAAGTACACGACGAAATTAAAAAAACAAGAGATTAAAGAAAAGGCCATGGCCCGCATCGAACAAACCGAACTGACCGAAGTGTTTGATAAATACCCGTCGGAGATTTCGGGCGGCATGCAAAAGCGCACCGCGCTGGCACGCGCCCTGGTGACTGATCCGAATATCGTGCTGTTTGATGAGCCCACTACCGGGCAGGACCCCATCCGTAAAAATGCCATTTTGAGTATGGTGGCCGAATACCAGAAGCGCTTCGGGTTTACCGCCCTTATGATCAGCCACGAAATTCCGGATGTGTATTTCATATCCAACCGTATACTGGCCCTTTATGATCGCAAAATTGTATTTCAAGGCGACCCGGAGGCCTTTGAAGCCCTTGATCATCCGTTTCGCGATGAACTGATTACCAGTCTTGAAAGTCTGGGGGAAGAATTGACCGGGCTGTATTCCAGGCGCCATTTTAAAGTTCGCTATCAAAGCGATCTGAGCAAACGCCAACCAGATGCCTCCTATGCTGTGGCTGTTTTTGTGTTGGAAGGCATGGACGGCATCAGTGATGCTTTGGGTCATGATGTCGCCCAGCAGATCATTCGATCCCTGGGTTCTTATATCAACAAACATTTTGGCGCTGTCGGGGGATTTTCCTCCCGGCAGACCATCAATGAATATGCAACGGTGCTGCCGTACTCGGATCTTGAGGAAGCCAAGCGCATTATGGAAGATTTTACCAAGGATTTCCAGGAACACGGAATGCCGGATCTCGGGTCGCTGATTACGGGTGAAAAGCCCTCGGAAGGCTGCATTGAAGTTAATATTTCTGCCGGACTGGCTCAGGGCAAACCGCAAATTGAGATTGAGTCCGTCATGGAATTTGCCAGATTTAATCAAAAACCCATTGCTCGCTTTGAATGTAAAACCGGAGGTTAAGTTATATGAAAAAGTATTCTAAAGAAACAGTGGTCGGCATTTTCGTGGTCATTGGGATGTTTTGTATCGGGTATATGACGGTAAAACTTGGAAACGTCGGGTTCTTGGGAGATAATACCTATTCGTTGTTTGCCCGGTTCAATACCGTCACCGGTTTACGGGTCGGCAATCCGGTTAATATGCTGGGCTTGGAAATCGGCTCGGTGGCCGGTTTTAAAATGGATCAGGATGCTCAGGTCGCGATTGTCGAGTTAAAAATCAAAAGAGACATTCAAATCTTCGATGATGCCATTGCTTCCATTAAAACCGAGGGTCTGATCGGCGATAAATATGTCGGCATTGATGCCGGTGGCGGGGGTGATTTGCTGAAAAGCGGCGACACCATTACCGAAACCGAATCGCCCATCGATTTGGGGGATCTGATCAGCAAATATGCCTTTGGCGATGTGAAAAAATAGCCCTGCAGAATCTCTCAACGTTTAAAAGTTGATTTATAGTAGTGGGGCAATCGCAGCCTTGGCAAGCAAATGACAGCTCAACTGGCGGTTGCCTTCAAATAAAATATTTAGATCACGTGCTGGAGTTTGGTTAACTGGAAGTAAAAAGCAGGCAGCTTTAAACGCGAATATAATAGCGAACCTATATCTAAATTGATTGATGTGATTATCTCTGACATATAATCGGTTTTAGAAATGGTGCGGTCCTCAGAAGTTGATAATTCTATTAATGCTTTTAACACCGATAAATGGATAAGGATTGATATTATGAAGCGTGGCACTTTTGGGATTTGCTTGCTGGCGGCTCTGTTTATTCTTCAAACTTTATATTTACCCCCTGCTGCACGGGCACAATCATCACCGTTAATCCCTGCTGATACCGAAACCGCCTCGATTTTTCTGGCGGCTTCTGAGAAAGCAGCCGAAGAAGATGATCCCTATGCCGATGATGATATGGATTTTTTGGATGAAATCGAGGATGAGCCGGGGATCACGGTTGCCGACCCGCTATATGGCTTTAATGTTATCTGGTTTCATTTCAATGATAAGTTGTATTTCTGGTTACTGAAACCTGCCGCACAGGGATATAAGGCCATCACCCCCCAATTTTTCAGAACCGGTGTTCGCAATTTCTTTTACAATATCCGGATGCCGATTCGGTTCGTAAACAGTGTCTTGCAGGGCAAAATCGATCGTGGTGCGCAGGAATTTTGGCGTTTTTGTGTTAATAGTACCTTTGGGGCGGCTGGGCTGTTTAATATTGTCAAGGATAATCCCGGCCTCAATCCACCGGCTGAATCGACGGCGCAGACGTTGGGTTATTGGGGAATCGGCAATGGATTTTACCTCACATGGCCGATTTTTGGACCCTCCACTTTCCGTGATACGTTTGGACTGGTGGGTGATATGGCGCTGGATCCAATGACCTGGATATTATGGAACCAGGATTGGTACATCAAATACGGCGTGCCTGCTTACGAAAAGGTCAATGAGTTTACCTTTCGAATCGGTGAATATGAAAGTTTAAAAGAAATGGCCGTGGATCCCTACCAGGCGATTCGAGATGCCTATGTCTCCAACATGCAGAAAAAAATTAATGAATAGGAATTGAGGGCATTAAGGTTATAACGGGCGCAATATATTCGAATTAATTGATAATTCAGATACTAGCAATTTAAGCTCCGCCAAATACGGCGGGGCTTTTTTTTGGTGAAGATTCGTGAGCAAAGGACTCCGATTATGATATCGCCTGATAACATCATTTGAATTTACAGAAGGAATCGTATTTTGAGCAGGTTGGTATGAAGCCACGGGCAGTTATCAGCGGGCTTTTAAAAAGAATACACAACGGCAATACCGCCGGAATACTGATTCGGGTCGCCCTCATCATCAACAATGGGCGTGCTTTTGGCATCGTTAAATAGCCGTGTGTATTTGAGCGTGCCCGTAAAATCCCATTTATCTGAAATGTCGTAGCGAACCATCCAACTGGCGCCAACATCTTTTAAGTCTGCGTCGGCATTATATTCATCAAGTCCGCTTCGGGCCGCATCGCGGCGGTCGACTTCAAAATAGCTTTGCATATAGTCATCATCAGCATAGGTTGTAAAAGCAGATACGAAAAAATCTATCTTTTCCGAAAAATCTAATACATAGTCTATACTAAAAGCGACTAGCGCCCCATCATGACCGTCGGCAACATCCTGGACGGCCTCTAAGCTAAAGCGCCACTCTTTGATGTTAAAACCGACAAAACCGCCGATTTCTACTGCGGCATCGACCTCATCCAGATCATCGACCTTGCTGTTGTGCACGTCATCTCGTTTGGGGCGGTAGCGGACCACAGGGCCGATTTCCCACGTTTTACTGGCAATAGCATTGGCGCTTAAGGTCAGATCTTGAAAATGAATATAGCGCCCGCTGCTCCAGTCGGCGCGCGCAAAAACGATTGGTACCAACTCGTAACTATCCGAACCTTCATAATCAGGCGCAAAGCCGGGTCCGGCGCCTGCGACTATGGTCAAATTTTTTGTATCCTGTGCCATTACCGCTGGCGGCGAAATGCAAAACAGAATCACTACCACTAACCACAGAAGTGGGTGCCGTTTGGTCTGATACATGCGATAATCCCTTGAAATTTTTTGGTTTACCCTGCCACCGATAGAATCAGCGGGCCACACCCATAAAAATGAGCTGGTCATCTTCCACAGGCAGACCGGCTGAAAAACGGGCCACATCGTCCTTAATGGCTTCAGCAATGACCTGGGGATCGTCACTGTCAAGGCTGGCCAATTTTTCACACAGACGGTTTTCACCGTATAATTCACCATTGGTATTATGCTGTTCGGTCAGGCCATCGGTGTAAAATAAAAGACGGTCTCCGGCGGCTAATTCAAATTCAGTTACCGGAATCTGATCATATTGATCGATTCCCATGGGAAACACCGTTTTACTTTCAACCGGCTTAGCCTCGCCGGTAGTCGGCCGATACAAAATCGGCGGCGGGTGTCCACCACGAGCCATTTGGACTTTGCGCGTAGCAGGATCGTACAACGCAAACAATGCGGTCACAAAGCTGTTGCCGATAACCTCGCATAGATGTTTATTCACGTATTGAAGCACTTGCGCGGGATCATCGGAGGGCCCAGGCAAAGATCGAAACAGTGTGCAGGTCATAGCCATGCTGACAGCGGCACGGGCGCTGTGGCCCTCTGCATCGGCGATCAGAAATCCCCATCGATTGTCCGGCAATTGGATAATATCGTAGTAATCGCCGCCGGCATAGCGACTGGTGGCGTAATAGACACCCAGCGCTAAATTGTTAATGTCAGGAAGCTTTCTAGGCAGCAATGTGAGCTGCAATTGGGCTACGGTTTCAAGTTCGTTTTCAAGGGCATCTTTTTGCGTTTGTACTTCACGGCGCAGCCGGTCAATGGTCAGATGGGTATTGACGCGCGCGATGACTTCGTCGGGTTGAAATGGTTTTGAAATGTAATCAACCGCTCCCAAATCTAGACCTTTCACTTTATCTTCGGTATCACTGAGAGCTGATAGAAAAATAATGGGAATTTCTTGGGTGGCGGCATCAGCTTTAAGCTGGCGACACACCTCGTAGCCGTCTATATCCGGCATCATAATATCCAAAAGAATCAAATGCGGATCGGCTTTGCGGGCAACAGCCAGGGCCGCTTGGCCATTTTTAGCCACCAGCAAATGGTAGCCGCGACCATCCAGCGTCTGGTAAAGTACCTGCAAGTTTGTGGGATTGTCGTCAACAAGTAAAATGCGTTCAGTGGGTTGCTGAGTTTCATTGGTTTCTGGAGTGCTCATACGATTTACTTTCTCTTTCTTTAAATGCTTCAATTCAACCGCTTAGGGATGCTTTAAGTCATGACATAGGGTCAAAATTGGACGGAGATTATCACACCCCTGAGATGAATGCAAACCTTAGAAAAAGGTCAAGGGCATATTCAAACAAAATGAAAAACTGTTACAAAACATATGGTTAGCTTGTTCACACGCCCATTTTTTACGGGCTGTATTTGTCAGCAAGATTATATCTGTAAGCATTTGGGGACGATGACACGATCTGGATACTAGGGCTTTGGAAGAAGGGGTGAGCCGGATCTTTCGATTTTTAAATACGCGACCGAATGATGGCAGAGACTCTTTTTAAATCAGCCGGCCGATTGATGCCCGAATCCTGCTGAGTGGTTTTAACCACATGAATCGGAATATGATTTACAAGAAACCTGAGCTGTTCCAGCTTTTCAATGGTTTCTAGATGACAAGGACCAAAACGACCAAACGCTTTCAATGCCTGCATCTGAAAAGCATAGACACCGATATGTCCGTAAAAGGGCACGTTCGGTTTACCGAATGAATAGGGTATGGGTGCCCGTGAAAAATAGAGGGCGCAATCACCATTGTCGATGACGACTTTCACTACATTGGGATCTTGGGCCTGCGCGGGATTCAGTTGGGCCACCGGTGTGGCTACCTGAATTGATGGATCGGCAAATTTCAACAGCAATTGGGTTATAGTCTCAGGATCCAACAAAGGTTCGTCGGCCTGAATATTAACCACCACCGCTTCATTGGGCACCTCTAATATCTCAGCGGCCTCCAGAATTCGGTCGGTACCGGTGGGGTGATCCCTGCGGGTCATTATAACGGGAATATTAAGGGATATTGCAGCCGTCTGAATACGTTCATCATCGGTGGCCAATGTTACCCTGTCTAAGTGCGGACACTGTATTGCCCGATGATAAACATGCCATATCATCGGTTTCCCGCAAATATCGGCCAGTGGTTTGCCTGGGAAACGTTTTGATTGGTATCGAGCTGGTATAAACCCAAAATTTACGGGGGGCGTTTTCATCGAAACCTTCTATTTAAACCATTAATTCAGCGCATGGATGCATCCAACAGCCCGCTGTTTATTACAGTGGGCGTTGAACTGTCAATTTGAAAAATACCCCAGCTAAAAGCTTTGATTGTTGAAGCGTTAAAGCTTTTTTTTAGTGTTCGACTTGCTGATGTGAATTTTATTTTTTGCATGCGATCGCTTAGTCTGATATAGAGACCATGATTTCATACTGGGAAATTTTATTTAATGAAAGGATATAGATATGGCCATCAGTCAGGAATTGCTTGATATCTTAGTCTGCCCGCAATGTAAGGGGGTTATCTATTTGAACGAAACGCAAGATGGTTTGATTTGTGATTCCTGCAAGCTGATGTATGAAATTAGAGATGATATTCCCATTATGTTGATCGATGAAGCCCAACCGATTGAACCTTAGGTTTGGCATTAGCAACCACCAGCACCCATGAGCCGTCCTCAGCCACCGAAACCGGCCAAACTGGTTGTAGGGCTCTTCATGCAAGACCGCCAATTGCTTAAGCCGGTCGTCCAAAACCTCTGCGAACAGCACGGTCTAATTGATATTGTCAGCCCGTGGTTGGCCTTTGACTTTACCACCTATTATGCCAAGGAAATGGGGGCGCCTTTGTTCAGGCGCATGTTGGCCTTTAAAAATTTGATTGCCCAAACTGATCTTGCCGATATTAAACTGCACACCAACAATGTGGAAAACAAGTTTGCCAGACAATCGAACCGGCAGGTTAACATTGATCCCGGTTATATGCTGCTCGAGCGATTTGTATTGGCCAGCGGTAAAAATTTTACCCATCGAATCTACATCGGCCAGCAAATTTATGCGGATCTAACCCTTATTTTTCAAAAAGGAGCATTCCAATCACTGCCGTGGACCTATCCCGATTATGCCGATGAGTCCATGCTTGTGTTTCTTGGCAGAGTTCGCCGCAAATATATTGAAGATCTCAGGCAGGTTGCGTAAATGATCCGAAAACAGCAATAACGGTGTTGACTGAAAAATGATTAAAAGCATGACCGCCTTTGCAAGGGCTGAGAAATCGGAAAACCAGATGTCCGTGCAGGTAGAAATCCGATCTTTCAACAGCAAATATTTGGATATCGTGACGAGGATTCCCCAGATTTATATGTCTTTAGAGGAACGCGTTAAAAGTTTGATTGCGACCCATCTAACCCGCGGGCGTGTTGAAGTAAGGATTTCAATTAAAAATGAAACTGAAGGTGCCGTGGCATTTGAATTGGATGTTACCAAAGCAAAAGCCTATTACGATATCCTGACCCAGCTTAAAACGGAGCTAAACCTTTCTTCCGAGATTGCCATCGAACAATTTTTAGGCGCCGGCGGTTTCGTCCAACCAGCGGAAGTCATCAGTGATCTAGACAAGGACTGGCATGTTATTCAAGCAAGTATCAATGTGGCCATGGTGGATCTCGTGGCCATGCGAAAAAAAGAAGGTGATTTCATCTCCGATGATATGAAAAAACGGTTAGACCACATTGAAAATAGTGTCGCTACCATCGAGAAAGACGCCAACAATTTAGTGCCAATTTATCAAGAAAGGCTCAAGGAACGCATCACGAGCTTAACGCGTGGTTTGGTCGAGATCGATCCAGCACGCATTGCCCAGGAAGCCGCTTTTCTTGCGGATCGCAGCGACATCACCGAAGAAATCACACGGGCCCAAAGCCACCTGGCACAATTTCGGACAATCATGCAATCCGATGAGCCCGCCGGGCGCAAATTAAATTTCTTACTGCAGGAATTTAATCGCGAATTTAATACCATGAGCGCGAAAGTGGGCAACGCCGCGCTGTCACATATCATCGTAAACGTGAAAGCTGAAATCGAAAAATTGCGAGAACAGGTGCAGAATGTGGAATAAACTTCAAAAGCGCTTTGTGACAAATGGTTCACTGCATCAAGGAATACGGTTTGATGGCATAGAAAAAAATAGGTGTGCCGCCATGGTTTGCCGAGCGGGAAAATCACTTTACAGCTTTGCAAAAATATTTCAGGGGGACATATGGAACAAACGTTATTAAATGTCGGGTTCGGCAGTTCAGTCGTGGCTGATCGGGTGGTCGCAATTGTCTCTCCAAATTCAGCGCCCATGAAACGCCTAAAGGATGAGGCTAAAGAAGAGCGTCGCTTGATCGATGCCACCCATGGCCGCCGGACGCGTTCGATTATCATTACGGACTGCAATCATGTCGTACTGTCGGCAATACAAGCCGAAACCATCTCCCAGCGGTTTGCCGCTCTCAGAGAAACCCCATAATCAAAGCGTCAATGCGATCAACTAGCCCCATAGACAAACCCTCTGCTCCTGAGGCTCACTCGGCAAACCAGGGACAGCTTTTTATCATATCCGCGCCGTCGGGTGCCGGCAAAACGACCCTTTGCCGTGCCGTTCGCAAGCACTTTCCAGAAATGCTGTATTCGGTTTCCTACACGACCCGCAAACCGCGACGTGATGAGCAAGATGGTATCGACTATTTTTTTATCAGCAGAATGGAATTTTCTCGACGTATCAACTTAGATTTGTGGGCGGAATGGGCCGAGGTCTATGGCAATTTTTATGGCACTTCCGCCGAAGTTATTGATCAGGCGCTGCAGGCGGGCAAGGCCATCCTGCTTGATATTGATGTGCAGGGTACGATTCAATTGCTAAAGCGGTATCCGCAAGCGATTACTATCTTTATTGCACCACCATCCCTCAAAGCCCTGCGTACGCGTTTGACGGCCAGGGCCACCGATGATGCCCAAGCGATTGAACGACGTCTGCGGGCAGCCCAAAAAGAGATGGGGCAAAAAAAAATGTACCGTCATTCAGTCGTAAATGACGACCTGGATGACACCGTTGAAGCATTGAAAAGAATCATTGCCGGTTATCAGTCCGGGCAGGCGGCGCCCAAATAAGGAAGAACAGCTCGGTGAAAACAGAAACACTTTACGGCATTCACCCAGTGCGAGAGGCGTTGCGTGCCGGTCGCCGCAAAATATATACGGTGTATGCGGATCCTCAGAAATCATCACACCGTCTAAAAGAAATTCTTGATCATAGTGCACAATTAAAAATTCCCACCAAACATATGGATTCGGCGCAAATCGCGCATTTAGCTGGCAGTAAACAGCACCAGGGTGTTGCGGCAATGGTCAGCCCTTTGCCGCTAACTGACTGGGCGGATATGCTTAAGGTGGATGGCAGGCGTGCAAACAATGCTTTTTTTCTAATTTTAGACAACCTGATGGATCCACACAATCTGGGGGCTCTGGTGCGCACCGCTGCTTGTGTGGGTTCTGATGGATTAGTGCTTCCGAAGGATCGTGCGGCCCAGCCGTCTCCGACGGTTTCGAAAATTTCAGCCGGAAGCCTGGAACATTTATGTATCGCCAAAGTCACCAATTTGGTCCGGACTATTAAGATGTTCAAG
>JASJAZ010000166.1 GCA_030066785.1 Desulfobacterales bacterium | reverse complement strand
AGCCCTCCTTCTCCCAGGATCGCCTCATTAACCTTAACATCCAATATTTCCCCAATAAACTGGGTGTGTAATCCAATCTCAAGAGTATGAATTACTTTACATTCTATCACCATCGGAAATTCGTCTACATAAGGAGCATTTACTGTATCAGCTATAGCCGGAGTGAGGCCGGTTTTTTTGAATTTATTGGTTTTCTTTCCTGAGATTAGGCCGAAAAAGTCTGCCTCCCGAGCATAGTTCTTAGATGGCACACTGACAGTATAAGCTTTTGTTTCCATGATGTTATTGTAGGTATAAGTAGCTTTCCGAAGCGAAATTGTAACTGCTGGAGGTTTACTACAGCAAATGCCTCCCCAAGATGCTGTCATAACGTTAGGATTTCCATTTTTATCATAGGAACCTACACACCAAACAGGAGATGGGTAAATTAATGCTTTGGATCCGATTGATTTTTTCATAATTATATCCTTATTTATTTTGGCCTCACATATGAAACCTGTAGCGCAATAAAAGCCAGCTTCTGCTCAATTTAGGCTGTAGCGTCCTGGTAAGCACCAGTCGAATAGGTCAATTCGTAGCTATGGCTGTATAATTCGATGATATTACCGAAGGGGTCTTCACAATACACCATTCGGTATGGCTTTTCACCGGGGTAATACTCTCGAACCGGCATGCGCTGCTTGCCGCCATGCGCGACGATTTTTTCAGCCAGGCTCTCAATGTCAGGGTCCTGAATACAGAAATGAAAAATCCCTGTTTTCCAGTACTCAAAATTGTCTTCAGGATCCTCAGCATTAGAAAATTCAAAAATCTCAATACCGATTTTATCGCCGGTCGAAATGTGTGCGATTTTAAAACTTCCCCATCCTTTGCCGAAAACATCGTTGCACATTACTCCGATAGCGCTATCGTCTTCGGTGATTTCCGTCGGCGGCATTATTACATAGAATCCAAATACTTCTGTATAAAATTTTACAGCTTTTTCAAGATCGGTAACGGACAGGCCTATATGAGAAAAGGTTCTTGGAAAGATCATAATAACCTCCTATTACTATTTCAGATACTATATTCAATTTGTAACAAACAATTATCCAAATTTAGTTCTAATTAGAAAAACTTCAAGCGGGAACAAAAAGGAATATCTTATCGTGGAAGGTTGATGGGATGTTGCAGATTAGAAAGGCTAATACACTCTTTTTTGAGCCTAAATTTTTTTTAGACCTCGTGCCTGAGTCGAATCTTTTAGATCCCATTGAAATTTTTATATATTTCTTTAATCAGTCTAAAATTGCAGCCTTCGTAAACGCTCAAAAATAAGGGGACAATACAATTTTAGCATTGCACCGACATCTAAACTTCAGCCAAAGTGTGGATTAGGTAACCCCATCAGCATAAATCCGACCATCCTCCTCAACAATATCGCCCAGGTTCACCCCAATCCTAAAGCGCATCTTGCATTCCTGGCCTGGCTTATCGTTGCATTCGGCGATCTCACACTGGATCTCACCCGCACACTGCACCGCATTTACCACGCTGACAAACTCAGCCAACAGATCGTCACCCGGAGCATCCATCACTCGGCCGCGGTAATTCAGGACGATTTTGGTGATAACGTCCTTGTACCGCTTCAACGTACGGATGGTACTCACTTCATCCTGGCCCATCAGGCGGCTGTAGCCTTCCACATCAGCGCTAAGGATGGCGGTAAGTTTGCGTTTGATATCCTTATAATTCATAAATCACCGATGAATGTGTTTTTTTGAAAGATGACTACATTTTTATTGCGAAGAGGCTCCAATCGCCTGGAATGCCTTTGAGCTTGTGCAAACCACGGTTTTCGAAGCGAAAATCGGAACCCGCGATTGCATCTTTCAATGTACTGGAGACAAAAATTTCGCCAGATCGCGCTTTAGATGCAACACGAGCACCTATGTGAACGGTAATCCCACGTACGCCATCATCGCTTATTTCACACTCACCGAGATGAAGACCAGCGCGGATATCGATACCCAGCTTGGCAACAGACGCGCGTACAGCTGTTGCACATTTGATGGCATTGGCCGGTTTGTTAAAAATGGCAAAGAATCCGTCCCCCGCGGTATCGATCTCGCGACCTTTAAGCGTAGCAAGCTCCTCTCGTACCAGTAAATGATGCTTCTCAAGCAGCTGCTGCCACTTTGTATCTCCCAAAGCGACTGCCTTTGCTGTCGAATCAACGATATCGGTAAACAAAACGGTTATAAGCTTTCTGCCATAACTTGCACGAAGGTCTAAGACAAGCTCCTGGCCTGCAATTTTCGCAAGCCAACCGTCAATGCTCGATGGGCCGAAATCATTCATTACCGTCTGATAAGAAATTCCGCCGATAGATACATCGGCAGACTCAATGGCTGTAAAACCAAGCGGGAAAAGAATGGGTTCGAATATCGAGAGGTCTTTCACAGGGCAATAAATCCGCCTTAGGCTTGGACGCATTTCCATGTAAATCCGCTTGATGTCCAAAAAGCATGCGCTCACGGCAGGCGAAGGATTTTCACCGCTGCTGCGATCAAGCCATCTTGGGAAAAACAGAACTCTTTCATCCTTCTCCACGGGATCGGCTTCAAGGTGCTTTAGCCATGCAGATGTGAAGGGATCGCTTTTGAGCAATTCTCTATCAACATCTCCGGGTTCAAAAATAATATAATAGGCTTGGGACACATCGTCTGGGGTTTTAACAATGTGAAAGATTTCGGGATGGATATGCCACCATGCCTCGATAAATCGGGATATTTCCGGTGGTTCCCATGCCTTGGTGATCTCGCGGATGAAGCCTGCGTCTCTGGCGCTGGCCGGCTCTACCCGCAGATCAGAGCCACCTTCCGGAAAAAAGGCACTTCTGGCGACAGGGTTTTCAATCATGTAAAGCAAATCAGCCGTATACTGCCATAAAGTATTTGCTGCAGCTCTATGGGATGCACTTGTGAAATAGGCGTATGCGCGTTTTCGATATGTTTGGTAGCGCTCAGGGCAGCGCAAGGATAAATCCGCTGAAATCGAATCGCGTACGACATCTTGAAAGATAAAGCCGTCCGCTGTGGCATCGATGAAAGGAAGTGACTGTATATCCTTGAATAGATCATCTATGTCTGAGCGCTCAAGTAGCGCCTTGAGTAGAGGTTCGGTGACTCTTCTGACACAGGATGACGCCTGAACCGCTTCTGTTATGTCAGTTGGAAGCCCCTTCAGAAAAACCTGTGTTAGTTGTTCCAGCACTTTCGGCGGAGGGCCTCTTTTGATTTCGAGATCCGGCTGAGCACGACTGGCTGCAGCGGCCAATTCTAAAGCGAGCGGATAGCCTTTTGCGAAGTTTTTGACCTTTCTGATCTGAGAGGTGGTCAAACCTCTGGTCCCGAGCATTGCGTCTGCGTCCTCATCAGAAAATCCGTGCAGCTCAATTTCCCTGAACAAATCCTGCCACCCGGGTGTAGTAAACCATGCAGGATTCGGTGCTTCTCGACCGGCGATAATGATAAATATATTATCCGGCAGTTCGGGTATAAAATCCTGTCGGAGCCAGGTGTCCATTAAACCAAATGTCTCGTAAGTATCCAGGCAAATTATTGCTCTTTTATCCAGCGTTGTCAGACTGCTGATAATTGAGTTCAGATCACTGGCTGATACCGCAGCACCCAATAACTTATTTAAAAAGGAAATGAATCCATCCGGAGTTGGTTCGATTTCACGGCAATCCAGACTCACCGTTAGCGCTTTCGCCCCAACCTTGTCCACTATCGATCGTAGAAGCCAGGACTTACCAATACCTCCAGGGCCATGTAGAAAAGCAACAACAAAAGGCAATTCATCTGCGTTAATCGCATTTAGTAAAATCGAAATCTCGGCTTGTCTCCCAATAAATTTCGCCCGAGCTGCCTTCGACAGGCGTTCTGCAATCGTACGCGGTTTGGCTCCAGAATTTGCCTGGGAATTGGTCGTAATTGATTCCATTTTGTCTACCTGATGTAAACTAATGGTTTTAAGGGAATTGAATTTCGTCCAATAATTTTGATCATTAAAGACTAAATGAGGTAAAAATATTCTTATTGTAAATATTCGATGACCGTATTTGCCTGTTCAAGCCAGGCTTTCCCGATCCTCAAATTGGCATTTTGGGCATTGCATTTTGTATCTCCCATTGCGTCTTAAATTTTAGGGGAAAGCTCGAAATATAAAAAAGCTCAAACCATTTGGCATGAGCTTTACCCGCCAACCCTTAGCAAAAGCTGATGATTGCATTAACAAATCCAACTTAGGGCTCACCATGAGCTCCATTTTTATGACCTCCTTTCGGAAAGCACTTGTAAAATGTAGCAAACAATATCTGGAAGCTTGTTGATGCGAAATTGTAAGATAATCAGATTGTTCTATATGGGATGTTTTATATTTATCAAAAAATTATGCCCCAATGTGGTAGATGTCAAATTGATAGAATTGTTCAATTTTGGATGGCCTGATGGAGAGTGATGGGATTAATTCAAAATGGGGTTTTAAGTGCTTGATACATAATTTGGAAGAAAAACCAATTTATATATGTCACCAACCAATGTAATCAGTTATGGCTTGCCTAAAACTAGATATGTCGTGCCTGAGTCGAAAGTTTGGAAGGTTCATAGATTTTTCAGGCATGCTGAGGTAAGTCGCCAATTATCGTAATGGCAATTTATGTGCCTTAATTGAATCTTTGAGAGCGCGCGAAAAATTTGTTATCGGGGAATGGAAGATAAAGCAAGCTTTGCTAAATTAAGGCGGTACAAGCATGACTGGACAGGGCGCCTGTTCAAGAATCGTCATACCCACATAATCAAGCCTAGCCACACTTTGTCTATCAGGTTCATCATGACACCCGACGAGGATAAGGTCTGCTTGGGTTGAGTGGGCAATTTTACATATTTCCAGTCCTGGATCAGTAGGAGAGTATCCGAACTTAAACTTGGGAAAGTCGGCAAGATGAGGTTTTATCTCGGTTTCGAATTTATGTTCCATTTGCTGTGTAATTTCAATTAATTTTGGATCTTGACCATCCCTATCTTTCAAATGATAGTCCAAGGCATGAAAGATTAAAAGCTCAGCGTCGTCCTCCATTGCCAATGCTATTGCTTTTTCGAGTGCTGATCGGCAGGCGTTACTAAATTTAAAAGCCAGAATGATTTTTTGAAACATTTTTTTCACCAATCCTCTGTTTTAATTTTCTTAGTTATAAAATCATGATTTAAATATCCCCTGGTTCTGAATTAAGTTCGTAGCACCTTGAGTGTCATCAACTATTAAGTCGATTTAAAGCTCTATGAAATCAATCACATTCCTTTGTTTGAATTGCTTTGTCTATCGAAAAATCTGTAAAGGGTCGATCTTGAAACACCAAGAATTTGGGCAGCCCAACGTTTATTGCCTTTTGTTTTTCGCAGAGCATCGGCCACTTCAGCAATATCAAGCTTGGGCTTGCGCCGTCGCGGGACTGTCTGGTGGATATTCTTTGTAAAAAGATAATAGGGAAAGTGTTCAGGACTTATTAAATTATCCTGGCATTTTACTGCCGCGTATTTAAGGATGTTTTGCAATTCACGAACGTTGCCAGGCCAATTATAATTTTCAAGAAACGTAATTGCTTCTTTAGACAATTTCATTTTTCTCCGGCGTTTTTCATAGGCAAATTCTTTAAGAAAAAAATCAACAAGAAGAGAAATATCATCTTTTCGAGCCCGCAACGGTGGGAGCAAAACTGGTATTACACATAATCGATAATAAAGATCGCGTCGAAAACGCCCTTTTTCTATTTCTGTTTCCAGCAAACAATTGGTTGCACTGATCACACGGGCATTTACAGACACCGTCTGGTCACTGCCTACCGGTTCGTAATTCCCGGTCTCGATCACTCTTAATAATTTCGCCTGCATCGAAGGGCTCATCTCACTAATCTCGTCGAGAAAAATAGTTCCTCGATCTGCGATTTTAAACCGACCCTTTTTGTTGTAAGTGGCACCCGTAAATGCTCCTTTAACATGGCCAAACATTTCGGATTCAAGCAAGCCCTCCGGCAAGGCACTACAGTTTACAGGAACAAAATGTCTTCTGGCTCTTGTACTTTCCTGATGGATAGCTAAAGCTACTAACTCTTTTCCTGTGCCGCTTTCGCCTTGTATAAGAACGGGGTCGCTGGAAGATCTGATCTGTCGAATGGTGTCATAAAGATCCAGCATTTTTTCATTTCTTCCAACTATTCCATGAAAACCTGTATTCGGGTCAGCTACGGCTTGTGGCACGCTCGCGCTCAAGTTCTCAATGATTGCAACGCAGAATTTTTCCCCTCGGTATTTGTAAGGTGTCGCGGTTAATGACAGGATTGTCTCTTTGATTTGACCGTTTGTTATGACTTGAAACTGAGTGGTGGATTCTTGGTATTCATCTCTTGCGATACTGGACATAGCCAGATTACGGACCTCGCATTGGCGACAACAGTCTTCACTGCCACATGCACCCTTATTTTCATAAGCATTCAGGCAATTCAGCGAAGATCCCAAATTAACCGTTGATCCGATATTAACCGCCACAGAGCCAAACAAACGTTTTGAAGCGTTGTTTACATCCAGCACATTGCCGTTTTGATTAAAAACGAGAAGGGCACATGGCAATGATTCCAACATTTTTTGAGTAAACGTCCGGCTATGTACGAATTCGCTGATATCAATCATAAAGCGCGACCTATCTTCAGCACTCGATATAATGGTTTTCTGATTCGCTAATAACTTTTTTGATTTTATAGCCGCAATCCTTGAGTAGGCTGTAGACTAAAAAGCAGGTATCGTCTTCGCAGAATTCTTCATTTTCACGGGCAGTCTCGATGAGAGATTGAGCAATTTGTTTTGCTGAGCAGATGTCTTCTTTTTTTTGAACATTCATATTTTGCACCTCTTATTATGTGTGAACATTAAGGTGCTACAAGATACATGCCATCATTCGAATGCTGCCTTATAAACCTCTTAGCATATTGAGTTTATTAGGATTACAGGTATTTTCCGTGAATCAATTATTAATTTATCTTAAAAAAAATGTGACACCGGATGAAGAAACAAAAAAATCAGAACTTAACGAATTGTCAATAATCGTAGGCGTTTAAATGATATCCTGCGAGTATATATTTGAAAAGTGTTGCATTTAAGGAAAATGTGACACAGCGACACTTAATGCTACATTAATATAAAGAATAATAGGCACGAATCTTTATCTATCAAACCTTCTTAAAAAACCCCAAAATTTGTGAGCGCTCTCAAGGATGCTCGTTATTTGAGCACTAATTGCTATAGTTCGCGAAGTGTCCGACTGTATAATGCTTACGCCAGCCTTCAATATTTTGCAGGTGCCCAAATTTTGGATGTCGTGCCTGAACCCCCAGTTCGCATTTATTTTGAATTTGTTAGGCCTATCTGCAAAATAATTCGTCCAAAAAATTGCATACAGTGTAAACGTATTGACACCCAACGTTTTGTCAGATCAAATTGCATCTTGATTTGAGAAATGAAAGATTAAATATTGGCTATTAACACCTCATTAGCGCGGCCATGTGGTATCTGCTTCTGTCTTGACATTCAGACACGCTTCGGCCATAGTTACACCATAAAATTCCTGCCTGATTTGAATAGTCCGTTTCATTAGGATTATGAGCAAAATTCGATATTGATGAATTAACCCTTAAACTTGACTGATCCTCAACTGATCTGGCTCTGATGCTGTGTTTGGGTTCTGCTATCCCTGTTTGTTGACCGGAATCACCGGCGCCCACGACGCTCGAACAAACTGAAACCAACTACACATTAGACATCGTATTATTTAAGATGAATGCGTAGGCCAATCCTTTTTCCGAGGAGATCGCAAACGCAGATTAAATTTGAATCATCGAATTCAGTTTAGGATATAAGGGACAGACTCTAAAAGTTCTTTAAATACTGGTGAGAATTTGAACAGAAACAAACAGTCGCATGTCCCAGGGATGTTATCGTTGACATCCTAAGAACCCATCTCAAAATAGTAGATCATGTTCAAGAGCAAGGCGTTAGCTGACGCAAAAGCGCAGCATACATGGAGTATGTCAGCATCTTTAGGGGGCTTACAACGACGCTATTGGGCGTTGGATGCATTTTTGAGATAGGTTCAAGTAAGGTTCCCACAATCATCAATTAAAAAAGGAGGATCTTATGAAAAGAGTAACGCTAACGTTGCTGTTAATTGCCGTATTCGTATGCGCTATGTTTACGACCATTCATGCCGCTGGCAAGGTTCTGCATATTTATGAAGCATTTGATACCGAGGAGGCCAAATATTACATTGAAGCCTTTGAAAAAGAAACCGGAATCGATGTCGTCTGGGTTAGAATGTCTTCCGGCGAAGTTCTAGCAAGGGTGGAAGCCGAGGCCTCCAATCCGCAGGCCAGTGTGTGGCATGCAGGCTCCAATACTTCCCACATCAATGCGGCCACCAAGGGATTACTGGCCCCTTATAAACCCAAAACCGATTTTCCACTGGCAGGTAACCTGCATGCCAAAGACTGGGCCTGGACCGGTTTTTATTCGGGTGCCATCGGGTTTGTCTCAAACACCAATTTTCTGAAAAAAAAGGGCGTTAAAGCCCCTACCACCTGGGATGACCTCATGAATCCGGCCTTTAAGCAAAATGTTGCCATGGCCTATCCCTATACATCCGGAACGGCTTACACGACCTATGCAACTCTGATTCAAATGAAGGGGCTTGATAAGACCTTGGATTGGTGGGAAAAATTCGACAAAAACAGCATCCATCAATACACCAAATCTGGCACCGGTTGTATTCCTATGACGGGGCTTGGGGAAGTGGCCGTGGGAATTGCGTTTTCCCATGATATTTTGGCCAAGGGCGTCAATAAAGGCTATCCGGTGGTGATGACATTTCCCAAAGAGGGCACGGGATATGAAATCGGCGGATTATCGCTTATAAAAGGTGGCCCTGAGCCAGAACTTGGCAAGCAATTTATTGACTGGTGTTTTACGGAAAGAGCTCAGAATTTATTTCAGAAATATAATCGACTGCCGGTTAATCCAAAAGCAAAAGTGGCCAAGGGCTCGGTAACGTTGGATCAGGTAAATTTGATTAAGTACGATCATATCTGGGCCGGTCAGAATAAAGGCGATATGATTAAAGCGTGGCGGGATCGAATCGGCAAGTAACGCTGACCTGAATGTATTCAGACTGGACTGTTGATGACAATCGCTGGCTTTGAAAGCACCGGTAAAGACTTAATCCCTGCCCCTGGTGTCACCAGTGGCAGGGATTTTATTTGGGCCAGAGAGGCCCCTTGAGATTTGTATGACCGGCAAACAACATCAAATTATCGGTAACCTGCGGCTGTTATGGAAGGAACCACTGCTGCTGGTTTCGATTATTGCCATTTTTTATTTTTTATTGGTCTTTGTCGTATCCCCCATTTTTTTGGTTTTCAAAGCCAGTCTAACCATTGATAAGCAGTTTGACCTTGCCAACTATCAGGCAATTTTCGCCAAACGCTATTACTATCAACCCTTTATCAACAGCATTATCCTGGGTGTTCTAACCGCCACTGCCGGCACTGTGCTTGGATTCGTCTTTGCCTACGCCATTACCCGAACCCCGATACCATTTAAACGGTTTTTTAGATTGACGGCCACTTTTCCGATTATTTCACCCCCGTTTGTGGTTGCCCTCGCCGCCATTTTGCTGTTTGGCAGATCGGGCAGTCTCACCCCCCTGGTGGAAAAAATCATTGGTGAATACTCCATCTACGGTCTAGGTGGTTTGGTCTTGGTTGAAACCATTGCCTACGGTCCGATTGCTTTTTTGGTTTTGCACGGTGTGCTGCAGGCCATTGATCCGGCATTGGAGGAAGCCGCCATGGATCTTGGCGCTTCGCGGGCCAAGGTATTTTCATCTGTGACCCTGCCGTTAGCGGTGCCCGGCATTGCCAGCGCCTGGCTGCTGGTGTTTATCGAATCCATGGCCGATTTCGGCAACCCGATGGTTATTTCTGGAAATTTCAGAGTGTTGTCGGTCCAGGCTTTTTTACAGATTACCGGCATGTATGATCTTTCCAGAGGCTCAACTTTGGCCATTTTGTTATTACTGCCCACCGTTACCGCCTTTTTTCTTCAGAAGTATTGGGTGTCGCGCAAATCCTATGTCACGGTTACCGGAAAACCCACCGGGGCGACCATCAAGCAACTCGAATGGTATATCAAGCTGCCGGTGTACTCGCTCTGCCTATTATTTACAGGTATTGTTTTCCTGTTCTACGGGATGGTCATCTACGGATCATTTCAAAAGCTGTGGGGCGTCGATGCCACCCTTACGCTTCATAATTACGTGGAAATGTTTCAAGTCGGCAAAGACTACATCATTGATTCTTTAAGCCTATCCACTTTGGCGACACCGATCACCGGGATTCTGGGTGTCTTTATTGCCTTTCTCATCATTCGCAAGAATTTTATCGGACGCGGGGTCATGGAGTTTGTCTCCATGCTGACGTTTGCGGTGCCGGGCACTGTGGTTGGTATCGGCTACATTTTGGCCTTTAATCAGCGATCGGCGCTGTTTCCGTTCATTTTAACCGGCACCGCCTGGATTATCGTTTTTTTACTGATCTTTCGCAATATGCCGGTGGGTATCCGGGCGGGAATCGCTGCCCTGCATCAAATCGATCCGGCCATTGAGGAGGCTTCCACCGATTTGGGCGCCAACAGCGGCCGAACATTTCGGAAAATTACCCTCCCGATGATTGCGCCGGCCTTTTTTTCGGGCCTGGCTTTTAGTTTCGTAAAATCCATGACAGCCATCAGTGCGATTATTTTTGTTGTTTCCGGCAATTGGAATCTGATCACAGTGGCAATTCTTGGGTTTGTGGATAACAGCCAGTATGCCCAGGCCGCCGCTATGAGCCTGCTTCTGATTGTGATTGTATTGATAGCCCTTGGAATTATTCAATTGATTGTCAATCGTGTTGGACGAGGGGCCAGAACGACGGCAATTGTTGAGTAGAACGTATCTCAAAAAAGTCTAAGTGCCCCTGGCAGTGTTGTGAACCGGCTCAAAATGCTCACATACTGCGTGTATGCTCCACTTTTTCGCCGCTTCACGCCTTGCCAGGAACCCTA
>JASJAZ010000165.1 GCA_030066785.1 Desulfobacterales bacterium | reverse complement strand
TTGCGCCCGGCGTGGCCCGTTACCTCGACAGCCTGGCCATTAATGTTAACGGTGCGCCGGTGGTGTCCATCCCCATCGCCATTTGCCTTTTTTTTATGATGTATCCCATCATGGTTAAAATCGATTTTGGCGAGGTTATCAAGGCCGGCAAAAGTGGCAAACCGGTATTTTTAACGCTGTTTGTCAACTGGGCCATCAAACCGTTTACCATGTATGCCATTGCCCTGTTTTTTCTGGGCACCCTTTTCTATGGCTTCATCGGTCCGACGGCAATGGATTATGTAAAGATGCCGTTTGGATTGGACCTGCCGGTAGGCGCCACCCATGGTGCCGGCACCGTGGTGTTGGTGGATGGCATCAAGATGTTGGAAGTGCCCTTGTGGCGCAGTTATCTGGCGGGATGCATTCTGCTTGGAATTGCGCCTTGCACCGCCATGGTGCTGGTGTGGGGTTATCTTTCCCGCGGCAATGACGGGCTTACCCTGGTCATGGTGGCCATCAATTCGCTCACCATGCTGCTGCTTTACGGCGTGTTGGGAGGATTCCTGCTGGGCGTGGGCCGTTTGCCGGTTCCCTGGCAGGCCCTGCTGCTCTCCATCGGCATTTACGTGGCACTGCCTCTGGTGGCCGGATATCTTTCCCGCAAGTGGCTTATCGCGGCCAAAGGCGAAACGTGGTTTAAGGAAAAGTTTTTACACGTGCTAACCCCCATTACCATCATCGCACTGTTGATTACCCTGGTGCTACTCTTTTCTTTCAAAGGGGAGGTTATTGCCGGAAACCCGTTGACCATCTTGTGGATAGCGATTCCACTGTTTATCCAAACAGTGACCATATTCTGGTTGGGATATGGTCTGGCGCGCCTATTGAAATTGCGCTATGAGGATGCCGCGCCGGCAGCCATGATCGGGGCTTCCAATCATTTTGAGGTCGCCATTGCTACATCCACCATGCTTTTTGGATTATCTTCGGGTGCGGCCCTGGCCACTGTTGTGGGCGTGTTGATTGAAGTTCCGGTAATGTTGATGCTGGTAAAAATTTGCCTAAAGACCACCCATTGGTTCAAAACCGATGTGGGTGTTAACGCGCGTTTGCCTGACATGCAGGGCGCCAAGCTGCCGGATTAATCCACACAGGTATTTGATTAGAGGGGAGCGGAGCCCAATTGGAAAAAGCCAGGGCTGAGGAAACGGCTCGCAAAGTGGTCGATGCCTGCGCGGATTGTGATGTCTGCCGGCATCTCATGGATACCAGTTGCTTGATGTTTCCCGAGCTATATCGATTGTGGGATAAAGAGCAGGCCAGCGGAGAGGCAATATCTTCCAAAGAACTCAGGCATCTGGTTGAGTTGTGCAATTTCTGTGCGCTGTGTCCGTGTCCTAATATTCGGGCCGATCTCATCAAGGCCAAAACTGAATTGATCGACAGAGATGGATTGAAGTTTGGTGTACGTACGTTAGAGGATGTTGCACGGGTGAGTAAAATCTGTGGGTTCCATCCACCCTTGGTCAACTATCTGTTTCAAAACAAACTGACCGCCAATCCCCTCAAAGCGATGGCCGGTGTTCATCCCCAACGAAACATGCCATTGTTTCCCAAAGAAAATTTCGACCAATGGATGCAGCGACGCAATCCCAAGGCGTTATCAAGCCCGAAGAAAAAGGTGGCCTATTTTGCCGGGTGCACCGGCCGGTTCCTTTTTCCCGAAGTTCCCAAAGCCGTCGTCCAGGTTTTGGAGCGCAACGATATTGAAGTGAATGTCCCCAGTCAGCAATGCTGCGGAATGCCGAGTATGTTGGAGGGTGACCGGGATCTGACACTGCAATTTGTGACGTCGAATGTAAAGCACCTGGTTAAAGCGGTTAAAGACGGCTACGATATCCTGTGCTCTTGCCCCACGTGCGGATATTTTTTTAAAACGGTTTTAAAAGCCGGAGCTTATTACTCGAAAGAATATCAACTATCAGTGGGCGCCGATGACACGCAGATAAAAATACCGGTTGATCAGAACAAAGGCGAATCAAATGCGCAGCAGTTCGTGTCTCTGCAAAAGTCCATCTATCAAAGTATTTTAAAAGATGACGGTTATTTTTCTGAAATCAACGCACACCACCGGATTCAAGTGGCTGAAAAAATATTTGACGTGGGTGAATATATTGTCCGGCTGAATCGCCAAGGTGAACTTGAAAAAGAGTTCGAAACGTTTGCCACCAATATTGTCTATTACCCCCCGTGTCATTTACGGGAGCAAAACATCGGACAGCCCTATATGAGTCTCTTGCAAGAGATTCCCGAAATGAAGATCAAGGCGGTTGACTGGAGCCTTTACTGCTGCGGAATGGCCGGTATTATGGGATTCAAAAAGGATTTTCACACACCATCGATTCAGCTCGGTAGTCGTTTAATGGAAAAGATTAATGAAATCAATCCGGACCGAATCGTTACCGATTGCCTGAGCTGCCGGTTGCAGTTCAACCAACTCACCCCTTATGATGTTTGCCACCCCATTGAAGTTTTAAATGAAGCGTATTGCCAAGGTGACTGCTAATGGAAATAGAAAACATTTTAGCGGCGTTGATAGCAGTTGGTTCAGGATTAAGTTGTAGAATTTAAGTCATTCATAGACTCGATATTACTTGCAGAAATATTTTCCGAAATAACTGTCTATTTTTTAGGAAAATGATTTTCAGCAGATTTGAGGAAGGTCGTTTAAAAAGTAGAAGTTAGAGAACACACCTATCATCGTTCAGGAATACTTGGCATTTACGCCTGCGCGTCTACCGGCAATGTAAAACTAAATGTCGCGCCACAGTTTTTACCCTCACTTGTTGCCCAGATTTTGCCACCGTGCAGTCCCACCAGGTTTTTGGTGAGAGATAGTCCCAAGCCCGTACCCTGGTACTTGCGGCTCGCAGAGTTTTCCACTTGCTCAAATTGACCAAAGATCTGTTTCAGATTCTGCGGCTCCAGACCGATCCCGGTGTCGGTAACCGCAATTTCGATAAACTCACCGCTGTTCGCATCCTTTTCGGTTGTATCAGGTAATTTTAATGTTGTTGCATCGTGCTCATTTGCAGATACTTTTTTTGTCGTGAGGCAAATTCGTCCTCCGTTGGGCGTAAACTTCACAGCATTAGATAAAAGGTTATACATGATCTGTTTTAGCAAGCGCTCGTCTGCTGTGACCGTCTCTGGAACACCATTTACATTTAACGATAAGGCGATGTTATGTTTAATTGTCTTTTCTTTAACCATGAGCAAGCTGTTTTCCAATAGCGCTTTAAGGTTTACTTCTGAAAGCGACGGCTCCAACCTGCCGGCTTCTACTTTGGAAAGATCTAAAATATCATTGATCAGCGCCAGCAGATGATGGCTGCTGTTCAATACATCATTGAGATATTCCTCCTGGGATGCGTTTAATTCCCCAAATCTTTTATCGACCACCATTTCCGTAAAGCCAATGATGTGGTTGAGGGGCGTTCTCAGCTCATGGCTCATATTGGCCAAAAATTCACTTTTGGCTTTATTGGCTCTGTCGAGGTCGATATTTTGGTCACGCAGTTTCTTTTTATTTTGCCTTATCAGTTTTGCGGTATAAGCCGAAATGAACGCCACCACATACAAAAGCGAATTAAGTGCAAAAAGTTGGGTGATTAGAAAGGGTAGTGGTAAAGGCGAACGTTCGATAATGGCGAAATGGGGAAGAACACCGATATATTCTAATACAACCATTAGATTGAAACAGATCGCACACAGCGAGGTGACCATAAAGGTTAATTTTCGAGGCGCCATGACACCAATATAAATAATCAAAGCCGCATATATGGGCGTGAGAAACGCAGCTTCGATTCCGCCTAAGAGATAAATAACGGCGGTATAACCAAGAATCTCTAAAGCGTTGATCAGAATTGAGAACCATTCGATATGGGATCTGTTAATAATTCTTTTAAGTACCCACAAGGTCGGTGGGTTGATCAAAATTAAGAAAAGAATGGCAATGCTAACGCCTATAAAATGAAATGATTGAATGACGCCAAAAAATAAGGCGATCAATGCTACCATCCACATAAAGATACTGGCGCCGGAGCGGACCAGCGCACCTTGAACGTGTCTTTTGTAAAGCCGATGATAATAGTCGGCATCGATCAAAGACATATCTTTAGGGTTTGAAAGCGAAAAAGACATCTTTTTCAAGTTAATATAATGTAGGTTTTACGGTTTCTGCTAAATCCAAAAGGTATCCACAACACTTATCGGATTCTTAGATGAAAAAATTTAGAAAAAATGGATGGTTTAGATAGATAGAATATTTCAGTGAAAGCTATCAGGTCGAAGTCTTTGCAGGTTGTTTGTCTGGTATTGTTGAAGGCTTCTTCTTTGATCGCATGCCGAAGAAAAAACGCACAGCGTTGAAACGTCTGACGAGCAGGTCGTATATGGTCATGATCAGGGCAAAGGAGACTAAGGCGATGATCAGATACTTCGGCAGAATTCCAATATTCCAGCGTATGACAAACCAACCGACGCATAGAATGATTGTCTGATGGAAGATATAGAAGGGTAGCACCGCCTCGTTGCCATAGGTCAGTACCTTGTGGTTGAAATTCATGTATTTGGCTGCCAAGCTTAGAATGAACATCACCCAGCAAAAGTTGCCAATGCTAATCAAGATGTTAAAGAGCACATACATCCATGAAAAGGACTCGGCGCCCGGATAAGGGTAGTGAACTCCAAAAATGAGAAAACCTTCACCCGCATAGGCAGCGATACCCAAAACCAGGAATACCCACCCATGTCGCTTGTAACCTTCTGTGAAGCGCCTGTCGGATGCGATGACATAGCCTATTAGAAAAAAGACTGAATAGTAGATAAGATCGGCCCAGGTATGCGCTCCATGAAAGAAACCTCTGAGGCCGATACGCACGAGTACCAGTGGAATTAAAAACAGGAATATGACACCCCAACGATCGCTCCAATCCGCCAATTTTAAAAGCAAATGCTGACCTGGTTCTGATTTAAGATAGAGAAGCAGTGGTAGTAACAAGAGAGACGCGATAAAAAGAAACTGGAGAAACCACAAATGACCGCTCCAGAGGTTGACGATATAGGGCGCATCAAAAGAAAACCTGAGAGAACCCCCATAGAGGGGCGGAATTAGTTTCCAGATGGAGCTAACATCTCTTCCATGGGTAACGAGCTCAAAATAGAACTGTGGTGGCAATAAGATAAATGCGCCCACCGTGTAGAGAGGGATTAGGAGTCGCTTGACCCTCTCAAGGAGATACTGCTTGCTGCTCCTGGACTTTAGCGAGTGCCAGGTTCCCAGTCCAGAAAGCAGGAATAAAAGAGGCATCATCCACAGATCGAGGAAACCAACAAACATGGTAAAAAAGAGGTTTTGCTGGACATTTTTCAGGTGCCAGTCCAACTTATCGAAGAAGCGGCCGCTGTGAAAGATAAAGACAGCCAGCGTTGCTACCACCCTGACCCAATCGATATCGTATCTTCGTTCTTCCATGATTATTTTTTGCCAATTGGCAGAATAACAATTATTCTTCGAAAATCTACATGTCGTAAAGGATTAATAAATGATTCCATGCAAAGGAATTACAAGCATAAATATGAAGGATTCTAATGAGGATTTTAAAACATATCTTATGTGAAACGATTTCTTGTAAAGATCATAGAAATATTAAAAATGCAGCGTTATTGAGATAATCGCAAATTTGGCAATTTTTCAGATTTGAAATAGAAAACAAAAAGTTTCTACCTCGGTCAAAATTACCGATGGAGATATCACAGCTTGAACGTTGCCAGTCACCGGTTGCCATGTAGCGCCAGCGGAAAGGCAATCCGGTGCACTGGTTGGTTATTCTTTCTTTATTTTTCGAGGAAAGCTTTGATTTTGTCTCCAGCTTGTTTTATACTCAGCACACCATCGAGATGACCACGTGTGCCTTGAAGTTCAACTATCTCCACGGGTGTGCCGTCCGAGCTGATAAGCGCCGCAGTCTCGCGTACCTCTTCCGGGAAAAAGATTAAGTCTTCATCAGTATGAATGATCAGTGTTGGCGAATCAATGCGCCGTAGCCCTTCAATAATGCCCCCACCGTGGCCGGTTACAAACAGCTGATTGGCCTTGACCAGGTATAGGAAATGATTGGCATCGGAGGTCTCTGCTCTTGCCTTTCCAACACTGTCCAGTACAGCCTCAATTTTATATTGATTTGCAAAAGAAGCTGACGGGTCTTTTCCTTCCTCGGCCCAGGCACGGCCGAAAACACCATTTGACCATTCCCAATGTTGGGCATGAAGGGTTACTATTTTTAGTGCCTCTGCAAGACCTTTGAGGGGAGGTTGTCCTTTGTAATAGTCGCCACCATTCCAGTTCGGATCAAGCATAATCGGCGCTGCCCATATGTTGAGCCAGCCAATAAGGTTGCCGTTTGACCAGCCTGATCCGATCACCGGCACCGCACGCGCAACCATTTCGGGGTATGCTGAAGCCCACTCGTACGTCTGCAATGCACCCATAGAGGCCCCCATTACCGCATGCAGCTTTTTCACTCCGAGGCTATCAAGTAGTGCTTTCTGCACATTGACGAAGTCCCTAATGGTAACTATAGGAAAAGTCATGCCATAGGGTTTACCGGTTTCCGGGTTGATCGATGCCGGGCCTGTAGTTATCACCCTGGGATTGCCTGTACCAAGATTCACAAGGGAGTCAACCGAAATGATATAGAATTTGTCAGTATCGATTGGTTTGCCCGAACCGATGATCGAATCCCAATAACCAGGCCTTTTATCCTCGAGAGAATACTTACCTGCAGCATGGCTGTTGCCTGAGAAATAATGGCAGATCAGAATGACGTTCTCTTTGGAGGTATTGAGGGTCCCGTAAGCTTCCCATCCGACCCTAACGTTTTTGATAATCCTTCCGCCTATTGTGGTGAAAGATGGCATTTCAAAGACATCTTTCTTCACCAGTGGTTCGTAAGCCAATGCAGGTGCCACCAACATGACTACAAATAAACCAACAAGTAATCGCCTCATAATATCCTCCTTTTTTATGATGAAGCAGGGTAAGCCCATTTAGCTATCCACCATATAGAAATGGAAACAAACAGCAACTATTTATCTAACCTTGTTTATCAATTTATTACCTCGATTTCGCATTAAATAGATCTTGAAAAATAAGCAACCATTCGGATTTCCAGCTTTTGATAATATGCAAGAAATTTCTTGCATAAATGAAAATGTTATAAAGCAAATTAACGTTTATCGCTGATTTCGTGCAAGATTCGGGAAATAAACCTGAGCGATTAATTTCCTTAATACCTAAATTAGCCGGATTATTGGAATAGTCGGTATCTTAGAATCAGACGAACCATTACAGGTCTGTTTGGACGTCTGGAATTTATCTGGGAAATTATAGATTTGTCAAATTGGGTTGCCAATTTGAACGGTGTTAGCGTGAGATAATTGGCTGGCTTTATATTGTGGTTACAATCTGAAATCACATGAATTTTAGGAACTGATTTCTACCGAATCGTTGGAAATCCAAACTTTTAAAGAACCAACTTGATCGCAGATATTTAGAGGAACTTTATTCTATAATATTACCGTCTTTAATTACGAGTTTTGTTTTTGTCAGATTGGTTAGGTCCTTAAGGGGATTACCATCGATTACCAGTATATCTGCAATCTTTCCAGGTTCCAAGGTCCCCAAATCGCTTTCCATATTACATGAACGGGCACCGTTTTTAGTTGCAGAAACAATGATCTGCATAGGCGTCATCCCGGCTTTCTGCATCAACTCAATCTCAGTGATTGGTTTTCCCAGGTCGAAATCTATATCCCTTGCTCCAGCATAGTCAGTACCCAATACTACCTCACCGCCAGCTTCAACAAAAAAGGAAAGATTCTTTATGGACTGTAAATACCACTTAGCGTTATATTTCTTACTTATACCGCGCCATAACTCAAGCGTTGGTACCCAACGAATGCCAGCCTTAATCATGCGCGATATAAGATAATCAGCAAGCCAATCGATAACCATGTGAGCGATTTCATCCACACCGGCATCCAGTGCTCTCTCAAGATCGAGTACACTGGTCACATGGGCAGTAACCGGCTTACCTCGCTGATGTGCAGTTTCTACAAGTGCGGTGGCTTGCTCATGCGAGAGAAGCGGCCATCCAGATTGACCGAATGAATAGCCGGATTCAAAAGCTGTCTTTATTACATCAGCACCGTCATCTATTAGCCGATTTACGGCCTGTCTTGCCTCCTCAGGAGAATTTACAGTAACAGGATGCCCACCCCAGTACGCTCGGGGATAACCGCCCTCCACGTTTATAAATGAACCCACAGCCACAAGACGGGCGCACTTGGGATTTGAGTTTAATGCATTGCGAATATTAAAAAGTTCGGCGCTATATGGTTCGAGGGCACCCAGATCACGCACGGTCGTTACGCCACCCTGTGCCCACGATTTCAGTATTGAAGCCGTATAACCAGCATGAACATGGGCGTTGATGAAGCCGGGCAGGATGGTTCCTCCCTGTACGTCTATTATCGTAGAGTTGGTAGGTATTTTTATTTGTTTTCGAGGACCTGAGGATACGATACGCTCGTTTTTGATAATAACAGCCCCATCCGGTGTTGCATCGGCTCCGGTTCCATCAATTAGCATACCATTGATCAGCGATAGCGCAACATCAGCCCCTTGAGCAGAGTTGTATCCAATCAACAAACCGGCCGCCGCGCTTGTTAGTTTGAGAAACTCTCGTCTGGATATACCCTGTGGACGAGCACTATTATCGAGGTTGCTTTCGATACTCATTGATTGTTTTCTTCAGTTGCAGATACATTGAGATAACTCAAGATTTGGCATTTTTACAGATTTGAAATGGAAATCACAAGGTTTTTACCTATGTCAAAATTACCGATCAGTTGGGAGACAGTCGAAAAAGTCTAAAAGTATTGATTTCAGCAATTTCGCGTTCAATAAAATCAACAACTAAGAAACATCAAAATTATTGATTCATGGTTTTCCGACAGTCTCTGGAGGAATCACAGGTTGAACAGCTATTCTCAACGGCGCGCGGTAATCGTCCGGTGAAGAATCTTATACCAATATTCAGTGCTTAGCTCCAGACAGATGCAAGCCAACTACTCCAGTAACTATAAATAATATGCTAATAATTTTTAATAGGGTTGCAGATTCATGAAAATAAACGATTCCTATAACAGCAATTAGTGCTGTACCCAATCCTGCCCACACAGCATATGCAACGCTTACATCTATTTTCTTTAAAGCCAAAGTTAATGCAGCTATTGAAGCCAAATAAAATACAAACATTAAAATGGAAGGAACGATTTTAGTGAATCCTTCAGAGAGTTTCATTGAAGTGGTTCCTGTTACTTCCAGAACAATTGCTAATGCTAAATATAGCCAATACTGCATAATTTCTCCTGGTTTTTAATTTTGGTATAAAGGTTGAGCTCAGGGGCCGTCGATCGAAGCGAGGGGACTTGGAGAAGGGGAAGCCGCTCCGAGCGGTCCACTGCAGCGATTGTTATGCATTGTAATTAAAAGTTAGTTTAAAACTTTAATTTGGTTACAGCCATTCCGATCATGATAATAGAGGATATGATCCAAACTGCACCAAAAATGTATGCCACCTTTTCAGACTCAGGTCTGCCGATTTTTATATTTTGTCTTTTTAGGAAAACTCGATGAAGAATAAATACACTGGAAAAATTAATGTATATTCCACCTCCGACTAATGAAAAAATCGGCCAAAAAGGATTTTTAAGAATCATCAATAACCCTGATATAGGAAGTATCCAAGAGAGGAGCATATCAGTTAATCCATGGGCTTTGGTTTCGATAACGTATAGAGTCTGATCCATTTCTTTTTCTGGTTCACACAAACCTAATTTAACAGCAATGTCTGGGGCAACAAATGATAAGGTTTGGCCTACCCAGCAAATTATGCCCACCAAAATAACAATAACACCAATTACTGTTTCCATTTAGGGTATTCCTTATAGTCTTTTGAAAGCTTAAAGAAAATCCATAGCAAATGTATTAAACCGATTCTCGTTAGCAATGGGAAAAACCGAAACGGTGATTGAGATAACCAGACTTATCCAATCGGATAAAACGATTACCGATTTGTTTTAGACATCTGAAATTTATCTGTGAAAAGGTTGGTTTGTCAAATTGCGTACCAATTTGAAGGCTATTTCAGTGGTGTGGATTCAAACCTGCGAATTGTGATTGCAACCGAAAACCGCAAGGATTTTGAAACGTGATTTGTACCGGATTGTTGGAGAAATCGGTAATGTTTAGATTGGTAATTATTTAAGATTACCAAAAGATTTAGACACCCTCCCGCGATTGCATCTCCATAGCCGCAATTCATCAATCAGTTTCTTTTCACATTGCGTTAGGAAACCTAAAAATCCGAATTGTAAATAATAAATGCAATTCAAATAAAAATTAGTTACCCTAAAGCTTTATCTGGATAGCGGAAATTTATTTATTTCACGACCCGGCAATATGGGCCTCCAAACCTCGGCGTGGAGCCGGTTCAATTTGAGGTCCATGACCTAATCGTGCCCACATTTGAACCGTGTAACGGGGAGAAGGCGCGTTGAGAAGGGTATGAATTTCTCCGTAGGGCCCCTGTTGTTCAGGGTACTCTTGTAAAGCTTGTTGAAGTGGATGCATCGAAACTCCATGAGCAGTTCCCGCGAGCTGAACACGAACATAAGCACGACCGGCATTTACCTGAACGGTTCGGCCGTTGCCCTCTGTAATCATCCATAAAAAACCGGGAGTCAATCCAAGATTTTTGTTAAAGTTCTCAATTTGTTTCACAATAGCAGAATCATCAGGTTTCGGTGCTTTCGAGCGATCAAATAACCCTAAACGCACAAGCAGACTTAAAAACGGATCGTTAATTGATATTCCATCACGGTATTTGGCGATCTCACGCGCACCCACACGCAATACTTTATAGGTCTCCAATATTTTTGCTGGTGTCGTAAGCTCGATTCTCCAGGCCTCAGCTGCAATGGCCCGGTGTTTTTCTATCTCATTGGGCTGATCCAACCCAACAAAGCCAAAACGAATTGGATACGGTTTCATGCAATCCGCCATTTCTTGTACTACTTTGGCCGGAACAGCTATGTCCATGTC
>JASJAZ010000023.1 GCA_030066785.1 Desulfobacterales bacterium | reverse complement strand
CCGGTTTAAGGCCTGCCCAAAGAGCCTGCTTTTCGACGGTTAGGGAATCGGTTTTCAAATCAAGTCGGAATGACTCGTCTTTACTTTCCATCAAATATTTATGCTGTTGCATTTAAATAACTCCTGAACGATAAAAAAATACTTAAATTGCCGTTATTATCATCCGTGTCAAAATTGATCAACAAAAATCGAAGATTGCAATTTTTTTCCCGAGCCTCTATATTTCTGCAAAAATAAATACATTTCTGCATAAATATCTACACGAAGACCATTCGCATTGATTGACCAAGACACCCACATGAGAAGAACGGCACTTTGGTCGCTATGAAACCCCTAAAAGCTCTGGTAGCCAATCAAAAAGGTGAAATCTTTGATCTGCCGGATTATGCCGCCGTGGGTATGGCGGCCGATAAACTAATTACACTTTCTCCCAAAGCTACAAAAAATATGCCATATGGCAGCGAGTTGATGTATTTGCCGGATCGGCATCCCATCTTATTTGACTTAAAAGCCAACCGATATGAAGTCCTGAGCAGAAATCCTGATCGGCCGGATGAGCCGATTTTTCCGGTGGCTGCATTTAACTCCCCTGGTTTTGTAAACACCTATGTCAGCGCTTATCGAGAAGAACCGGAAGCCGATTTCCTGCCCTTGTTTTCTTATGGTGCTGTTGGTTGGCAAGCAGGCAAATTCCGCTCGGCGGTGGTTCGCGTCGATCGCCAACGGCGCCAAGATCTTCGATTAATGCCATACGATAGGATTATTGATGGTATTAATGACATGCAGAAAAAACTCCCCAAAAATCGACTCAGAGCGCATCTTGAAAACTGTGCGCTTGTTTACGGCTGTCCCGCGGCCAAGAATTTTTTTTTAGGCCGCTCTGAGGCGCCCATTCCAACATCCCGACGTTGCAATGCGCAATGTCGAGGGTGCCTCTCGCTGCAAACAAACAATAATATCCCCGTCAGTCAGCAACGAATCAAATTTACACCTTCACCTGCCGAAATTGCCGATCTGGCCCTGGCCCATTTAGATCGCGTAAAACAGGGCATCATCAGTTTCGGCCAGGGGTGTGAGGGTGATCCGTTGTTGGCTTATCGCGTGATTCATCCGGCAATACAAATCATCCGATCCACAACCACCCGCGGCACTATTAATATGAACACTAACGGCAGCAAGCCTGATTTGGTGGCAAAACTATTGGGCGCCGGATTGGATAGTGTCCGCATCAGTCTTAACAGCGTGCGCCCGGATTGCTATGAGGCCTATTTTCAGCCTAAAGATTACCGCTTTCGGCATGTGTTAAAGAGTATTGAATATGCCATTAACAAAGGCAAATATATATCGGTCAATTATCTTAACTGTCCAGGGTTTACAGATACACCCGCCGAATATGATGCGCTTAAATCCTTTTTGACTCAGCTGCCAATCAATATGATTCAATGGCGCAATCTTAATTTCGATCCCCAGCGATATTGGAATTTGATGCAGACCGTTACCACACCGACAAACCCAATTGGAATGGTCACTTTATTGGACCGAGTCCGAATAGCCTTTCCCGCATTAAAATTTGGATATTTTAATCCTCCCAAAGAAAAATTTCATATAATTTAATCTATTTAATATTCCCGCTAAGATACTTCAAACCAATAAATATGGCACCGATCAACGTTTGAAACGATATAATTCATAATGTCTAGGTTCAGGACAGCAATTTTATAAAAATTAAAGCTAGATGTTTTTATTCCGATCTAATAAATGGAGACCAATTTATGGAGGCCATTCATGGAAATCATCATAGGCGCACCTGCTCCGGTCGGACCACCGGTTAGAAAGACGGAAAGATCTACCGGCACAACCGTTGAGGCCCGCATCTTAAATGTCAGGCCACCCCGCAGACATCAGACCAACCGGCCTGAAGAAGAAAATCGTCGCAAAGGCTATAATTCATCGAGTGATCCTATCAACGGCCGAGTGATGGTTCTGCTAATTCCCGAGGGCCACAAACTGCCCCAGGATATTGATTCCGGTAAATACCGTATATTTTTGCGCTTTGCACCTCACAAAGGTTAATTCATCACCTACTTTTATGCCAATGCAGCGCGAATCCCATTTTACTGTCTAAATCCTTAATTTCTTCGAAATAATCAGGCGAACTTTCAATCTTTCAATTTGATTTTCGGTTCCACATAGATAATATTTTGACTATGAAATGGATCGAAACGAAAATTATTTTACAGGCTGAAGAAACCACAATCACGACCGACCTTGTGGCCAACCTTTTCCATGAAACAGGATTAAAGGGTGTTGTGATCGAGGACCCTTTTCCTGACCCCGAAACAGAGTGGGCCACGGATGCACCCGCCAAACCCGGCAAACACGCTGTTACCGGATTTTTCCCGATGGACGATCATTTCGAAACAACTGGTGAAACATTTAAAAAACGATTAGCAAAACTTGGCCTGGAAAACAGCTTTGGTTTCCAACTCGTTTTCCGTGAAATTGATGAAGAAGATTGGGCTGATTCATGGAAGGCGCATTTTCATACCCTTAAAATTGGCAATGCCATTGTAGTCAAGCCAACTTGGCAAGATTATCATCCGCAAAAAAATGACATCGTGGTTGAAATCGACCCGGGTATGGCCTTTGGAACCGGCACCCATCCCACCACGGAAATGTGTATTGAATTATTGGAAAAATATATCGCACCCGGCGATACAATATTGGATGTTGGTACCGGATCGGGAATCCTTTTGATCGTCAGCGCTAAATTGGGCGCCTCAAAAATGTGGGGTTTGGATATCGACCCCGTGGCTATAAAGATCGCAGCTCAAAATTTAATCCACAATCAAATTGATCAGCAACGCTACCATTTGCTTAACGGCAGTATTGATTCAGTCAAAAAAAAATCGTTTTCCATAATTGTTGCCAACATCATCTCTGAAACCATCATTTCAATGCTGGATAGCGTTGCCGAGCGTTTGAATTCAGGGGGAGTTTTTATCTGTTCCGGGATTGCCGAGGCAAGCCGTGATGTAATAACCGCCTCGCAAAAGACTTGTGGATTCAAAATTATTGAACTCCGCCAAAGGGAGAATTGGATTGCAATGGTCAGTGAACCATCACGATAGGCTTTACATATTTTATTCGACTAATACCAGCGAGCAACCTCATTTTAACACCCCGACTGAAAATGCAATCAGAAACTGGCCCGCATAATAAAGGGGCAATCCGACAAGCCGATTAATAAACGCATTTTGGATGAAACGATTGCGGGCAACAAAAATGTCCGACAAATAAAAGCTCAAAGCACCCACCAATATCATTATTCTGGCGTTAAAATTAAGGTATGAATTTGCAAACGCTGCAGAGGCCATCATCATCATAATGCTGATGGCCACGACATAAAAAAAAACCGGCAATCGCATGGCGCCAAGATACGGTTTAAGCCATAAGAAAACCCCACTGCTGGCAAGTATGATCACCATGGATCCCCAAAAGGACCCCATGGTAAATTGGGCAAATGGCGCAAAGGCTAAAATGTAAAAGATATGGCCGAACAAAAATGCGACCAGACCAGCTATAAAGGCTTTCTGATGAGGTACTGCTAAAAACAAGTCGCCACCTAAACAACACAACAATCCAACCAAAATCATGCCATAATAATAGGAAGAGGTGAAGGCATTCACCAGCACGCAAAGCACGAACAAAGAAGACAACATCATTTTGGTTATAAAAAGGACCGGTATTAGTTTTTTTCTTTCCAAATTAAGCAAAACAATCAGCAGAGCCGCTGCACACAATATCAGAATGCCATTTTGCATTCATGCTTCCTTTTCGGTTAAATAAATAAACGTCTGTCGATGTTTTACACATTAAATCGAATACTGATAATATCGCCATCTTGAACAACATAGTTTTTGCCTTCCAGCCGCATCGTCCCTAACTTTTTAGCAGCCGGCAGAGATCCGGCAGTCATAAAATCGTCAAATCCAATCACTTCCGCTCGGATAAACCCTTTTGCCATATCCGAATGTATCGCGCCTGCGGCAGAGATTGCAGATGAGCCTTTCTTGATTGTCCAAGCTCGAACTTCATCTGCGCCAACTGTGAAAAAAGAAATTAATCCTTGAAGTTCATATGATTTTTGAACAACGCGATCCATTGCCGTATCAATAATACCAAATTCTTGCAGAAACTCGCCAGCCTCTTCAGTCGACATTTGGGAAATTTCTTGCTCCAATTTTCCACGAATGACGAGAAACTCTTCTTCTACCTTTTGGTCTTTAAAACTGGGTGTCTGCTGGTCATCATCATCGTTGTTAAAAAGAAGCATTAGCGGCTTTGCCGATAAAAGTGCGAAGCCTTTTAATAGGCCAAGGTTGGCTAAATCTTTATTTTTTCGCAAAGGCTCTTCATTTTCGAGTTGCGTTAAACATTGTTTTAAAACTGATAATTCATCACTATTTTCTTTTTTGCCCCGTTGTCGATCAGCTTCGAGTCGCTCAATCCGCCTCTCAACCACTAGGAAATCACTTAAAATCATTTCCAGGTTTAATTTATTAAAATCGCCAAGCGGTGAAGGCGGCCCAAAGCCGTATCCCTGAAAATTACGAACAACCAGAATTAATGCGTCACAATCTCTTACCTGGTTTAACCGTAACGGGTCTCGACCCTTTTCTTTTTGTTGATCCGCAATTCCTGGTAAAAAATATTCTACTTGGGCAAAGATTGTTTTTTGGGGACTGAATATCCGACTCAAAGCGTTTAAACGATTATCCGGCACGGCAATAGTGCCAACGCGGCTTTCCGTTTTTTGGCCCACTCCCCCCGCACTGCGCGTCAGTGCTTCAAAAATCGTTGTCTTTCCCGAACTATCCAATCCAATAATGCCAAGTTTCATCATAGCCATCCCCAGTTGGCAATGCCACGCTTATCACAACAGATGCCATTTCAAAGGCTGTAGCAAATTGTGCACTAGCGTACACGCAATAATACACCAAGCACTGTATAAAATACTTTGATCTTAATTTAAACCAATTTATCAAAACCCATACCAAGCCAATCGGAACGTAAAACCAACCCTCCGCTTATCAATGAAACAGCACCACATACAAGCGTAAACCATCGCGTAGCAATGGTTTACGCCAGCTTTTAAAAATAGAACTCGGGCTCCTGTAGGCAATCGAAAATTATGGGGAGCTTTTTTATCTATCAAGCATTGAGGGCAAACTAAAAAAAATCGGCATATGTATTGCTGTTACTTTTGAAATGCGAAGGCAGGTTAGGTGGATGATTGGAATGATTTGTCGCCAGTTGCAACAGCGCCTTTGGGGGTGGTTGATTGCCGACACAATTGACAGCGGTCATCGCCACAATGCTGACAGGCAAAACAGTCGGGACAGCGGTGCTTTTGGGAAAGGCACCGTTTGTCATCAGGCACATACACCAGGCCTTTAACGCTTGGCAATTTAATAAACGCCATGATCACCTTTCAAGCAACGTTTCACTTCAAAATATGGTCAAAGGGAACGCCGCCTATTACATTGGAAGAATTCTATTTGGACTTTTCTTGACCGCTTTGATCATACTGCCGGTTGAGTAGCATAATGATTGCTAACAACCAAAAATGGTAAACATAGAATCGCGGCTGTCAAATGCTTAACAGCGATTTCAAGGCTTTGAGGCCGTTTATCAAAATCCGAAAAACTTGCAATTTTCAGCCATACATGGTTTAATTTTTTTATATATCTTAATTGGGATTATTCCTTAATTTATCTTTTTAGGAGGAGAATATGATGAAACGATTTTGGTACATTAACTTGGCACTGCTGATAGCGGCCTCGCTTATGATCGGTTGTGCCCAAACAAAAAGTTTTACAGATTCTGTAAAATCGGTCACGCCCATGGGCAAAAGTTCCAAAATAGAATTATACGACCAAGTTCCCAATAAAAATCGTTGGGGTATACCCAAAGCCGAACTCGATCTTAGAATTGCCCAAGAAACGGTTAAACTGGCGGAACTTAGAAAAGAATTAGCAGCCGAACAGGAAACCTTTGAGTCACAAAGGTTGGTTCAGGCGAAAACACGCGTAGACGAAAATGAGATTGAACTAGAGCGGCTGAAATGGGAATCCATCGATCGCTCCGGATTGGGTGAAAAAGATAAAAATATTATCCGTATTGCTGATCTGAAAGTTAAAAAGCTTGATTTTGAAGGCAACCGGATTAAAATAGAAGCAAAAATGGCCAACAGCGATCGCAAGATCAACGATCTTAAAATCGGTATTAAAGAACAGGAAGCGCTTATAAGGAATCTTAAAAAAGGTTATTCGAAGTCTAAGAAGAGAGGGGCCAGAAAAAAATTGACTGGTAAGAGAAAATAGCACCGCATTACTGTTAATTGGATTCATTTATGGGCGGTGAAGAAAGTGCCCAGGACCGCACACTTTCATAAAGCACAATACCGACCGCGGTTGAGAGATTCAAACATCGTATTTGCGAAGTAATCGGAATATAATAAGTCGCCGCATTAAAACCTGATAATATTTTTTCGGGAAGCCCACTGGTTTCCGATCCAAATACAAGAAAAAGCCGTTCTGGCGAAGGCAACGCCCAGAACGGCTTTTTGCCTTTCTTGGTTAAGAGTGCAAGTTCCGTAGGCTTGACCTTCATCTTTCTTAAAAAGGCGCTGAATGACGGCCAGACGCTTAAATTCAAGTGCGGCCAATAGTCTAAGCCAGCACGCTTAACCTGCTTGCTTTCCAGAGAGAAACCCAACGGCTCAATCAAATGCAGATACGCATTTACACCAAGGCAGGTGCGACCGATATTACCTGTATTCCAGTGGATTTGAGGTTCGACCAGCACAACATGTCGCTGAAATTTGACACCACCATCTTTTAATCGATACGTACAGACCAAGTGCCAAGTCTCCTAAGTACACAATGTTAAGTTGCTACTGATCCGCTAACCAAGAGCCAAAAATCATAAAAAGTCTTATTGCTGGATAAAGTGTAAACTAAGCGCTAAGAATCGAAATCATAGCTTAGCTGACACACAGTTTCAACGCGTAATGGCTGATCATTAAGACCAAATATCAAAATAGCAAATATGGAACCCTTGAATTTTTCAATGATTGCAAATTAGACTCTGGTCAGCATATATGCATATATACATATGAATGATTCCGGATACTCTGAATCGTTTTAAGACCGCCTGTTTCAGCGGTACGTATAGATTGACCGTAACAATATCCTACATAAAGGAATCTTGTGAGAAAAGATCATCGTCCCTATATGGTAAAAAACGCCTATTTAAAAATTGAGAAATTTTATGGGCGTCATTTTCTCAAGCCCCAATTCGACTTTCTTGGGCGTGATTTTACATTTATGAAACCGTGGCATGTTGAGCTATTCGGCGCGCCTATTCGCTTGGGTAATTATGCGACGGTTATTGCCACACCCGATAGAAAAATACGGTTTTCAATATGGAGCAATACCAAGGATCCATGCGGTATTTCAATCGGCGATTACTGTATGGTGTGCCCGGGTGTCCGTATTAGCGCGGCATCCAATATTACCATTGGCGATAGCTGTATGCTTGCCAGTGGCGTCTATATTTCCGATTGTGACTGGCATGACATTTATAACCGAATTGATTTAGGAACATCATCGCCTGTAACCATCGGAGAAAATGTGTGGGTCGGCGACAGCGCCATTATTGGAAAAGGGGTTAAAATCGGCAAAAACAGCATTATTGGTGCCGGCGCTGTGGTCGTCAAGGACATTCCGCCCAATGCAGTTGCCGTCGGCAATCCGGCCAAAGTTGTCAGAGAGATTGATCTTCGCAGGAAAATTACCAAACGATCAGAGTGGTTTGAAAATCCTGCTAAACTATGGCGCGACATCAAAGCCATCGACCGCAATATGCTTAAAGATAATACATTTTTAAACTGGCTACGTTCTTGTCTGTTCCGCACCGGCAAAGATTAAACCGAAGGTCCCCAAAAATTCGCCCGTCTGCAAATTGAATCCTCAAAGGCTTCCATTTCGTGTTTGGCATCTATTTTTCTCTATAAAATAAAGCAAAACGCACTCTCCATCTAACAACCGATTTGACGGCACTGCAATGAATTAATACATTGACCGACACAGGGGTAATTTTAGCATTTAATAAAAATGCATTGCTGGAAAAATTATCAACCCGTTTCGCAACAGCTCATCGTTAACAATTGATACCCAAAAACTGAAAGAACTCTTAAAGAAAAGGTGTCGCATGTCAAATATTAACCAAAACATCACCGTTGAGCCAATGGATAATTACAATCGCGAACTCGTTCAAAATGTACACCCGCTGGATTGGATTAATCCACAACCCGCGTCACGCTATAATCTTGTTGTTATCGGTGGGGGTACGGCCGGTTTGGTGACTGCAGCGGGGGCTGCTGGTCTTGGCGCCAAAGTTGCGTTGGTTGAAAAACATCTATTAGGCGGTGATTGTTTAAATGTAGGCTGTGTACCTTCCAAGTGCATCATACGATCATCGCGAACGGTTGCGGAGATAAAAAGTGCTGGACAATTCGGTATTAAACTAAATGGGAATATCGATATTGACTTTGCGGCAGTTATGCAGCGAATGCGTCGGCTGCGTTCGGGTATCAGTCATCATGATTCAGCTATTCGTTTCCATGAGCTAGGTGTGGATGTTTTTTTGGGTGAGGGGCGTTTCACTGATAAGAATGCCATTGCAGTTAATGATATCTCCTTGCCTTATAAAAAAGCAGTCATCGCCGCTGGGGCGCGAGCAGTGGCTCCGCCGATCAAGGGTTTGCAGGAGGCAGGATATTTGACAAATGAAACCGTTTTTTCTCTGACCGCCAGACCCCCGCGGCTGGCGGTCATCGGCGGTGGACCTATCGGCAGCGAGTTATCCCAAGCATTTCAAAGATTAGGATCCCAAGTATTTCTCTTTGAAATGGCCGATCATATTCTTGTGCGCGAGGATGCCGATGCGGCTGAAATTGTTCAAAATAATTTTAAAAAAGAAGGCATCAAGCTTTTGTTAGCCAGTCGCATCCATCAAGTTGAAAACCACGATGGTCAAAAGATTATCCATTATATTGTGGATGACACCAAACAAACCATTGAAGTCGACGAAATACTCGTCGGTGCCGGACGCGCTCCCAATGTAGACACCATGAACCTGGATGCTGCAGGTATCAAATATGACAAATTTAAAGGGGTAATTGTCGATGATCAGCTGCGCACATCTAATTCAAGAGTTTTTGCCGCCGGCGATATTTGTATGAATTGGAAATTTACCCATGCGGCTGACGCTGCCGCACGCATTGTGATTCAAAATGCACTTTTCAAAGGTCATAAAAAACTAAGCGATATTATTATGCCCTGGTGCACGTATACCGATCCTGAAATCGCACATGTGGGTCTATATGAACATGAAGCCCGCGCAAAAGGCATCGACGTTGAAACGTTTATACGTCATTTTAAAGAGGTTGACCGCGCCATTGCGGATGGTCAAAAAGAAGGGTTTGTAAAAGTTCACGCCCAAAAGGGTACCGATAAAATTATTGGCGCAACGATTGTGGCGGCACATGCAGGTGAAATGCTCAGTGAAATTACGTTGGCAATGGTGGCTGGAATCGGCTTGAAAACCCTTTCAGGCGTTATACATCCTTACCCAACCCAGGCCGAAGCGATTAAACAAATTGGTGATGCCTATAATCGTACCCGTTTAACGCCTTTCTTAAAAAAAGCGTTTGCCAAATGGCTGGCCTGGACGCGGTAGAGTGCCAAAAAACTTAAAAAGCGTTGTCAAACAGGGTCATGGGGTTTGGATGGCAGGTGCCCAACGCCAGGTAAACACCAGAAATAAAACACCGCCGCTGAGCGCAAATATACTGCTGAATAAAAAAAGTGTATGTGAACTCACCATATCGAATAGCTGACCATTAAAAAGAAATCCCACCATTAAACCAAGTCCATAGGTCACTGAATTATTGGCTGCTTGCCCAAATGTTTTGGCATGTTTAGGCATGAGACGATCGGTATACAAAATGCTAGCCATATGAAATGTGCCGTAAGTTACCGCATGAAGCAATTGCGATAGCATGATGATATAGGCGGACTGTGCCGTAAAAAGGATCAGCCAGCGCATGGCTGCAACCATAAAGGAAAATATAAGGACACGCTCCAATGTGAATCGGCTAAATATGTACTGCGATTTTAGCATAATTAAAATTTCGGCCGCAGACGCCAATGCCCAGGCAAAGCCGATAAAAGTCTTACCATAACCCAAATTTTCCAGGTGAATGGAAAAAAAACCGTAATAAGTGCCATGGCTAACCAGCATTAAACAAGCGGTCATCAAAAACAATCCGACCGGTTTTTTGAAAAGAATGGCAAGCTTCGGCTTTTTCACTTTCGAAGACGGTTTTTGAATTTTCGGAATATTGATCGAAACCATTGATTGAATCATGGATCCGATCAAAATGCTAGGAATGATAATGCTGATTGTAAAAGAATCGATTATTAGCCCCATCCCAATAACGATAACGATAAAGCTGATAGAGCCCCAGGCTCTTATTCGACCGTAGCTTTGTTTTTCTCCACCCGCACCCAATATGTCCATGGTGAAGGCTTCCAGAAAGGAAATGAGGGGCGAGCTGAAAATACCGTATGCGATCGTGATGCATAATATGGCGATATACTGGTCGGTTAACAACAATAGCGCCCAAACAGCGGTACTGATGATGTTGCAACTTATGTATATGGGTCTACGCAGATGGAATCGATCCGCAAAAATCCCCCAAACCACCGGAAATAGGGCCAGCGTAATTGATCGGACGGCTGAAATAATGCCGATTTGCAGTCCGCTGAAAGAAAGATGATAACAATACAGATTAAAATACGGTAAAAAAATACCCAGCACGCCAAAATAGATGAAATACTGGGATCTGATGGTCCATTTAGCATTTAATCGCAAAGCTGTATCCACTGATCATTCATTCAGACTGAGAAATGTCTTTTCAAACCATGCCTACTTTATCTATACCGCCGCATCTGCGGAATAAAAACCAAAGCTTCTGCCACTTATTATTGACACGATGACGATACCGCTTTGGAAGCCGAAAAACCCATCTCATTTCATAGGCACGCTGCTCAACCACCTTAGTATCGACGTACGCATGCATACAACATCAATGTAGAGGAAGGGTAAAACACCTTAAAGGATAGCAAATATTTACAATTGTATATTTTTGGGGCTCAGCTGCGAAACTGCTTGCATTTCAAAACAGGTTGCAGCGGCAACCTGCGAAATAAAACTGTCCGCAGATGATTCATTCAACTTTAACTTCAATCTTTTTCGGCATATCACGCTCTGATTTTTGGATTGCGATCTTTAGTTCGCCATCCTTAAATCGGGCTTTGATTTTGCTGGGATCGATTGTATCCTGAAAAGTCAAGGAACGAAAAAAATTGCCGCAGCTGCGCTCTTTACGGAAATAGCCATCCTGACCCACAATCTCGTTGACCTGTCGCTCCCCCTTGATAATTAGAACATTGTCTTTAGCCTCCACGGCAACGTTGTCTTTTTTGACACCAGGCAGGTCAACCATCACAAAAATAGAGTCAGCGGTTTCATATACATCAACAAGCGGGCGCCAGTCACATTGGACAACGTCGTCTCCATGTTCACTTGTCTGGGGAAACGATTCCTCAAAGAGACGGTTAATGCGATCCTGAAGTTCAGAAACGCCCCGAAACGGATCCCATTTGATAATAGTCATAAACAAACCTCCTCTGCAATACGTTCAACCCATTGGAATCTCATTTGACGTGTCTATATTCAATGACTATACATCGGTCGCTTCACATGCGTCAACGCCTCGCGGCACTAGTCCGCCATGGTTGATAGTTTTGATATTCACGGGTGTGCTTTTTGCTAAAAATAAACCATCCGCAGCGCCTATGCAAACACACATCCACACTTGTTCAGCGGGATTTATTTTTTGACAATGACAGCGCATTTGATCTATGTTTGATCCCGGTGCGAGCACCTTTACAAACCTATGTTGCCGTGTTAGGTTTTGATTCAAAACAGCGCTGGCATCCCTTTATCAACCCTTATTGCAAATCCCAGGAGCCTGAAATGGACTATATAAAAATTCGATTTGGCGATGATTCTGATCCATTTTCCTCTCGTTTTGAACAAACTGTGGAGGAAATGTTTCGTTCGTTAAATCCGCGGTTCACGCTATGCGAACGGGCCTGGAATCCGCCAATGGACATTTGCGAAACACCGGATGACATTATTATCCGGGCTGAAATTGCTGGAGTAGACAAGGAAGATTTGGGCGTTGAAATAAACCGCAAGGCCGTAAGAATTTACGGACACCGTCGCGCTATGACCAGGCTGGAAAATTCAACTTATCGATTGGCTGAAATTCAATACGGCCAGTTTGAGCGGGTTCTTTTTTTACCAGCTCCTATCGACACTGAAATTGTATCTTCAGCGTATTCAAATGGATTTCTCGAAATTCGGTTGGGCAAATTAAAGCTTGATGAAGTCCATCGCATTCCTATTTCAGATGAATAATAATATTGGACTCCAGGACATTATTTTGGTGTTCTTCAAAGGTAATTCCATTGGTTCTTCGCAGCCAATATTTGGGAGGTAATCCATGACTGATCAGCGTTCACCTTTAGACATGACTACTGACAATATACCCGAAACATTACCCATCCTTCCATTGTTCGATGCAGCCCTGTTTCCAAAGATGGTGTTGCCGCTCGTGGTCATGCAGGACGACTCTATAAAACTAGTCGATCAAGCGATGGCCAAAGACCGAATTGTCGGACTATTGGTATCTAAAACGCAGTCTAAGGAAAAGGAAAGCAAGGCGCCCCAAAATGATTTGTTTGCCATCGGCACCAGTGCTCTGATCATCAAAATGGCCAAAACCGAAGACAATCGAACGCAACTGCTGGTGCAGGGTTTGAGTCGCTTTAAAGTAAAAGAATATACGGCTCAAAAACCATATCTAAAAGCCAAAGTCGACCACATCAAGGATATAGAAATAAAAGATAAGGAGACCGAAGCCCTGAAGAACAATTTATTAAACCAGTTTGGCAAAATTGTTGAACTATCACCTGGTCTTCCTAAGGAAGTCTGGGCCATGGCCAAATCCATTCAAGAACCTGGTATTTTAGCCGATATGGTGGCCTCAACCATTAATGCCTCAATAAACGACAAACAGCAAATATTAGAAATTAGTAATGTTAATACCCGTTTAAAGGAAGTTCTTAAAATCGTGAATAACCAGATGGAGATTCTGGAACTGGGTAATAAAATTCAATCGCAAGTTAAAGGCGATATGGACAAAAAACAACGCGAGTATTATTTACGGCAACAGCTTAAAGCTATAAGGGAAGAATTGGGTGAAACCGATGAGGAATCTGTAGAAATTGACGATTATAAGACTAAAATTGCTGAATTAGATCTGCCGGAGGAAGCCGCCAAAGAGGCTGAGAGAGAGCTGAATCGACTCTCCCGTATGCACCCTTCCTCAGCCGAGTATACCGTGGCAACGACCTACTTGGACTGGATTACGTCACTGCCGTGGCACACAGGCACCAAAGATAATTTAGATATCAAAAAAGCACGTAAGGTGCTGGATGAAGATCATTATGGCCTTGAGAAGCCGAAAAAGCGTATATTGGAATATTTGGCCGTACGCAAACTGAGACCAGAATCCAAAGGACCGATACTCTGCTTTGCCGGCCCTCCAGGCACTGGTAAAACTTCGTTGGGTGCTTCGATTGCAAGAGCTTTGGGCCGGAAGTTCCATCGCATCTCACTCGGTGGTGTTAGAGACGAAGCCGAAATCCGAGGCCATCGTCGAACCTACGTGGGGGCTTTGCCGGGGCGCATTGTGCAAGGCTTACGCCGCGCCGGTTCCGATAATCCGGTCTTTATGTTGGATGAAATTGACAAAGTAGGGAGCGATTTCCGGGGCGATCCGTCCTCGGCCCTTCTGGAGGTGCTTGACCCGGAACAAAATTTCACCTTTACCGATCATTATTTGGATGTTCCGTTTGATCTTTCCAAAGTTATGTTTATTACCACTGCCAATATTCTGGACACCATTCCACCGGCTTTGCGCGACCGAATGGAGGTTTTAATGCTGCTGGGCTACACGGTTGATGAAAAAATAAAGATCGTCAACCGTTATCTCATCCCTCGACAGCGCAAAGAGCATGGATTGAAAGCGGACCAGATCCATTTTACTACGGGAGCAGTCAAATCTGTTATTAACGGTTATACGCGTGAAGCAGGACTGCGTAACTTAGAGCGTGAAGTTGCCAATATTTGCCGTGGCGTGGCGGCTCAAATCGCAGAAGGTCGCGTAAAATCTGTCAATATAACTGTTAATAATGTTGCCAAATACTTAGGGCCGGTACGCCTCAACACGGAGAGAAAAGAACGAACGTCCACGCCGGGTGTGGCCATGGGATTGGCCTGGACTCAGACGGGGGGTGAATTGCTTTTTATAGAGGCAACGGCCATGAAAGGTAAAAAAGGCTTAACCTTGACCGGACAATTGGGCGATGTCATGAAAGAATCCGCCACGGCGGCTTTGAGCTTTATTCGCACCAACGCCAAAATGCTCGGTATTGATGAAGATTTTTTTGATACAAAAGATATTCATATTCATATCCCCGCCGGTGCTATTCCTAAAGATGGTCCATCCGCCGGCGTAACCATGCTAACGGCCTTAACATCACTGCTGAAAAATCAAACCATCAAGAAAGATTTGGCCATGACAGGCGAAATAACCCTGCGGGGGCAGGTGTTGCCCGTCGGCGGCATTAAAGAAAAAGTGTTGGCAGCCCATCGTGCTGGCATAAAGACACTTATTCTTCCCAAATGGAACGAAAAAGATTTGGAAGACATACCGAAAAAGGTACAGAAAGATATCTCCTTTCATTTCGTTAATAAAATGATTGATGTTATCAGCCTGGCATTTTCAGCCAACTAGCAATCGCCCGAAAACGCACGAATAATCCATAATGAAAAATTAGACGGAACATAAAATGGGCGTTTGGGGGTTGATTCAGCAGCCGACTTTTCGTCCCATTCTGACACGTGTTCAATGATCAAATCAGTTGCCAAACGCCATTTCGCTATCTACCTGCCTCTGGGGCTTATAGGCCTGGTGATTTTTTTTGGGTTGCTGGCCTGTGTGTCACACCCATCATCATCACCGCCACCGACGCCCCCGCCCGGTTATCCCGAACCCTATAAAATCGGTCACCAATGGTACCAACCGGTGCCCCATAGTAAAGGCTTTCAACAAAAGGGATTGGCTTCCTGGTATGGGAAAAAATTTCACGGACGCCGAACAGCCAATGGTGAAATTTATGATATGTACGGTATTTCAGCCGCCCACAAAACACTGCCCTTCGGAACCTGGGTACGGGTCCACAATTTAGCCAATGGGCGACGTTTGGACGTCCGTATTAACGATCGTGGACCTTTTATCCAAGGCCGCATAATTGATTTGTCTTATGGCGCCGCCAAAAAAATCGGACTGGTCGGTCCCGGCACGGCACCGGTAAAAATTGTAGCATTGGGCATTTTAGATCGAACCACCGCCAGCGACAAAAGCCGCCATGCTTATCAACAAATTGACTACCATAAGGGTAATTTTACGGTACAGGTAGGTGCATATCGTGAACGTAAAAATGCCGAACACCAGCGGCTGCAACTGGCCCGCATGTATAAAGATGTTCGTATCCAGATACTAGATAAAGGCGATGGTGTCCCCTACAAAGTGCGCGTTGGTCGTTTCAATACTTTAGATGCGGCCCGTGAATACAAAGCGACTTTAGTTCGCGATGGCTATCCCAATGCCTTTGCCGTGGCTGAATAAATCGAATTAGTAGCGAAAGTCTCCTGTTTTAATGGCATTCCGCAAAGTAGTATTTCTTGATCGCGACGGCGTGATCAACTACGATTCCCCTGACTACATCAAAAGTTGGGCGGAATTTGTCTTTTTACCAAACACTTTAAGCGCACTCTCCATATTGCATCAAAACAAGTTCCAAGTCATTATCACCACCAACCAATCAGCCATTGGTCGAAAATTGATTGCTAAAAATACGCTCAATGAGATACACCATCGTCTCATACAGATCGTTTCGGCGCATGGGGGTAAAATCCATGACATCTTTTTTTGCCCCCACCACCCTGATGATGTTTGTAGCTGTCGCAAACCACGTATCGGCCTGCTGGAACAGGCAGTGCACAAGTATAACATCGATCTTGCCGACACCACAATGATGGGTGATAGCGCAACCGATATGGAATGTGCTCAAAATGCCGGTTGTGGGCGGAGCGTACTGGTATTAACTGGCAAGGGTACATTGGCCTGCAAGCAGCTGGATCAGTTAAAGCTCTCTCCGGATTATATCGCTCGGGATCTTTTTGCCGCTGTTCAGTGGATTGTCGATCAACCGCTCACAGCTGGTAGTCTTGGCACATGATCAACATCGAGGGGCAATTAGAGCATATCATTTATCACAACCCCAGCAATCACTTTACGGTTGCCCGGTTGCGGGTGCGAAGCACCCATAGCTTGATCAGCATTACCGGCACCATGCCAAACCCGACCATTGGCGAGAACCTCACAATTCACGGGCAATGGCAATCACACCCCAAATACGGCCAGCAATTACAAATCCAATCTTTTGAATCCGTTTTACCCTCCTCGATCAATGGCATACGCACGTATCTAACATCAGGCGCTGTGAAAGGTGTCGGATCGAAAACGGCCAAGCGTATTATTGAACAATTTGGTTCCCAAACATTGCACATTATCGAAAACGATCCTCACAAGCTAATACAAATCAAGGGAATCGGTCTTAAAACCGCTGAAACTATTGCGCAGGACTGGAAAAAAAACCAAGTCGCACGTCAATTGATGACATTTTTACAAGCAAACGGCATCCAACCCGCTTATAGTGCTCGAATCCTTAAAGCCTATGGCACCGATGCCCTTAGCGTACTTAAAGATGAACCGTATCGATTGGTATCCGATCTTGCCGATATCGGCTTTATCATCGCCGACACCCTAGCCCAAAACCAAGGCCTGGCATCCGATGACCCCCATCGCGTCAAGGCGTGTCTTCTATATTTGATGGATCAGACGGTGGCCGATGGAAATTTGTGGCAGGAGGAGGACCGCTTGCAGCAGACCTGTTTTGAACAATTTCACATCGATCCGGAACAGACTGCCGACATGCTGAATCAAATGGTAGACCATCAGGAATTGGTGCGGCATCAGTTTGAGGCGCCAGTATCGTCCACGGTCATTTACCCGCCATTATTATATGAAGCTGAAACCGCTATCGCTCGACGACTGCACGCTATGCAGACAGTCCCAATGAATTTTCCGGCAATTGCAACCAAGTTCATCGACGATCACATTTTGAACCAAATGGCCATCCAATTATCACCGCCACAGATGAATATCCTTGTCAATCTTTTACACCATCGGGTGGCGGTCATCACCGGTGGACCGGGAACGGGCAAAACCACCTTGATTCGGGCAATAACGGTATTGTTTGAAAAATTGGGCTGCAAAACCGTGCTGGCCACGCCTACTGGTCGCGCCGCACGGCGGCTGGCCCAGGTAACCAATCGGAAAACCTTCACGCTTCACCGCCTGCTTGGATTCAACTTCGCAAGCGGCTACTTTGAGTACGATGAAAACAACCCGCTTAGCGCGGATGTCATTATTATTGACGAGGCTTCTATGATGGACGCCTTATTGACCTACTATTTAGTCAAAGCGGTGCGCTTAAAAGCCGTGCTCATTTTTGTCGGTGATGTATTTCAATTGCCACCAGTGGGACCGGGCAATATATTGGCAGATATGATTAAATCGGGGCTCATTCCTATCTTTGAGCTAAGCCAAATCTTTCGGCAAGCCTCTGAAAGCAACATTATTGTGAATGCGCATCGCATCCGAAATGGTGAGTCACTGCAATTTGACGATGCTGCCCAGCAGAATAATCTTCCTGAATTTTATTTCATTCAAGATAGTGACCCGATTAACGCCGCAAAACATGTCGTTGAGATATGTATTCAACAAATTTCATCACAACATAATTTGCATCCAGTTTATGACATCCAAGTGTTGACCCCCATGCATCGCGGTGCCGTGGGCACAATTAACCTGAATCATTTAATGCAAGCGACTTTGAATCCAAGAGGATCAACCAGTACTAGTAAAAGCCGTTTTAGAACAGGCGACAAAGTTATGCATTTAAAAAACAATTATCAGAAAGAAGTTTTTAATGGCGATATCGGCATTGTACAAACAGTTGATGGTGATAAATCTGAGCTCTCTGTTGATTATGACGGCCGGATGGTCTTCTATGAGTTTGATGAATTGGAGGAATTGTCGCTGGCATATGCCATCTCTGTACACAAGTCTCAAGGATCCGAATACCCCGCCGTCATTATGCCATTAACAACCCAGCACTATCCACTGCTTCAACGTAATCTACTATATACGGCGATAACACGCGCTAAAAAAGTCGCCGTACTTATTGGTTCCCCAAAAGCACTCGAAATTGCTTTGACCAATGATAAACCGCACCAGAGACAGACAGGACTTGCTCAGTTTTTGCAGTCAAATATAGCCGCCTCGAAGTAATGCGACATCTTCAACCCCTCCTCGTGTTATTGATTTTCGTTGAATGAAGCCTCTTTGCATGACAACCATCACTTCAACCAGGCAAGTTCGAGACAACCATCTTTTTTAATATATCCCAGCACACCGGTGCGACAGGCGATCATTTATACCGCTTTGCATTAAAATATTCCAAAATAAGGATTGGCGGCCTAAGTGGTTGTAGAAAATCGTTTCAATAACGGAACTTTTTTTTGACAACCACTATAAAAGAGCAGCATTTAGTATGACACACTGAGGGTGCCGATGAATGGCGTAATGATTATGCAACCGGCTTGATATAAAAGGTAGCCCTTTGAAGATGTGAACTTTTACACCGGGGGCAACGGCTGGGATGCGTAAAGCGCGTGCGTTTCTTAAATGCATAACCACAAGAAAGGCAGGTTGACGGATTGATCACCAACGTTTGATCGTACGCATTGATTGAACGTACTATATGCGGCAAATGATCAATTACTTCTTTCTCAGATATGCCAAGCTCTTTCGAGACATCGCGTGTGCTGCATGTCCTGCTGGCCAGAAGCGTGATCATATACTGACGAATGGTTTTCAAGGGAAGAAGAATTTTCTAAAATTCTAATTGACGTTACTAGGAGGTGGCCGCCGGATATATTTGCACGACTTTTGAGGCCGGCACCAGCCTCACTTTTTTCTTCAGTTGCGGCAATTCTTCACGTAACATTTCGTAGGTGACTTCCAACGGATGACCAATCCCGACGGCCCAACCTTGCTTTGCAGCAATCTGAGCAAGTTTCTTAATCTGACCACGTATAAGCGCTTTATCTTGGGCGTGGTCTAGAAATACATCACGCTGAGCAAAGGGCACTTGAAACAACCGTGCTGAGGGCTCGCACAGGGTTTTAGGGGTGGTGCGGCTATCAATAAAAAACAGATTGTGCTGTTTGAGCACAGAAAAAATTTGATACAGTTGAATGGATACAGTTGTTAGCTTAGATCCCATATGATTGTTGACACCCTTAATATCGGGAATCGCCTCTATATTCTTTTGCAATTGGGCAATAAGCTCATCCGGTGACATTGATGTGAGCAAGGCCCCGGGGCCTGGTTGCACCGAAGGATATTCTTCCGGCTCCATCGGCAGATGCAGCAGGAGCTCAAACCCTTTGGATTGCGCCACGCGGATAACTTCTTCCTGAAACGGACTGTAGGGCAAAATGGAATATGTCAAGACCGCATTCAAGCTGGCAAATTTGCGGGCAAGTTCTTTATCATATCCCATATCGTCAATCACAAGTGCCACCATCGGCTTAACGTGAGATGGAAGCACTTTAGGTTTTACCGACGGTTTTGTGATGGGTATTTCTTTGGACGGATAAATCTCATAAGTAGGTTTCGGTTGATTCGGCGGTGGATGGGCGGGTGTGGAAACTCTGGGTGTGGGGCCAGATGGTTTGCGCAATACTAAATGAGCAACATAGCCTGCTGCAATCACAAGAGCAATCAGCAAGGCAAGGCTGGCAACAATTCGTCCGATGTAATTTTTCGGTGGAATTTTTTTTCGAGTTTTACGCTTTGGCGGCTTTCTGCCAATACGCTTCTTGGTTTTAGCCATGTAGCTAGATCGTGTCACCTAAGGATGGCATCGCTCGGTAATCGGTTATCAAATTAACTTTTCTTCTCACCAGCACTTTAAAAGCCTGCAGATAAAGTATTTAGCCCAGTTTTTTTTTAAATATTTCATAACTTAAAAGAATCTCCAAAGCCCGCGAAACCTGATAATCAGATTTTAGCACCTCGACATCCAAAGCGCCCAAACGGCTTTCAGGTCGCCGGCGGCTGCCGGATTTCTTTTTATCTTTTTTATCAATTGGTTCGGCAGGCTTATCTGGCTCAGCTTCCAGATGATTTTTAAGATCTTTTTCTTTGAGGATGCGGATCTCTTCTTCATCTTCGCCTTTTTTGCGCGGTTTAACTTCTATATCCGGTATGATACCCTGAGCCTGGATCGAGCGTCCGCTGGGTGTATAATAGCGAGCGATCGTGAACTTGATTCCATAGCCATCCGGTAAGGATTCCACCGTTTGCACTGAGCCCTTGCCAAATGTAGTTGTCCCAATTAAAAGCGCCCGTTTATGGTCCTGCAATGCTCCGGCAACGATTTCAGATGCACTCGCACTGCCACCGTTAATCAGTACCACCATCGGATAGTCTCGAGGAGCGTTATTTATCTTGGCTTTAAATATTTTTGAGTCGGCAGGATCGCGTCCTTTGATGGAAACAATGGCGCCCTCGTTTAAAAACAAATCTGCAATTTCCACTGATTCATTTAAAAGGCCGCCCGGATTGTCGCGTAAATCAAGAACCAACCCCTTCAAAGGGGTTTCGGAAGATTCCAGCTTGGTTAACATTGTAACCAGATCCTCAGTTGTATTGTCTCGAAAATTGGTAATCCAGACATAACCGTAACCAGGTTGCAGCATGGCGGATTTAACACTTTCAATTGGAATGATATCTCGAACCAACTTAAAATCCATTGGATCATTGGCGCCCTCGCGAACAACGGTAATGATGACTTCTGTACCCTTGGGGCCTCGCATTTTTTTAACCGCTTCCCACAGCGCCATATCTTTGGTAAGTTCTCCATCGACTTTAATGATGATATCGCTGGCCTGAATACCCGCTTTGAAAGCCGGTGTGCCCTCTATGGGTGAAATAACAGTCAAGGCACCCTCTTTCATTGTAATAACAATACCGATACCCCCAAACTCGCCGCGTGTGTCGACTTGAAGCTCTTTGAAGGCTTCCGGTGGTAGAAACGAAGAGTGGGGATCAAGGCTGCTGACCATTCCCTGAATGGCTTTCTGGATAAGATCTTTGGTATCCACCGGATCGACATAGTTTTTTTCAATCAGCTCTATGACATCGGAGAAGATTTTCAATCCTTTGTATGTTTCTTCACTTTTAGCGGCCAAATCGCGATAAAAACCGGTACCGATCGTCCAGAACAAAACAGCTCCGACAAAAATAAGGGTCAATTTTAGATAGCGTTTTTTACTAGTGGTCATTCCCATCACTCCTATAAATTTCTAACCTTTTTTAAGCCATGCTAGTGGATCCTGAGCTTTTCCACGATGGCGGATTTCAAAATATAGTTTGGCACCTGTTATTGAACCGGTATCACCAACCGTACCGATGACCTCACCCATTTCAACTGGATCGCCCTTGGCTTTGAACAATTCATCGGCATGCGCATATACCGTGTAATAATTGTCGCCGTGATCAATAATGATCATATTGCCGAACCCTTTAAACCAGTCAGAGTAAAGGGTTTGACCATCACTAACGGATCGAATAGGATCGCCTCGCTCTGCTTGGATATCAATCCCACTGCGAAAATTTTCTACATTTAATTCCGGATCTTTATAATAACCGAATGAAGAAATAATTTTACCTTTCACGGGGATTTTAAGCAAGCCTTTAAATGCGGCAAATGCATTTTTGACCGCTTTGCGTATGGATCGAATCTCTTGGTTCAATGATTCAATTTTGCGATCAAGCTCTTTTGATGCTTCTTTCAGCACTTCGATAGCGGCCAAGCCTAACGATTTTTGGCTCCGAATGGCCTTCAGTAACTTGTTTCTTTTAGCTCTATCCCGCGACAGCTTCTGAATCTGAGCCCTAAATTTGGCATCCACCGCCAATTTATCTTCTTTTTGGCGATTTAGCGCTAACAAAACATCGGACAACTGTTGTTTGTCTTCAATTAAACGCCGCCAAAAATGGTGATCGGATTCTAAGATGCGCTCTAACGCCGCTTTACGCTCAAAAAGCTGGTCGATGGATTGCGCAGATGCAAATACGTGATAGCGCCCCAGCCAATTTAATTTGTATAGTGCCACAAGCCGCTTGGCGGCATACGTCTCATTGTCTTTAATTTTTTGCCGCAGCTTTATCGATCGGGTAGTTGCAAGTTGAATTTTTTCATCCAAGCGATCCAATTCTTTACGCAAATCGGTCACCCGTATGGCGGTAGCGTTCAATTTGCGATCAAGTTTGTTAAGCCCCCTAACAACTTTAATCTCCTGCTTGGAAAATTTTTTAACCTCAGCTTCCCGCTCTTTTAGGGTTCGAATAATACCTTGAGCTTCATGCTTGTAATCTTCAATCCGCTCAAGCGGCTTGCGTATATCATTTGGTGTATGGTGATCTTCTGATATTTTTTGGGAATACACAATCCGAACATGCCCCGGCTTATTGAGAAGATACCCTGCCTGTTTATTATGCGTAACTTCGAGCCAATCGCCAAGCCGTTTACGAATATTTACGCGTGTATCTTTGGTTAATACCGCCAAAACCCGTTTATTGCCGGCAGGTTCAGCCCGCAGCTTTAAACCGTCCTTTATGACAATCGCAATTTCACTGGAATCGGAGACAGAAAAAACCGGGCTGGCAATGACCCAAAGAAGGCAGATGGAAGCTAAACCTATGCCTTTAAATGTTGTTTGAGCGACAGGTAACAACCTAACCATCCAACTATCATACTGCAAAGAATGATACCGAAAAAAAGCCATGGCGGCAGGAATCGAATGTTTAATAAAACCGCAGCAAAACCTTCCTCGACCTTGGAAATCACTATTAAAAAAGTGACAAACAGTCCGCCTAATCCTATGATTGCGCCTAAAGCGCCCTGAATAAGGCCTTCAATAAAGAAAGGCGCCTTGATAAAACGATCGGCGGCACCAACCAGCCGCATGATTTCCACTTCTTCGCGACGCGAATAGAGAACAAGCCGAATTGTGTTCGATACAATGAAAATAATAGCTAAAAAAATTAAACTGCCCAGAGCTAAGCCGGCCAGCCGAAAGAGATTAAAAATGTTTTCAAAACGACCGAGCCATTTCTGACCGTATTCCACTTCATCGACCCACGCCAATAACTCTAGTTGCCGGGCGAGTATTTCAACTTTTTCTTCCGTTTGTGAAGAGGCAATCATGCGAACTTCAAAGGCATCCGGCAGCGGATTTTCCCGTAGATTTTCAAAAATAGATGATTGCCGCCGCATCTCGCCTCTGAGGCGTTTCAAGGCCACATCTTTGGCAATAAACTGTATGGACTGAACCCCATACATAAGCTGAATCTTGTCTTGCAACCGCTTTACTTCAAGGCTGGGAATATTCGGCTTTAAATACACCATAATCCGAATACCCTTTTTCCAGGATTGCATGACATCATTGGCATTGATGAAAAACAGGGCAAACGCGCCGACAATTAAAATCGAGAGGGCAATGGTAATAATAGTAACCGCATTTAGATATCTGTTTTGCAACAAATCGTGCACGGCACGCTTATAGGATGAAATCATCTGTACTGGTTTCATAGGCGGCCGATTCCACCAATTTTCCCTGGTGAAGCTTGACGATACGACCACCGATTTTACGAATCATGGCTTTGTCATGGGTTGCAACAATTACCGTTGCACCGCGTGTATGAAATCCTTTCAATAAATCTAAAATAATACCGGCCGACTCTTCATCGAGGCTGCCGGTTGGCTCATCAGCTAAAATGATTTTGGGATCACCCACAATCGCCCGCGCCACAGCTACCCGTTGTTGCTCCCCACCTGAAAGGCTTAAAGGGTAACTGTTGGCTCGGTCTTCCATGCCAACGGTTCGAAGTACGCTCCTGGCTTTTTTTTGAATCAAACGCCGTTTTTTGCCAGCAGCCTCTAACACCAAAGCCACATTGTCATACACGGTTTTAGACGATATCAATTTATAATCCTGAAAAATGATGCCAAATTTGCGGCGCAGTGATGGAATCCGTTTGTAGGGTATGCGCGCTAAATTCATCCCATCAACCAATATCTGTCCCTCTGATAACGGTTCGCCGATATAAAGCAACTTCAATAAGGTGCTCTTACCAGCGCCGCTGGGACCCGTAATAAATACGAATTCATTCTTGCCAATGTCCAGGCTAAGATCGAGCAATGCGCTTTTTGAGCCGAATCGTTTATGAACATGAAACATCCGAATAATGGCGTTGTTAGCACTCATTCCATTAAAACAATTCCCATGACCCGATAAAGCGTGGCTTTGGCAATCTTAAAATCATAAAGGGCATTAAAATAATTGGTTTCGGTTTGGGTTAGCAATGTTTGCGCAACCGTTAGATCAGTAGCCGTGGCGACCTGCTCTCGGTAGCGATCTTCGTTGATTCGCAAGTTTTCCCTGGCCTGAACAACGGCTTTTTCCACTGCTTTAATATTATTTTCAGATTGTATCGTGCGCAGATAGGCTTCTTTGACCTCGCGTTGGATATTATCCCAAAGTTCGTTTCTACGATGATGTGCCTGAGATACACGTGCAAGTTTTTCTTTAACGCCAAAAGTGGTGCGGCCCCACATCCAGAAGTCCCAGGAGGCAAGCGCCGTCACATCCCAACTCTCTTCGAATCCATCGGCCGTCGCATCATCGCCAATTTTAAAATAGCGGCCTTGAAGATCAACGGTCGGGAAATAGTCCTGTTTTGAAAGATCACGCTCTCGCTCGGCAATTTCAATTTCTAAATCAGCGATTTTCAATTCAAACCGGTTGGTGTGGGCTTGCTCCAGGCAATAATTAATATCTCTATCAAAGGCACTGTAAACAACGATATCTTGAAGAGAAATCTGTGTATTCACCGGCCAGCGCAATAGGGTGTTCAAATTGGATTTGGCTACTTCAAGATTATTTTGAGCAACAATGAGACTCTGTCTTGCATTGGCCAATTCAACCTGCGCTTGCAGCAGATCGTTCAGGGGACTCATGCCGACCTCATAAAAGTCCTGGGCTACCTGCTTCTGCTGTTCAATTTGGGTCACGGTTTTAAGGGCTACATCAACCAGTTTCGCCGCCTTCAAGACCTCAAAATAGCGTTGTTTGGCCGCTAATATAACATCCTGCTGAACAACCTTTTCATTATATTCCGAGACATCGACTCCCAGCTTGGCGATCTTGTATTGATTAGTTAACGCAAAACCCGTAAACAGCTGTTGGGTAAATTTGGCTGTAATGGTGACTTCATCTTCAGAAGAAACGACCTGGGTGCCGGATATGGAGGGTTCTTTGGAGCGTTTATATTGGTAAGAGGTTGAAAAAGTCGGCAGGAATTTGGTAAATTGGCCTCTTCGGTTATAACGAGCCGCGATGATATCTTCTTCAGACGACTTCAATCCCAGATTGGCGTCGATTGCCAATTCAATGGTAGCTTCGAGTGTAAGAATTGATGGGGGCGTTACGGAAGCATCTTCAGATTGTACATTGACAGGCCATAAGAGAAGAGGCAGGAGCCAGATACCGATAATCAAAAAAGACAATGATTTCATACTGGTTACTGTTCCGCCTTCACCTATAACGATCTGGAAGTTTCGTTTGACCAAACACCTTGACACTGCTATGGTCAGTTCGAGTTCAGGGAGTGCTGCCAACAGTTTTCCTTGCTCGGGCCTCCACTAATCCCATAAAGCAAGCTTCTTCCATCATAGTGGAGGCTTTTTATTACCTGAATGATATTATAAAATCAACAGATACTTATCTTGACTGTGGTCGTATGGAAGCGAGTTTCTGCTAAATGGAAATGAAACGCGAGCTTATTGAGCTACTGTGCCGCAAATCTTTTAAATACAGCCACGAGCCGATTTTCAAATTGGTATCAGGGCGAATGAGCAGTTTTTATGTCAACTGTAAGCCGACTTCGCTGCACCCCCGCGGCATGTATTTAATTGGGCATCTGGTATTTGAGGCGATTAAAGATTTGCCAGTCGAAGCGGTAGGAGGTCTTACATTTGGGGCTGATCCTGTGGCATGTGCCACAGCATTTGTTTCCCAGCTTAAAAACAAACCTCTGCGGGCGTTTTCGATCCGAAAAACCCAGAAAGATCACGGGATTATCAAGTGGGTGGAGGGTGATGTACCAACCGGGGCTAAGGTTGTTATTATTGATGATGTCGCCACCACGGGCGGATCAACCATCAAAGCCATTGAGCGCGCCGACGCGGAGACGTTAGACGTCATCAAAGCTGTCGTTTTGGTTGATCGTCAAGAGGGGGGATTGGAAAACATTCAAAAACATGTACCCGATGTTGCAGCCATTGTGACGCGGGATGAATTGTTACATGCCTACCGCCAACTAGACAGTTAGTTGGGAACAGGTATATTGTCTTAAAAATTGCTATCAATTGAAACTGATTTAGGCACACATGTAGGTTGCTGAAGCGTCATCTGACTCCCAGGCGGTGACCCGGGAAACACGCACCGACGAATCATCGATTTTCTGTTGTAACTCCTTCGCAATAAACTGCGCGATATTTTCCGATGAGGGGGCATTATTATGAAAGGCTTTCAGTTCGTTTAGAAAACGATGATCAAGTTCTTGCATGATGCCTCTGACAAGTCTTTTTATCTCGCCAAAATCCACAAGGACACCGGCTTTATTTAAACGCTCGCCGGTTACGTATACTTCCACCTTCCAGTTGTGACCATGCAAATTTTCGCACTTACTTCCGACCATTGTCAGCTGGTGGGCCGCCGCGAAATGGGTTCTAACCCTCAATTCAAACATAAAGACAATTCCATACTGCGCTGTATTCTGTTAATGTTTTTAGTTTTATGATTATGTAAGATTAGATAGGCATGGGTTGTGGCATACCTTCAGCGCGAAACTCTTGCAGCCTGACCTTTTAAAATTTTTTTCAGTTTGCTGGAAAGCTTATTAGTCTCTAATTCCTTAAAATCACGCAAAAGGCCTTCCTGCTTCTTGTTGAGATTGGTGGGCGTGCGGACATCCATTTGGATAATCTGATCGCCACGACGACCATTGCGCAGTGATGGAATGCCCTCGCCCCGAAAACGCAAAATATCACCCGGCTGCGTACCCTTGGGAATGGTTAATGTCTTTTGCCCATTTAGCGTGGGCACCTTTATCTTATCACCCAATGCTGCTTGGATAAATGATATTTGAAGACGGCAGACCACATTCGTATCGTCTCGTTCGAACAGTTCATGGGGTTCAATGTAAATAAACACATATAAATCACCATGGGGTCCACCACTGGCTCCGGCCTCACCTTCGTTTGCCAATCGTAACCGGGAGCCAGAATCGACGCCTGCGGGTATTTTGACCGAAACAGTTTTGGTGGTCGTTACCTGTCCTGAACCCCGGCACTCTTCGCAGGGATGAGCGATAAATTGCCCTTGACCGCGACAGACCGGACAGGTGGTCCGTACTGTAAAGAAACCTTGGCTTTGCGTGACTTGGCCGGATCCACCACATTGCTGGCAAGTCTCCGGTTGGGTCCCAGGTTCACAGCGAGATCCATCGCAGCTGGGACATTCAGCGGCTTTGTTGATACGGAGCTCTTTTTGGGCACCGAAGGCTGCCTCCATGAAAGTCAAATTCAAATCATAACGCAAATCGGCGCCTCGGCGCACCCTGTTTTGAGAACGGCGACCGGAGCCAAAGCCAAAAAAGTCTTCAAATATATCACCGAAACTTGAAAAGATGTCTTCAAATCCACCAAAACCTGAAAACCCAGATCCTTCAAGCCCCTGGTGTCCATATTGATCATAAATGTTTCTTTTCTGGGGATCATGGAGCACTTCGTAGGCCTCAGCGGCCAATTTAAATTGCTCTTCAGCTTGTTTGTCTCCCGGATTTCGGTCCGGATGGTATTTCATGGCAAGCTTGCGATAAGCGGCTTTTATTTCAGACTCAGAAGCGTTGCGGCCGATTCCGAGAACATCATAGTAGTCTTCTTTTTGTCCCATAAACCTTCAGTATTTATGTCCCTTTCGATTGGGCCGATGTTTAATTTGCACGGCTAGATTTCAGGTCGTACCAAAATAATGCAAAATATAATGTTGTCAACGACCAATGTAACCTGCCGAAAGTGTTTAATAAATTGCCCTTACGATATGCCTGCATAAATTCAGACAGCCCACAGAGTTTTTCATGTTTGACAAATCCATCGGTCATTTTTTAAGATCGCTCCGCAATCATTTTATTAAAGATATCACCATTACGTTCAATGAACTTAACCTCTTGCGATGAATGAATATTGGCATACTGATGGAATTCCCAAACGCAATCACAGGATCGCAACGTATACATGCTTTGCTTAGCGTAAAACCGTTTCATATCGAACAGCAGTTCTTTAACATCACCATAGTTTTGGGGTATCAACTTTCAACCAAAGGATAAGTGAAGGCCAACTGGCGGTGACGGCAATCATCCACGCGGCCAAAAAATGCCTGTACGCAGGCAAATTCAATGGAGCAAAGCCGGATGATTGGTAAAAAGGCGCCTCTTTAAACCACCTAAAAACCAAAACCACCTTTTCCGAGAATAAAATTGTTTTATATTTTACAAGGGAGAACGATAGGATGAGTAAAACCGACACTAAATCGAAACATGATCTTGAATGGGAAAATCGTGTATTATGCAGTGATGAAAGCTGTATCGGTGTCATTGGGACAGACGGGCGTTGTAAAGAGTGCGGCCAGGTTTTCAACGGCAAGCTGCCGGAAACATTTGTGCAAGCAGATACAGCAACCGAGCCTGATGCACAAACTGAAGCAACGCCAGCCACCCCACCGCTGTCTGATGAGCCCATTGATCTGCAACATAGAAAAGATGTGGACACGGACGCAGAATGGGAAAACCGGGTATTGTGCATTGATGAGAGTTGCATTGGCGTCATCGGGTCTGATGGGCGCTGTAAAGAGTGCGGCAAACCTTATGCTCAATAGAAAGTCACCTTCAATCCTATATGTGAATCAATAGCTGCTCTAGTTGCTCTGATCAGACCAACAACCGAATGATATATCGATTGAAGCTTTCCATTTGATAATACGAAATGTTTGAAATCAAAAAGGAGGATTGAAGATGGAAATGAAACGAATTTTATGGCCGACGGATTTTTCCGGTAGTGCTGAAAAGGCGTTACCCTATGTAACCTCTTTAATGAACCAATATCAGACCGAAGTTCATGTGCTGTATGTTATTGAAGACTTAGGCTATCATGAGACCTGGTATGGCGAATTTGAGGAAAACCGCATCAAAAAAATCCATGAATGGGAAAATAAGAAAGCGGCCGAACGCTTGGAGAAGATCTGCCAAAATCACCTTGAAGGATGCCCGCTTTATATACGGCATGTTGCCATTGGAGACCCTGCGGAAGAGATTCTAAAATTAGCAGAAAAAGAACAAATCGATACCATTGTCATGGCCAGCCGGGGCCGCAAAGGCCGATTTGGTTTTGGCAGTGTTGCGGAAAAAGTTGTTAAAAATTCAGCCGTGCCAGTTGTAACCATTCCAGCTGAAAATAAAAGTTAATTACCAATATTTAGCCTAAAATTTCAGCAGCTGAGCCGGTGGAAAACCGCAAAAGAAAGGGGGGCTCGCCGGCTCTGGCGCTGCCGTATGCACGACGGCTGCAATTAGACTAGTTTATCAATCAGGTGCCCAAGAAAATCGGCAATAAAATTTCACTCTTAACCCAAATAAGATCGCCGGATAACGGTATCTTTTAGCCAACGCTGGTCGTCTCTTTGGGGATACAAAATATTATAGTGCAAACCACGGCTTTCCTTGCGATGCAAAGCGCATTTGATGATTAGTTCCGCCACCATGGCAATGTTGCGCAACTCAATTAAGTCCGGCACAACCTTAAAGTTCCAATAATAATCCCGAATTTCTCTTTGAATGATTTCGATGCGGCGCGCGGCGCGCTCCAAGCGTTTATCGGATCGAACAATCCCCACATAATTCCACATAAAGCGGCGAATTTCATCCCAGCTGTGCGAAACCATGATCATTTCGTCACTATCGGATGTACCGACTTCATCCCAAGCGGCCAGGGCAGGCACCTCGTCTTCGGCTATGGATTGCACTTCTTTAATGGTCTGCCTTGCCGCTCGATCTGCATATACCAAAGCTTCCAACAAAGAATTACTGGCTAAACGATTGGCTCCATGCAACCCGGAACAGGCAGTCTCTCCAATGGCGTACAAACGGTGGATGTCCGTACGGCCGGACATGTCTGTAACAACCCCGCCACACATATAGTGGGCCGCCGGCACAATGGGAACCGGATCTGTGGTCATATCTATCCCGTAAGATAGGCATTTGGCATACAGATTCGGAAAGCGCTGTTTGATAAATTCAGAATCACGATGACGAATATCTAAATAAACACAGTCATCGCCACTTTTTTTCAATTCAGTATCGATGGCACGCGCAACGATATCCCGGCAAGCCAACTCTTTTTGGGAATCATAATTTTGCATAAAGGGATTACCACGGGCATCGATCAAATTAGCGCCTTCACCTCTAACCGCCTCAGAAATTAGGAAATTTTTTGCTTCGGGATGATACAGACAGGTAGGGTGAAATTGTACGAACTCCAGATTGGCAATCGTGGCCCCCGCACGGTAAGCCATCGCAATCCCGTCGCCTGTAGCAATATCCGGATTACTCGTGTATAAATACACTTTGCCAGCACCACCGGTAGCCAACAAAGTGGCTTTTGCCGCAAACGTTTTTACCTGATTATTTTTTCGGTCAAGAACATAAGCCCCGCAACAAAAATCTTCATGGGTGGTGGTTATTAATCCCCGCTTCATGCGGGTAGAATATGTTATCAAATCAATTGCAATATGATCTTCAAACAATGTGATTTGATCATGTGATCGAATGCGTTCGATCAATGCCCGCTCAACTTCCTGTCCGGTCATATCATGGGCATGCACAATTCGATTGTGAGAATGGCCGCCTTCGCGGCCAAGATCAAAAGCCCGGGTGATGTTTGAGCCTTTGGTAGCGTCTGCCGGGCTTAAATTGAACTGCACGCCCCATTCAATCAACTCGTGAATTCGGGTCGGGCCGTCCTTCACCACTAGTGCCGCCACATCCTTATTGCACAATCCATCTCCGGCAACGAGGGTATCCTTGATGTGAAGGTCGAAAGAATCATTTTGGCCAAACACCGAGGCGATTCCGCCTTGGGCCAGATTCGTACTGCTGTCCATCACCTCTTTTTTGGTAACCAGCGCCACCGTACCAAAGGGAACCACCTTGAGCGCAAAACTTAAGCCGGCAATACCACTGCCAATGATGAGAAAATCGGTTCTAATCTCCATTCATGAATATCCTATAGCAGTCCCGATCGTCGCCGCGGGCGTTTGGTGCTGAAACCGATGATATAGCCTAGCAAAAAGACACCGCCACCACTTAAAAACCATTTAATTTTTGAACCCAACTGTAGACCTTTCAGTTCTTTGCTTAACTTGGCATTGGCTTCTGTCTGGCTGTCTAGCTTTCTAGTTGTATTTTCGAATTCCGATTTCAATTTCAAAAAATCAGCCGATTCTGATCTAAGGGTTTCATGTGCGTCCGCTAATGATTTAAACTGATTTTGCTGCCTGGTAAGATCTGAAGCTAACCGTTTGCGCTCTCCAGTGAGTTGCGAATTAGCCACTTGTAAAGATTCCGTTTGTTTTTTTAACTTTTCATTTTGAATTTTCAATCGTTCAACCTGTATCTTTGCGGGAATCTGGGAGGTCAAAAACCGGGTCAAAACCCAACCTTCCAACTCATCGGAAAGCTTAACTTTACTCCATTCCTCACCCTCTTCCACGACTGTAATTTTTTGTCCGGTCTGCAGCATGCGCAGGATTTTGTGGTCGGTGCCGGGACCGGTGCGCATGGTAATTTTAATTGAACCTCGAATGTACTTGGTCTCAGCTTGCGCAGTGCCAACCAACAACAGAAAACATAGTCCCGTCAGAGCCACATATTTCATACAAACACTCCTTTTGGTTATTAAAATGGCGCCTTCTTTATTCGCAATAAATGGTCTCAAATGACTCGTTATTGACAGCAAAAAATAAAATTGGTATTTTTCTTTTTAATAGAAATCCAAATTTATTTACCCGTTAATACCATAGCGTATCCAATGGGTGATTGCAATCGACCTAAAATATTTAAAAAAGCAAAAATCCATCCAGGCGTAGGCTTATAACAAATCGATGATCATTTTTGATTTACAATGTACCAATGGGCATATCTTTGAAGGTTGGTTTGAAGATAGCAAGGCGTTTAAACATCAGAAAAAAAAGAAATTGATTTCCTGTCCGATGTGCAATGACGCTAATGTCAATCAGATGCCTTCCACATTTGCCATCAAATCCCGGCCGCAAACTCCCCAAATACCCTCGCACGAAAAGCAAATGGCTCAATTGGGAAAGAAGATCGTCGACTATGTTGAAAAAAATTTTGACGACGTTGGATGCGACTTTACAACTGAAGCCCTCAAAATTCATTATGGCGTGGCTGAACAACGCAACATTCGAGGAACGAGCACCGATTCTGAAGAAGAACTCCTAAAAAAAGAGGGCGTTGATTTTTTTAAAATGCCCCTGCCCATAAGCTCTAATCAAGACTCATAAATCCTGCATTTAAAATAATTGTATCTTATCAAATGTCATTAGCCTTTCAGCTACTCCCCTTGTTTGATAATGATCCGATTATCAAAATAATGGTAACGCATCCTATATTGGGGTTTTTTTACTATAATTAAAGGATTATGCAGCGATAAGCCGTATCGAATAAGTGCCATTATATAAAACGAGATTTTCATTGATCCTAATTGAAGAAGTATTATAACCAGCATTGGCGCCGATCTTCACTCAATTGTTACATCCAGTCGATCTAGAAAAGTTCGGAACCAGGCAGGATTAACCATAATAATATACGCCAGAAAAATGGCGGTAAGCGGCACAAAGAAAAAGATCAAATCTACCCCGAGGACACCAAGAGCCAATAATGCTCGATTAAACATTTTCATCTCTGTTTCCCTCAATAAAAAAAGTCGTCGAATCGAGGTTAATAAAATTAACTTTCAAAGATGCTATTGCATTCGTTGCGATTAGCGTTAACATAGTGCCAAAAGCAACCTTAAAATTTATCTCACGAAATTGACGGAAATAATTGATTGTTTGCGTTACTGATGGCATTGATCATTTTGATAACGATCGTTTTTTCAATATAATCAGAATGGGGAGGATCTATGCGCAATTTTAAATGGCTAAATCATCTAATCATTTTTATAGTCGCAGGCATCACCTTAACCCAGCTTTCTTGTTCACGGAAAATAATTTATTCAGATCCATCTCGCGTTCCGGCTGACAGCCAATCACAGCGCAGTGAGGGCGACACCGGCTTGGAATCGTCTCAGGGGCCGTCGGCATTTGAAGAAGAAGCACTTGGGTCTGAAACGGCTATGGAGCGAATGCAGTTAACACGGGAAGATTTTATCAATGAAGATATATACTTTGAGTTTGATAGTGCGTTCTTAAACCCGCAATCTCAAGAAACGCTCAATCGCAAAGTCGCGTGGTTAATGGATAATCCGTTAACCACCATCGTAATCGAGGGCCATTGCGATGATCGCGGCACAAATGCATATAATTTAGCGCTTGGGGACCGTCGGGCCGAAAGTGCCAAAACTTTTTTAGTGGATGCAGGCATCTCGGCATCACGCATTCGTACGGTTAGCTATGGTGAAGAACGCCCTGCCGTATCAGGTGACAGTGAAGAAGCTCGTGCAAAAAACCGCAGGGCCCATTTTGTTATTGAATGATTGTTTTTTCTTTGGTTATACACAAAGTGACATTACAATCCTATAAAACAACGTAAATTCTCTATTAGCGATAAGCTCAGTGTGCTGCTAAATCTGCTATTTGGGTTTGATCATGCGGTTATTTAGGGAATATAAACATATAAGTATCTTGGTTTAAACTCTAGCATAGGAGACTTTCATCATGGCTGTTAAGGTGCTTGTTAAGCGCAAGGTCCCAGCAGATAAAGAAAAAGTTTTGAAAGAATATGTCCGCAACATGCGAGCCATCACCACGACCTGGCCAGGCTATATTTCCGGGGAAACCCTGCGCCGCATTGATGTGCCGGGAGAAAATCTTGTGGTCAGCAAATGGCGTTCTAAACAAGCGTGGGAGAATTGGTTTAACAGCAGCGATCGGCAACGGATTCAAAAACAAATAGATGACCTTCTACAATCCGAAACCACCTATGAAATTTACGATTACAATTAATCATGGTTTCCGAAACTGTATGCCCCGATTTAACCGCCGTAGACCATTTCAGCTGATATCTTATCGTTTTAATCTTCTCGCATTCAGCAATAATTTGTACGCAACTCTGATGACAAGGAAATAAATCCTGTCTCTGGTGCTAAAATCGATTCATTAGCTGCGCAACACTATCCGTAGACAGTTGAGCGTGCATAAGTTGTCAGAATTGATTAGTGTGAAAGGCATTGAATGGTGGCGTCAGTCGTTATATGGTTTTCAATTTAAAATACAGACTCAATCGTCACATAAAATCATAAACGAACTGGTAGCCTAAGCTTCTTTTGCCAAGATGCCACGGTAACCTGCAATTCTTTTTAGCTGAAAGCAAAGACCAACCCGCTGTCCGGTGGGTAATTTTTGCGCTACCGTTTTGCAGCATTCAAATAAAAAAGCGGCTTGGCGATCGAAACAGCCAAGTCGCTTCAAACATCTTTATAAATTAGCCGTTTGGCAATTGCGGTTTTAATCCCGACATATAAACCGGTTTATCGAGACAGGATTCAGATAAAGCCTAAGTTAAATGATGCGCCCAAACATTTAAATTAAATACTAACAGAGCATATTCGTGAGCAACTATTGACCTTCATTTGTTATAAGCGGTTGCCATCTGATGTTTTTCAAAAAGATCGACTTTCCTTTTAAGTTGCGCAATTAATTGAGAGGGATCATGGCTTTTCAATATTTGCTGAAATTGGGCGCGGTAATTTTTAATCAAGCCAACACCTTCGACGTTTATGTCATATATCCGCCATTCGCCTTTGCTCAAGCGCATTTTGTAATCGATTGGAACCTCTGCATCTTTGCGTTTTAAAGAAGTTTTAACAATCGCTCTTTTTTCAGTGATCATATCCTGTCCGAGGTACTCGATTTGAACGTCATGGTATTCAGCTTTAATTTGTTTCAAATAGGTAATTTTCAACAATTTGGCAAATATGTGAGTGAATTCACGGCGCTGCGCCGGTGTAAATTTTCGCCAGTTAATTGCCAGAGCACCCTGAGAAATAGCGGGATAATCGAATACCGCCTGAATCTGCTTCCAAACAGCTTCCTGTAGCTGCGCGCGATTCTCTTCGCCTTGGTATTTCGGGTTTTTCATAATTGATAGTGTCTCTTCAACAGCTGTCTTAATCGTATCTTCAGGCTCGGCGCCCAATGCCGGCTGATTCCACCCAATCAAAAAAACCACCATAAGTGGTAGAAACCTTCTCATCTCCTTTTTCCTCCATTTCAAAAATATGTTCCAGCGGCCCTAAGCGCGGCCGATCTTATGACATCGAATGTAGGTGTAGATGTTTGCCTAATAAATTCGAAGCGATTTTGTCGCCAGCTGTGCTTGAATAAATTGTCATTCATTAAACTCATTAATCGGTACACAATCGTATTTAATTCAATTGTATTATCCATAACAATGATCATTGCCATAAACACTGATTACCAAATGCTGCTTTTAACCAGCGCATCTCAAGAGCAAGCCTTTAATGGATGGTAAGAATGCGCGATCATCACCCCCACATGCGTACAGTTACGGCCTTTTTGCTTGGCACGGTATAATGCGCGGTCACAATCCGACAGTAAATCGGTTAAAGAAACCTTTGATGAGGGAATTGCTGAGGCAACGCCCATACTGATGGTTAAATGATTGCAAATCGTTGATTGGACATGGCTGATCCTTAGTTGCTGAACGCTCATTCGTTGTTTTTCTGCAATCGCATGAGCTTCAGCACTATCGGTGTCAGGCAAAAGCTCGATGAATTCTTCGCCCCCATAGCGTGCAACAATGTCGCCGGGACGCTTCAAGGATGTTTTAAGGGTGACCGCAACCTTTTTTAAGCTTTCATCTCCCAGCAAGTGACCATTGGTATCATTGAACGCCTTAAAAAAATCTATGTCACACATTATAAGCGATAGTGGGGTTTTTGATCTAGCCGCCCGTTTCCATTCACGTTCAAAATTTTCTTCAAAATACCGTCGATTGCCGATTCCGGTCAGATCATCCAGATATGAAAGCCGTCGAAGCCTTTCTTCCAAGCGCTTTTGCCTGGTCATATCAATTGATGTGATGATGGCACCGGCTGAATAAGGAGAAATTTTGATGTACAAATACCGGTCGGCGTAATTTTGATCGGGAAACTCGCGGGGCTCACCAGTTCGAATGCATTCCATCAATTCGCTGTACAAATCATGCAAATGTTTGGCGGCATAGTCCCGATACATGATATCGCCGGTAATCGGAAGCCGATCGCCAGATAATTTTTTGGCCAGATTGTATCCGGTTATGCGTGCTTCATGATCGACGATGATCGTTTCGATGGGATTATTTTCAAACAAGGCGCGGTAGCGCTCTTCACTTTTCCTGAGCGCGTTTTCGGCTGCAATGCGGGTGGCCGCTTCTTTTTCTAATGCTTTTACGCGCTGCTCTAGAACTTCGTATGAAGGTTTTTTGCCCATCAAGAGATCCGCTAGAAAATGAGAATTATCGCTGTTCAGATACAGTATCGGCAATTAGCAAAAGCATCCTTCAAATCGATGCCACGGGCCATTCACCTCCCCAACCATTACGCCGTAATTTTGATCTTTTCTTCCATGATCACATCAACATTTTCTACGTCTTTTGGTTGGTATTGCTCAAATATTTGGATTTTTTCCCGTATCACGTCAAACTCATCCGCATTGGCTAAAAATGCTTCCACCACATCGGGATCAAAATGCTTGCCTTTTTCAGCAGCTATCATCTCTTTGGCCATATCATGCGGAAATTTATCTTTATAAATGCGTTTGGATGTTAAAGCATCGTAAACATCGGCCAGCGCGACGAACCGCGCCGACAATGGTATTTCATCTCCCTTAAGTCCTTTGGGATAGCCGGTACCATCCCACTTTTCATGGTGATAGTAGGCAATATCTCTGCCAATTGTTAAAAATGATTGGCCTTTAACTTGTTGCTCCACTGTTCGAATAGCATCGCCGCCGATGGTGGGATGCGTTTTGATGATTTCAAATTCTTCCTTGGTTAGTTTTCCAGGTTTCAATAAAATGTGATCAGGTATGCCGACTTTGCCAATATCATGCAAAATGGAAGACTGATATATGTCTTCGATGTATTGATTGGTAATGTAGCTTTGATACTTCGGATGACGCGAAAGCTCGATGGCAATAATCTTTACGTATTCCCGAATTCGCTCAAGGTGTGCGCCCGTGTCCTGATCCCTGTATTCGGCTAGTTTAGCTAAACCAAGAATTGTTGCCACGCGAGCATCCCTGATGTTTTTATACGATTCAATCAATTGGTCGTTCAGTTGACGTGCGTGTTGAATTTCGGCATTCAGTGATTCCTGCTGTTTTCCAACTACAGCACCGGCTAATATTAAAAAGCCTCCCCATGCCATAATATGAAGGAACACGTCTTGGGCCGTACTCGGCATCGTAAACGAAGGGGTGTACAAAATTGCATAAATCGTTACCAATGAAATACAAAGGACCGCACCCATTACGGAACCGCGTGAACCTAGTAAATAACCAGCCGTAATTACCGGTAAAAAATAAAAATTGATGAAAGCAATCTTTTGCGGAATATAATAATTAATCACCGCAACGGTAACAAGTATCACCAGAACAAACACTTGCTCAAAGTGCTGTTCCAAATAACGGCCCAATCCTCTCAAGGATAACCACCTCAGCAATTTCGATGACTGATGGGATGTCGATTCTTTATCTTGCACCACTAATCCTAATAATAAATAAAAAAGCCGGCGATCTAAAACCTGCAGGCAACCCGGCGATCTTTGTACCCCTCGCAAAGACCCGTGGTTTTCCGTCCCTGTTTTAATCAGGTTTGGCTTTGTCCGGCTTTAGTTTGGTATGTAAATCAATTTTTTTGACTCGATTGAAGACTTGCCCAAGATACCGCGAAGCCCAAAGAAGCATCACCGCAAAAAACATACCAATATGCTGCCGATCATATTTTAGCCAATCTTCAAATACTTACTAAGTCCGGTAAATATAAACAATTTAGATATTGACAAAAACTGTCATATTAATTGCCCCATTACGTCGCTTTTCACAAAATCATAAACAGTTGAACATTTCTGTCATCTAAACGGCAACGGTCTTATTCCAGCAGTTTCTGAGGCGAAACATCATCAGGAACCTGTTTAGGCAGATAGTGCTCTCTTCAAATTTAAAAACGCCAATACGATTCCATGACGTTAACAGCATTTTTAAATTATCAATGACAAATTGTACCATAATTGGGGAAAAAAAAGGCAATAAATCCTGGGATCGGCAACTTGGAATCAATTTGAGGAATCATCTTAATCTCATCCTAGCGTTGCTCTGGCGACCTGTCGGCTTTTACGATAGCCAAATTGCCGCTTAAATGGTAAACGTTTTGAAATCGAAAACTATTTCTGGCGTTCTTATCTGAATCGTATATCTCATCCAGCGAAAGGAGCGTTTATGCTAAAAACCTGGCTAACCGATATCACCGGCATACAATATCCGATTATACAAGGAGGTATGGGGCCTTATAGTACCAACCGCCTTTGCGCCGCCGTTGCCAATGCAGGCGGGCTGGGTATCATCAGCCTGATTGGAATGGGTGTGCAGCATAGCGAGGCCACACCGGTCGATCCAACGCTCGTCTTTGGCGATGGTTCAACCGAAGATTACATCGAGCGCAGCCTTGAATATGTTAAAAATGAAACGCAGACAAACCAGGGTATTTTTGGCATTAACTGTCCCGTTTCGATTGAATTCATAGAAGCTGCCCAGCGTCTAATCACCGGTGTTTTTAATCAACGTTCTGCAGACCCGGAGCTCCAGAAACGATTACGGGTTATTATTACCTCGGCGGGCGATCCGGTACCTTGGCAACAAACGATTCGTGCTACGGATCTGCTTTGGTTTCACGTGGTTCCTTCCATATACCATGCGCGTCGCGCTGCAAAAGCAGGCGTGGATGCTATCATTGCCTCAGGTCATGAAGGTGGGGCACACATTTCTTGGCAACCAGTGCATTCCATGGTTCTTATTCCAGGGGTGGCGGAATCCACTTCCATACCGGTGATTGCAGCCGGCGGTATTTGTGATGGTCATACCATTGCGGCCGCTTTCGCACTGGGTGCGGTAGGCATTCAGATGGGCACTCGATTTATTGCTACACGCGAATGCGATTTCTGGGATGTATGGAAGCAGGGTGTGCTGCAAAGTACGGATCGCGACACCCTAGTTGGGCGGGGTATGTTCGGACCTATGCGGTTTATTAAAAATCAATCCTCTTTAAAACTGGTTGAAAAAACGACTGAGTTAACCCCCGATTTTTTTAAGGGACAACCCGTTGAACTGAATCAGGATATTTTAAAATTGGAAAAACAAGGCTTTGCCAAATTATTAGAAGACGATGCTAATGGCGCTTTGATACTGGGGGGTGAAGTGGCTGGGCGAATAGATAATCTTCCATCTGTAAAAGATCTTATCGTGCAAATCGCTGATCAAGCTGAAGAAATTGTTAAAAATTTACCCAAACGCTGTATCGCGGCGTCTAACAAATAGCATGTCCAGCCGCAATTTGTTTAGTATGGGTAATGAAAACGACAGAAAAAATAGAGCGGCAATAGCGACAGGTAATGACTAAGCCATTTTAATCTATCCTTATGAGCATTAAATGGCGTCGATTCCTGAAAGCTTTTGATATACGCGATCAAAGGGCATGTAAAACCATCAGTGCCAAATATAAATCCCCCGACAGCGGATTACTATGGAAAGTGTCGCAGGTCGGGGATTAATTGTTGGTTGATGGCATTAGCACTAAGGTGTTTAAAGCCGATGATAAACCAACGGCTTATACTTCCTCAGCCAACTCAAAGGGGGCGCCGCAGACTTTCCAATGGCCCTCTTCTTTAATTACATCCAACGTTTCATTAACCAGATGGGTTTCGCCTAAACGGAACAACTTGCCAATGTAGGCAAATACCGGGTTAATGCAGATATAACGCTTTCCGGTAATTTTCACTTTGGCTTCGGTTTCATTAAGATCGACAATTTCAGTATGAAGGTTAAAAACCTTGCTTCGAACATAGCTGGGATCAAACCCTCGTTGCATGGCCCATTGATGTTTTCTGAAAATATAATTATCAACCAGATCAACCTCTTCGTTGGACGCTAATGACGAACACAAACGATCCGTCATGGATTGATCCAACATGAAATATGCTTTGGTAAACTCAGACGCCGCAAGATCGGGCAACTCTTTTTTGTCCTGAAAAATGAAAGCGACCTGAAGCACTAAAGCAATGATGATCACCACTGCGAATGTGATGATTTTGGTGCCAACATTCATCAACACATCCTCCTTTTCATTATGGTAAGATTCGTTGTAAAAGATCTCTATTGAATCCCAAATAAATTGGGCTGAATCTGAAAATCAGAGAAGGCCATAAATACAACAAACAACGTCAATATCACGGAAACTGAGTCATGACAAGCTCTTTTAGGTCACAACAATGTTAGTCAACGCTTGGCTGACTGTTGTGTCCAAAGCACCGATATCATACACACCTGACTCTGCTAGATTAGGCACTATGTACTGATTTGAATACAATTATCTTATGTAACTTCAGAATTTTATAAAATTCAAAGATCATGCGCGGCTGTCTCAAAACTCATATCGCACTGGGGTTGACGGAACGTGCTCAATGATGCTACCTTAACGCCTTGCAATTTGAAGAATTTGGTTAAGCGATATCAGCCTAATCTCACACTTCTTACTGCGTTTTTAAAGGTTTACTCTATGAACCTGATTGGCAAAATGCAATCAGCTTTCAAGACGCTTAATTTTGAATCCAAGTGTTGCAGCAAAACCAAGTTAATGACCCATCAGCAAATAGTTTCCCGCACTTCCCCAATCATTGATACCAGTCTCCCACATAAACGGCCGTTTCCCATATTGAATGTCATCAATCCCCCAAAACTAAAACAAAATAGGCTTTCACAGCATTGCTGCCAAAACCGCATAGCACTGCGTGGCAAGGCCTACGATGAGATTAACGCCAAGGATACAAAGACGGTCTTGGCCCTGTACAGCTCATTGTGCGATTCTGCCAATCTAAATTATTTTTCGATATGAGATACCTATGCAACTAAACAACATCTACGAGCCTATCCGTTGGTATTGCCACATCAGGCGCATGTAAAAGAGACGAAGGAGGCATAATGGTCGACTCGAATCAATGGGATTGGGAAATCGGAGAAAAAAAAGCCTCTGTGGGTGAATGGCAAAACCAGTTTAATTGGGTGGAAGAATTATACGCAAGCCCTGATGGTGAAAATATTGCGGCCATCGTCAATATCGATGAGGGCGAATTTAATGTATGCATCAATGGCGAGACCTGGGAAAACACCTTTGATAAAATTTGGCATCTTCGATATGCGCCCGACGGGTCACTTACCGCCCTGATCTCTGAAATGGGCGAATGGACCGTTGCTGTAAACGGTATCGCCTGGGAAGACAAATTTGGATATGTGTGGAACCCCATTTTTAGTGCTGACGGTAAAAGCCTTGCTGTAGCTGCACAACAGGATATGCGCTACTTTATGGTTCTTAACGGCAAGCCCTGGAAAAACACCTTTGCCGATATGACTTATTTTGCCCTTAGCGCCGATGGCACCAAAACGGCCGCGGCCGTTCAAGTTAAAAAATTTGATTCCGGCCAAATTCATAAATTCCAGGAAGGCACGTATTCAGCGGCGATGGACGGGCAGGCCTGGGACACCTCATTTGTTAACGTTTGGGGGCTTGCCATTAGCCCGGATGGCCAACAGATGGCGGCCGAAGTCAGGCTAAACCTGTA
>JASJAZ010000167.1 GCA_030066785.1 Desulfobacterales bacterium | reverse complement strand
GGGCTCATCACTGAACTCGTATTGGGGTTTATACCCCCAACCGCTGCCCGGGTCTTCGACCTTGGGTAACGCATTGGAAGGGCAGGCCTTGGCGCACTCGCCGCAGCTCAGGCAGAACTTGGCCATGCCCCAGTCGTGGGGCTTGTCGTACTCGACAAACTCGAAGTCGGTATAGACCTTGCAGAGGCGGACGCGGGGGCCGACACCGGGTACCATCAACTGCGAGTGGCGCCCTGCTTCGCCAAGCCCGGCCGCAACGCCATAAGCCACGCTCATGCCCAGATCGTTGCCGGCGCCGACGGCCTGGTAGCCCAGGCCGCGCATGAACTTGGCCATTTGATTGGCTATCTGGGCCATAATGACATAGCCGTGGCCGATGGCAGCCTCTGCCGTCCAGGCCGGTGCGGTGGCCATAGCGTCATAGTCCATGGGCATCGCCATCACGATCACGGTCTTGGGCTCGAAGGGAAAGTCCCGCTCCCAGCTCAGGGTACGCGACTTTTGGATGTCATAGAGCGGGTCGTAGTCCCAGCGCTTGTCACGCGGGGTGATACCGCAGCGGACCGCACCCCAAACCCGTGCGGCGCTCTTGATGGCCCAGGCCGCCTCCCGCTTCGATTTGAACTCATATTTCTCTTTCTCCACGTCCGACTGATCCCAACCCAGTACGCGCGTATCGGGCTGGCTGTGGGCCATGGTCCACGTTTCAGCCGATTTGAGCGGGTTCCAGGCCGCGTGGTGCAGGGCTTTATCCAGCTGGGTGTAGCCCGGCTTGTTGTTGTCCCACGGCACCCGGTGCTCAAAATGCGACGCGCCCTCGTAGAAGTGGAACTTCTTATTTTGGAGCCGGCTGTACTGCTCGTTGCGCTCGGGATGCTGCTCGTTGAGTGTTTTGCTGGTGGCAAAGGTCAGGATCACGTTTCGCTGGTCCATTGGCTTTAAGGTTTCGTCGGTCTTGATGGCCGCGTCCACGTTGTCCTTGGGGCGCCCTTGGATAGCGGCCTTGGTTCCCGCGTAGGTGAGGCCACCGCCTGCCAGGGCAATGCCGCCGCCAAGGGCCACCCGTTTGAAAAATGTGCGTCGCGTGGGATCGTCCAGCACATCCCCGCGCTCCTTGGCGGGTGCGGCCTTGGTTTCGCTGGCCTGGTCCTCGGGGGTTTTCCCCTGATCTTGCGGGTCATTCGATTCTGGTGTTTCGTTCGCCATGATTGCACCTCCGAAAAAAGTGTAAAGATGAGATGATCAAATTAATTATAATGATGGCATTTTACTTAAATTAACAAAAATGAATCGTGTTTAGCAAAAATAAATGCCACGTGAAAAAAGGTTCATTTTTCATTAATTTATATTTTGAAGGCTGTGCACTAAATTTAGGATAAACAAATCGTGTTTAGGGTAAAAAAATTCCAAACAAAAGGAAAAGGTGCCTATTTCGATAATGGCTATTTCAACGGTTGTGCACTAAATTTAGGATAAACAAATCGTATTTATGAACAGATAACCCCACGGTTGCATACAAAAGATGCCAAGCAGGATACAATTACTTGGAATAATTTAAAATATCAATCCATACACTATTGCTTGGATATCATCTTTGGTAATATCCGTTTGCCAGTATCAAATGGAAACGGTTGTATGAGCGCCGCTGAGTTGCTCAGACTCAGACCAGATTTGGCCGAACCGGTTAGTCTCCGGGCTCGCACTGTCGGTATTGCGTTTCGGTAGATTTCGTTGTCACATCTCAACATGATATAGTTGATTCTTTTGTCATATTTCTTACCTTGATAGAAACCGAAAACTAATTTTCGATTGTTCATCCTGAAAAACGGGTATCAGATCTAATGAACTTTTGTCACCTAAACCGTTGCGTGCAATTAAACCATTTGTTTTGAATTGCAGGATTGCTTATGGGCAGAAAAACCCTACAAGTTTACCAGCATACAAATCTTCGAATCATGGCGGCTATTTGCTGCATGTTGTTTTTTTTACCTGATGTCGCCTTTGCAGCCGCGGAAACCAATGATCGGCTTCACCGGTTATTGAAAAATGATATGGCTTTTACTGCGAAGGAATTCAATCGTTTCAAAGCAGGTGAGACGGTAACCAAAATATTGGAAACCGACACGCAACATGAAGTCGGAATATTCAGTATCGCTAAAATCAATGTATCAAAAGAATTATTCATCCGCCGTTACCAGGAAAAGGGAATGAACCTCGAAACAGCCGCAGCCAATTCCTGGGGAATTATAAAAATACCTCCCCAAACAGAAGATCTTACAAACATCACCCTTCCAAAGGAGGATATCGCCGATCTAAAAACCTGCACACCCGGCAACTGCAAAGTGAAAGCACCCCTTGAAGCCATTAACAATATCAACCAACTCGATGCGAATGCGCCGGATTTTGAAGAATCGGCAAATCAATTGCTCCAGCTAGACACGGTTGATTATTTGAACAGATATCTAAAAGGCGGCAACCGAATGCTGGTCGAATACAGCGATAAGAAAAAGCCTGTGCGACTCACCGAACAATTTCAAGGACTGCTGAAAGCCTCGTCATACCTACAACGTTACGTGCCGGAACTCTATGCCTATTTAGAAGAATTTCCAAATAGCCAATTGGCGCATGCGGAAGACATCTTCATTTGGCTCAAAGAAGATTTCAACAACAAAAAGATGCGACCCAATCTGAGTATTAATCATATGGTACTTTATCGTCCACAAGGATCCGATGGCAATCCCATCGTGGCCCTAAAGCAACTCTATGCGTCCCACTATTTCGAAGCCAGCCTCGGTCTAACCGTCGTATTTGAAGACTCCCAAGGAAACGGTACGAGCCTGTATGTGATAAATGTCAACAGGGTAAGGGTTGATGTTTTGCGTACTATCCCTGGCTTTTTGGCAGGCAAGCTTTTTAAAGGCGCTCGCAATTTAATGCACCAAAAAATGAGCGCTGTGAAGCAAAACATGGAAAAGAGTAATTAGACGGACAAGAACATAAACTAAGCCGCCAAAGCAGATTAAAACCCTTTAACCAGCTGTAATGCTATATAAAATTATTGATCTAAATTATGCCGCCGGCGCAACGGACCAAACATTCAGATTTTTTAAAGAGTTCAACGGTGCTGGTTGCGGGTAATTAGCTTGTTGAGGTTGGAAAGGAGGCCATACCATGTTGTCGCCAGACATGCAGAAACGGCTGCTGGGATATCAGCGCGACGAGATTACAGAACACCATATCTACCGCCTACTGGCTCGTATCCAAAAGTCGCCGGAAAACCGTAAAATCCTTGAACGCATAGCCGAGGACGAAAAGCGGCACTACAATCAATGGAAGCGCTACACCGGTGAAGATGCGCAGGCGGACAGGTCCAAAGTACGCAAATATTACTGGATCACCCGTATCTTCGGCCTCACCTTTGGAACGCGGCTGATGGAGCGTGATGAAGAGCGCGCCCAAAAGAATTATGCTGATCTGTATCCTGAAATTGATCAGGCCAAGGCTATCGCCGAGGACGAAAGCGACCATGAAAACGCATTGATTGGCATGCTGGACGAGGAACGGTTGCGTTACGTCGGAGCGGTTGTGCTTGGGCTGAACGATGCATTGGTGGAGCTCACCGGCGCACTGGCCGGACTTACACTTGCGCTGCAAAACACCCAGTTGATTGCTCTGACAGGTTTGATCACCGGCATCGCCGCAGCCCTATCAATGGCCGCTTCGGAATACCTTGCAACCAAGACGGAAGAAAGCTCCCTGCAACCTTTGAAAGCCGCTTTTTATACCGGGACGAGTTATGTTGTGACGGTCATCCTTCTGATCGTCCCCTATCTCTTGGTGTCCAACTATTTCGTGTCGCTGGCCTGCACGCTTGCAATAGCCGTTCTCATCATTGCCGTGTTCAACTTCTACACATCCGTGGCCATGAATCAACCCTTTAGAAAACGGTTTGCCGAAATGGCGACCCTCAGTCTCGGTGTCGCCGGCTTGAGCTTTCTGGTCGGTCTGGGGTTGCGAGTGGCCCTGGGTGTGGAGGTATAACGGCAAAGGCCCTGATGGGACTCGATTACCATGACCGGATAAATTATGTTTAAGGCTTTAAAAATCAAGCTGCATTCGCAGACCCAGGGTATAAGCCGTGTCGAGGTCTTCGTCCGCCGGGCGGATGGCCTGCGCATTAACCGACAAGTGCGATGCAGGGGTCAACAAAAGGTTGTAATAAGCTTCAAAGGCGTGCTCCCAATCCCGTAGATCATCGATATTATCGCGCAGGTCTTCGGAAATATGCGATCCGGCCCAACCAAGGCCCCACTCGTCATCGTCGCGGCCTGGAAGGGACACGCCGATTCCCCGCAAGCCGAAACTGTAGAATTCATCAATGACGTTGCGATCCTCGGGATGCCATCCAAAGCGACAAAAAATGCCGATACCGCGCGGGGGCAGATTTTCGCGTTTTAGCCCTTGACTCCCCTCCTTGACCCACAGGTACTGGGAAAAATTGCCGATCACCGTATAGTTGGTTGACTTTTCGTCGATGGGCACTTCACCAACACTCTGCGCAAACAGCTGCTGTCTGGAAATATCGAAGCTGGCTCGCTCCTTGGTCGAATAGGCGAGATCCACCAGGAAACGGCCGGGTCTTGCGGCGATGTCATAGGAGAAAACATAATCAAAGACGAAGGAAAGGTCCTTGGTGGTAAGGGTATCGAAAGTACCGGCTTCGGCTGTGGCCTTTGCATCATCACTGTTTACGCCGGTAACCGCCGTAAGCGAATGCATTTTGTTGGGCGACCAGTTGAGCCATCCGATCAGAGTGGTATATGGAAAATACTCTCCGGGAATAGGGTTGACAACAAGTCCCGAATATAAAAATTGGCTGCGTTCCCGGTTAGCCAGTATGTTGGTGTCGCCATAGGAGGCAAAATTCATCTTGCCGCCGGATACCATTAAGTTCCAAGGCAGGGACTGGATGTAGTACCATTCAGACAGGGCCCAATTGGTATTATTCGAATCGGTATCGGGAAATTGCTGGTCATGGTTGGCCGATTGATAAGATCCGACATCGTTATTGATACCGGATCGCCAACGCCCCTCGCCGTGCACAAAGAACGCGCCGCCGGGCCAGAGGTCGGCTTTGCCTGTGTCATACCACATCCATAGGTCGGTCGAACCGTTGTAGCGCGTGTTTTCGTCATCGCCACCGGAAAAATTGCGCTGCAGGAACTGGGTGACACCGATGTTCAGATAAAGGCCGTGATCGACCAGCGTTTGGCGAACATTGCCGGGATTGCCTAACAGGTTGGAGCGCTCAAGGATACCGCCGTGAACTGTGTTGGCATCACCGAAAAACTTATCATAGCGCATGGCCGAGTAAAAGAGTTCGGGTTTCGCTTCTGTAATGGAGAATTTGCCGCCGCCGGCCGGCGATGAGCCCTGGGCTGCGGCAGTCGCTGCCAACCCGAAACCGAAAATGGCCAACACGACTAGACCTAAAGTAAGCTTTTGCCTCAATACAGTCGTCTTCATGTTCTCACTCCTCAGCGCATTATTTTTTGGGATTTTCCATTTTGACTCTGAACCAAAGCTCGATAGGCACAAGTCCGGTAATTTGCGATTTCACATTCGGTTTGATGATCTATATTGGATTAGCGTGTCAAGTTGCACTAAATTTAGGATAAACAAATAACGTTTAGGGTCCGATATTTTCAATGAAATCATTTACCTAGCGGATCTGCAGATATGATTACAATTCACCCATATTTTTTAATTAAGGTTGACATAGGCCTATAGTGCCGCTAATTTACACGCCGGATTTGACAGCAACAAAAAGTTTTTTAATATATTGTAATTTTTCTTATATATGTTTTTGAATATTTCGTATGGCGGCCTTGAAATTAAGCAAGATTGAAGCTGCAGATGGGGAAACCATTGACAGATAGGGACACACCATCGTCGCTTCATATTAAAACCGACATCACGCGTCAGCTTGAGCGCATGCAGGCGAGCTCTGAATTTAGGGTTTCGCCGCAACAGAGCGCCCTTTTTATATTTCTTGTGAACCAAACCCTTAAGGGCAATCAGGACAATCTCACAGAAAGCTGCGTGGCAACTCAGGTATTCAGTCGCAGGTCGGACTTCGATCCGCACATCGATCCAATTGTGAGCATCCAGGCCGATTTACTACGGTACAAACTGGCCCAATATTATGCGACCGCCGGTCAAAACGACCCGATTCACATCGACATCCCCCCTGGTACCTATATACCGGTATTTGTAAAACGCAACCAGCACTAAAACCCGGACCTGAGTGTATGCCCCTCATACCCGTAATCTATTTGATGCTTGCCTAAAATTTAGTGGCAATCAAATTCCCGCGACAAATGTTATCTCATAGTTGACAAGTGCAGATTGCAGCAGTAGCAAAGGGACATGTCGATTCTATCTACCCCCCATTAATCGTAAACAAAATAGAGAAAGATGATAAAAGATTATACAGGCAGTATGTTAGAAAATGTGACTGCATGATTTAGACGTAACATCCATAGCACAATTAGAGGGTATACCAATGGTTAACATTCAAACCGATGATGATCCGAAAAAAGGGAAACGGAAACTGGAAAAAAGCTATCGAGAGCTTTTTAATCATATCAGCGACCTTGTCATGATCCACAACTTAGATGGACGCTTGCTTGATGTTAATCTCGCTGTATGCAGACTTTCGGGCTACACGTTGGACGAATTAATCGGTCGGTCCATCGATGAATTCATAATTCCCAAATTTCGACACTCATTCCGAGACAAATATTTAAAGGAAATCAAAACGCACGGTTATGCCGAAGGTGAATTTATTGTGCTAGCCAAAGACGGAAGTGAGCATCATATCGAGTATCGCAATATTTTGGTCAAACAAAAGGGGCAGAATCCATGCATCAATGGTCTGGGGCGCGACATTACCGATCGCAAGCTAGCAGAAAAGGCTTTGCAAAAAGCGCATGAGGAAATGGAACAACGCGTGATGGAACGTACCGCTGATCTGGTAGAGGCAAATGAGCGTTTGAAGCGGGAAACTAAAAAGCACCAGCAGACCGAAGAAAAATTGCGCGTGGAGCAAAAAAGATATGCTCTGGCAACACGCGCCGCAAATGTTGGTGTGTGGGATCTGGACCTTCAAACCAACGAATTTTATCTCGACCCCAATGTGAAGGCCATACTAGGATATAGTGATGCCGAAATTCCCAACGATATTGAAATCTGGTCAAGCTATGTTCATCCCGATGACCAGCAGGCTGTTATGGAGGCTTTCCAGGCACACATCGATGAGAAGACGCCTGAGTTTGTATTTGAGCATCGTATGTTACATAAAGATGGTTCCATACGCTGGATCCTGGCACGCGGAACGGCCATGCGCGATAAGCAAGGCAATCCCATTCGTGTCGTCGGAACCGATACGGATATCACCCGGTTAAAGCAGGTCGAGAATGCCCTCCTTGATACCAGCGACAAGCTGGAACGGAGGGTGAAGGAACGTACCGCCACGCTGGCCCGATTAAATGAACAGCTAAAGCGGGATATCATCGATCGCGAGCGGCTAGAGCAAGAGCTGCGGGAAAATGAAGAACGGTGCCTGGCATTGGCGGATGCATCATTTGAAGCCGTATTTATATCTGAGAATGGCATTTGTATCGATACAAACCGCACCGCTACCGAAATGTTTGGCTATGACCATGATGAGTTAATTGGCATTTTCGGCACAGAGGTCATTGCCCAGGAATCCAGAGAATTGGTAAAGCAGAATATGCTGTCAGGATATGAAGAACCCTATGAAGCCATTGCACAAAGAAAAGATGGCACCACTTTTCATGTCGAAATACGCGGCAAGATGACGGAGTATAACGGTCGGCCTGTCAGGGTAACGGTTGTTCACGACATAGACAAAAGCAAAAAGATGGCACACAGGCTGAGTATAAGCGAGAGAAAATATCGGGAAATTTTCGAGCTTTCACCCGAAGCGATCGTGCTTTTAGATAAGCAAGGAAACATCGTAGATGCAAACGCAAGTCTATATGACTGGCTCGGCTACAGCAGGGAGGAGCTCGTGGGAAAGAGTTTCTTAGATCTTCCCATTTTGTCTAAGGAAGACAAGTTAAAAACTAAGGTAAAATTTACTCAAAGGATGGCCGGTAAAAAAGTTTCCCCTTACGAGCTTGCTTTCTACACCAAGAGTGGCGCAAAACGCATTGGCCAGGTATTGGCCAATCCAATTCAAGATGCCAATGGGGAGATAATCCAAGACCTTGGCATGATTTCTGACATCACTGAGCGCAAACAAACCGAGCAAGCACTGCGAGAAAGAGAAGCTGAGTTGCAGAATCGAACACGTGATTTAGAAGAGCTCAACGCTGCGCTAAAGGTATTGCTCAAAAAAAGAGAGAGTGACAAATCGGAGCTCGAAGAGCGGGTGCTTCTAAACGCAAAAGAATTGGTCATTCCCTATCTGGAAAAACTCAGAAAAAGTCCAACCAACTCTTTGCAGCAAGCGTATCTGTCTGTTCTGGAAAACAATTTGAATGAAATCGTCTCCCCTTTTTACCGCACCTTGTCGGCAAACTATGCCCAATTGACACCCAAAGAAATTCAGGTTGCCGCCCTGGTGAGACAGGGCCAAATGACCAAAGAAATTGCAGAAATGATGTGTTCTACCCCAAGAGCCATCGAGTTTCATCGCAACAATATTCGCAAAAAACTAGGCCTGACCAATCAAAAAACCAATCTCCGATCATACCTCATGACTCTTTCATAATACAAGTTTTAACCTGATAATATACTGTTGTATTTTTGTGGTTTACTTATGATGCGTGTAATTCTATAAAATCGGTAACATCCACGATTGATCAGCAAAAGCACCCGGCCAGGGCTATATAATTTGAGAAATGACCCCACAATGAAAGCCTCCAGCACGTTCATAATTTATAACTAAAAATATCAAATTAAGGATATCCGATCTAATCGGCAATTATAACCTTTCTGCTAAAATCTTCCTAACACTGATGTATTAAGCTTTTGCTCTGAAATTGCTTGCATTCAAACTTTTAATGCTTAGTTGAACTATATGAGTATTAAGATGGGAACAAATAAGAGTCCAAAACCACCTTTGTCGTCTGACGACAAAATTTCTCGCCAGCTGGAGTTGATGGCAGACAGTTTGGATTTTAAGGCCACACCGCAACAGATGGCCTTTTTAAAATTTATCGTGAACCAGACCCTGACCGGCAATGCCGACCACATCAAGGGCTACACGGTGGCCACCGAAGTTTTCGGACGCGGGGCAGACTTTGATCAGAGTATCGATCCCATCGTAAGCATCCAGGCCAGTCGCCTGCGACGGGCTCTGGACAGATATTACGAGAACGCCGGCCTAAATGATCCCATCCGCATCAATATTCCCAAGGGCACATATGTGCCCACATTTCAAGAACAACGCCCGAACGCTTCGCCCATCGCCGCCAAAAAAGCCGCTCCGGTCAGTGTCATGGAAAAATGGCCGACCTTACTGATTCGAAAGCTGGCAAACCTAACGGCCAAACCGGAAGACGATTATCTGGCAATTGGCCTGACAGCGGAGCTAGCGCATGCACTGGGCCACTACCGAGAAATCCGGGTTTTGGAAGCTATCTACCGGAATAAAAAATCGCCTTCCCCGGAAATGGATTCCGATTTTATCATTACCGGAAGTGTGCGTCGCGACCCGGAAAATATTACGGTGCGAATCAGATTGGAGGACGCTCAGAGGGGTATCCTCATCTGGTCGGGCAAGTACCAGGGCGACATCGAAGCTGTTAAAATGATCTCGTTTCAAGAGGATGTAGCCCGCGAGGTCGCCGTGCGGGTGGCCGGTGACAATGCCATCATAACGCGACACCTTACCGAGATATTTAAAAGCAAAGCAACACCGGCCCAAACAACCTATAAAGCGATGCTGTGCTTCTGGGAGAGCGATACCCGCCTAAATCCACGGAGCATGGAACGCGCCATAAGGGCCTTGGAGCATGCCGTTGCCCTCGAACCGGAGCATGGACAAATCTGGACCATGCTGGCCGCTCAATATGCCGACAATTACGGCATTGAAATCGTCGACCTTGCCACACCCTTGCAAAAGGCTGCAGAGTTTGCCCAAAAAGGCGTAAGTCTCGAGCCAACCAACCGACGCGCTCGAATGATCCTAAGTTATGTCAGGTTGCTGGAAAATAGACTTTGGGAGGCATGCTATGAAGCCCAAGCAGCCTATGATCTGTGTCCCAACTCTTTAATATTCTTGGATCGTATTGGCTGCTTGATGGCCCTGGCAGGCGAGTGGGATCGTGGCATCGATTGGATCCAACGGGCTATCAAATTAAACCCCTACCATCGCCCTTGGGTCCGAGGCGTGATAACTCTCAACTGGTTGCGGCAGGGGAATTACGAAAAAGCCTATGGTGAATCGTTTTATCACATGATGCCGGAAAATTTCTGGGATCCAATTTTGAAAGCTTCTACTTGCGGTCATCTGGGAAAAATCGATGAGGGGCAAACTCATATCCAAAAACTACTCTCACTCAAACCCGACTTTACCAAACGTGGCCGAACACTGATGGGGCGCTATATCAAGTTCGAAGACATTTTTGAACGGATCATAGCAGGGCTCGCTGCGGTTGGTTTGGTTGTCAAGTAAATCTATACAGCTGATGAAAATAAGGTTTCAGGTGTCAGTGTTCAGGGCCACGGTTCTGGGTTCTAGGTTCTGGGTTAAGGGTTGAAAGGATCGAGATTTAAATAATGCGGATTGAGCGGTTTGAAGATATTGAAGCCTGGCAATTGGCACGAGAGTTAACGCGGAAAGTTTATCGGCTAACGAAAAAGCCAAAATTTTCAAAAGACTATGGGTTAAAGCCTCAGATCCAAGATGCTGCCGGATCATCGATGCATAATATTGCCGAAGGTTTTGATTCTGAGACGAATCCAGAATTTATCCGATTTTTAGGGTATGCCAAGCGTTCATGCACAGAAGTCCAAAGTGAACTTTATGTG
>JASJAZ010000022.1 GCA_030066785.1 Desulfobacterales bacterium | reverse complement strand
CATATATAACTGACCGCGGAGGGTGCCCCCACTGTCTTTTGTCTGCTTCAGGGCACCCAGTGACATTAACAGATGATTATTAAAATTGCGTTTTAGCTAACCCTTGAACGGTACCTGCCCGGTTTTCGTTTTAGGCCCAGTCGCAGGATCATCCCACAGTGGAACAAACCATCGAACAAATCAAAACAAGTGCGTTGCAGGAGCTCGAGAAAGCCTCTGATACAGAAAGCATTCAGGCTCTGACCCTCAAATATCTGGGGCGCAAGGGGGTTGTCACGCAATATTTGCGCAATATATCGCAGCTACCCGTACAAGCAAGACCCGTCGCTGGTAAAGCTGCCAACGAATTAAAACAATTTTTAGACAACTCATTTAAGCAAGCCATCGAAACAATTGAAAGCGGTTTAAGCTTATCTGTAGACCAGTTGGATGTTTCGCTGCCCGGGCGCACTGTCTATGCGGGGTCCTATCACCCAGTGACCCAAGTTATGCACCAAATTTGCGATATCTTCGCCCGTATGGGTTTTGACGTTGCTGAAGGCCCTGAAATTGAAACCGATTGGTACAATTTTGAAGCTCTCAATTTTCCCAAAAACCATCCCGCACGAGATATGCAAGATACCTTTTTCGTTACTGATAATATGGTTTTGCGAACCCATACGTCACCGCTTCAAATCCGCATAATGGAAAAACAGCAACCGCCTGTACAGGTTATTGCACCCGGCAAGGTCTTTCGATGCGATTCGGACTTGACCCATACGCCGATGTTTCATCAAGTGGAAGGTTTGCTGGTTGATGAAAATGTGTCGTTCGGCGACCTGAAGGGTGTCTTGACCGCATTTGTGCATCAGATGTTTGATGAACAGACAAGCCTGCGGTTTCGTCCCAGTTTTTTCCCTTTTACCGAACCAAGTGCGGAAGTCGATATTCTATGCGTTATTTGCCGCGGTGATGGTTGTCGTGTATGTTCACATACCGGCTGGCTGGAAGTGCTGGGCTCTGGCATGGTACATCCAGCAGTATTTGAAAATGTTCACTATGATACCCAAAAATATACCGGATTTGCATTCGGCATGGGTGTCGAGCGTATTGCCATGCTCAAGTACCGAATTGATGATATCCGCAAATTTTTCGAAAACGACATCCGCTTTTTACATCAATTCTGATTAGATTCAATATGATAAGGCGTTGCCCATCATTGACAAGCCATACGCTTGCACAACCAAAGTCAATTCTTACAGGTTAACAGAAAATGAAAGTAAGTATAAGTTGGCTCCAAGATTACCTGCCGATTCAGATGCCCATCGATGAATTGACCGAAGCATTGACAATGGTGGGCCTGGAAGTTGAGACCGTTGTCGATCGATACCACTACCTGGACACTGTGCTTGTTGGCAAAATTATTGACGTTCAACCCCATCCCAACGCTGATCGGCTCACCCTCTGCTTGGTCGATGTAGGCCGCCGCCAGGTTTCGGTTGTTTGCGGCGCACCCAATGTGAAAACAGACATGTTGGCGCCTTTAGCCCTGCCGGGCACTGTTTTGCCTGATGGCAACACCCTAAAAAAGGGAACCATTCGCGGACAAGTTTCTGAAGGCATGCTTTGCAGCGAAATTGAATTAGCGCTTGGCTCACAAAAAAGCGGTATCATGGAGCTGGAGCAAGATTTGCGATCAGGCGCCAAACTTGCCGAGGCTTTGAATCTATCCGATCCTGTAATTGAGATTGATTTAACCCCCAACCGGCCCGATTGCGCCAGCGTTTTAGGCATCGCCCGTGAAATTGCCGCCTTCCAACAATCTAAAATTAACTACCCCGTTACCACCATCACGAATACCGGAAACCGGATTCATGATCTAGCTTCGGTTAAAATCGAAAATCCCGATCATTGTCCGCGCTATGCCGCTCGACTAATTGAAGGCATCAAAGTGGCGCCCTCACCTTTCTGGCTGCAGGAGCGTTTACTGTCAGTGGGCCAGCGTCCCATCAATAATATTGTTGATATCACCAACTTTGTAATGCTGGAGACCGGGCAACCATTGCACGCCTTTGATTTTGATCGATTAGCCGAAAACCGGATTGTGGTGCGCACCGCCCACAAAAACGAAACCTTTGTGAGTTTGGATGAAAAAGAGCGCCATTTAAGTGACCACATGCTCATGATCTGCGACGGTGAAAAACCAGTGGCGATCGGGGGGGTCATGGGTGGTCTTAATTCCGAAATCGAAACCGACTCTACGCGGGTATTGATTGAAAGCGCTTATTTTAGCCCCACCAGTATTCGCAAAACTGCCAAGGCCCTGGGTATGGGCACCGACGCATCATATCGTTTTGAAAGAGGTGTGGATCCGCAGGGTACCGTCAAAGCACTGAATCGCGCCACCGAACTGATGTTGGAAATCGGAGACGGCCAACTCGTTGAGGGGCTGATCGATGAACACCCGGCGCCGGTGCAGACACCAACTGTTCATCTAAGCACCGCCAAAACCAACCGTTTGCTCGGAACCGATTTATCACGGAAACAAATCAAGGCGCTGCTTGAATCAATTGAATTGTCGGTCAGCAATAATGGTTCAGATGAATTGGTGGTTGAACCACCATCCTTTCGGGTTGACATCAGCCGACCGGAAGATTTGATGGAAGAAGTGGCACGCCTATCAGGCTATAACAATATTCCGCCCACTTTTCCCCATATGGCGGCCGATACGCATGCCGTTACACCCATCATTGCCTTGAGGCAACGGGTCAAAGAGCTACTGACCGGATTTGGTTTCACAGAGACCATCAACTACAGTTTCATGGACGCTTTGGCCTGTGATCGGCTCAGCTATCCAAACGATGATCAGCGCCGCCAAACAGTTGCCATTCTTAACCCATTAACCGAAGATCAGACCGTTATGCGTACCTCTCTGGCGCCCGGATTATTGGAAACGATGCACCGTAATATCAACCAACAGTCACGCCATCTGAAACTGTTTGAAGTGGGTAAAATATTTGTAAGCAATGCCCCCCCCAAACTGCCCGATGAATCTGAAATCGTAGCCGGCTGTTGGAGCGGCAAACGCTTCGATGGCGCCTGGCATAGTAAGGAAAGCGAGTGCGATTTTTATGATTTAAAAGGTGCCGTCGAGGGCCTGCTTAGGGGCTTGCATATCCAAAAGGCCGAATTCACAGCATTACCGGCAGAGGCCTGTGCCTACACCAAAGAAGGCTGCAGCGCTAAAATTATGATTGGCGAACAAAATCTGGGAATTTTAGGTGAAATCAATCCGGGCACCATGCGCGCTTTTAATCTTAAACAAAACGTCTTCTTTTTCGAAATAGACCTACAACGCTTAGCAGAAGCAGTGCCCACAGCGATATATTACACGGCAATTCCTAAGTTTCCGGCAACAACACGCGATGCAACGATTATTGTGGATGAAAAAATTGAAGCGGCGCGTCTTTTTAAAAATGTAAAAATTATTGACGAAGAACTCGTAGAAGATTTATATTTGTTTGACGTTTTTATGGGCGAACCGGTTCCGGTCGGTAAGAAGAGCGTTTCTTTTCGAATCACTTACCGATCATCTAAAACAACTTTGGAAGATGAAACGGTTAACGTCCTTCATAAAAAATTAATTGACGCGTTAATCGCAGAGTTTAACGCTACGCTACCATCCGATTAACGATTGCCACACGACTGCCGACGGAAAAAATGACTGAAAAGACATCTTTAGAAGTCCAAATTCCGGAAAAATTGTATTTCAAGATCGGTGAGGTTGGCAAATTAACCGGATTGCCAACGTATGTCCTGCGTTTTTGGGAAGGTGAGTTTAAGAAACTGAAACCACAACGCACCCCCGCCGGCCAACGTCTCTATCGCAAAAAAGATGTTGAAATGGTTCTAAAAATCAAGCACCTGTTGCATGAAAAAAAATTCACCATCGAAGGTGCTCGGCAGCGGCTTGCCAAATCTACCCGTGGCACTTCAGAAACATCCACAAAAACCGCCATCGACACATCCACGCAGGCCACCTTGAGCGAAATTCGGGCGGAATTGATCCACATCCGTGATTTGTTGAACCGCCCTCCCACCGAATAATGCATACGGCCGATAACAGGCCGAATATTATTTTTAAAATCGTTGACAAACATAGCAATCTGTCCTATTTAGATGGTTTGACGAGCGGGCATAGCTCAGCTGGTAGAGTACAAGCTTCCCAAGCTTGGTGTCGCGAGTTCGAATCTCGTTGCCCGCTCCACCGAAGTTCGCCCTTTTTTTTGGTAAAGGTCGGCGGAGGGTAGTGTTTTTATGTGGTTTGGACTTAATTTTTTCGTATGGTAGTAAGCATGAGCGGTTAAAGTTCGCAATCCAAACTGACGGTCTACCTAATTGCAGGAAAACGGGCAAACGCCCGTTTTTTTATTTTTTAGTAATCATGCAAGGATTATTTTTAACGCTCTGTGAAAAAGCATTCAAAGGATCGGCGCAGCCATACAAAAAAGCGAGCACCACAACCAACAATGGAGACATTGGAAAAATTGGTGCCACGCATTCAGAAAATGGCAGATAATTTGTGTCGTGCTGAAGGATTAGAACTGGTGCATGTTGAATGCCAACGAGAATCACATGGCCGAACACTAAGAGTATATATCGACAAATCAGGTGGCGTGACGCTGGATGATTGTGCCTTTGTCAGCCGCCAGTTAAATGATCTTTTGGATGTGCAGTTCGACATTCAAGAACCTTACAACTTAGAAGTGTCTTCCCCAGGTTCGAAACGCCCACTATCGAAACTGGTTGATTTTGATCGTTTTAAGGGTAAAAAGGCTAAAATCAAAACGATGGAAGCCATTAACGGACAAAAAAATTTTACCGGAGTTTTAGTTGGAGCATCCAAAGAGATGATCGCTCTTTCAATTAATAACCATACCGTTAAAATTCCTTATGGTATTATTGACAGAGCAAGACTGGCCTAAGCTAAGTGGAGAATTTTTATGCATATTTCAGACATTAAACGCGTGGTCGATCAAGTTAGCCGTGATAAAGGTATCGACCGGCTGATTCTCATCAAAGCGTTAGAAGAAGCCTTGCGGTCTGCCGCCCGGAAAAGATTTGGCAGCAAGGTCGACATTGAGGTGCAGTACAACGAAGAAAATGGCGAAATAGAAGTGTTCCAATTTAAAGAAGTGGTCGAAGAAATCACCGAACCGGATCTTCAAATTTCTATGACGGAAGGCAAGAAACTCGATCCCGAGTGCGAAGTTGGCGACAGCCTCGGCACCAAGATGGATACAACCACTTTCGGACGAATCGCGGCGCAGTCTGCCAAACAGGTTATTATTCAAAAAATGAAAGATGCTGAACGTGATGCCGTCTATGCAAACTTCATTGATCGCAAGGGTGAAATTATTAATGGTATCGTGCAACGATTTGATCGCGGTGACATTATCGTAAACCTGGGCAATACCGAAGGCGTGATGCCGGTACGCGAGCAAGTGCCCAAAGAAAACTACCGCCGTGGCGATCGCGTGCGTGCATTGATTTTAGATGTTTACCATGAGTCGCGTGGCCCCCAAATTTTGTTGTCGCGGGCCCATCCGGAATTCTTGATCAATCTGTTTAAAACGGAAGTTCCTGAGATTAGCGAAGGCATTGTCAGCATCATGGGCGCAGCCCGCGAACCCGGCAGTCGCGCAAAAATTGCCGTCACCTCCAATGATGCCGATATCGACCCTGTGGGCGCCTGTGTTGGAATGAAGGGTAGTCGTGTTCAAAATGTGGTTCAAGAATTGCGGGGCGAAAAAATTGATATCATCACCTATCATTTGGACCCCGCGAAATATGTATGCAACGCGTTGGCCCCTGCAGAGATTTCCCGGGTGATCATTGACGAAGGCAACCAAACAATGGAGGTCATCGTACCGGATGAATACTTATCGGTGGCCATCGGCAAAAGAGGCCAAAATGTACGCTTGGCATCCAGGCTGACCGCTTGGAACCTGGATGTTAAGAGCGAAAGCAGTTACAGCGAAGCCATGATGGACAATTATCAAACCCTGGTATCGTTGCCGGGCGTGGGCATGAGCCTGGCGGATGCACTGTATGAAAAAGGATTTTTCTCAGCTGAAGAACTTAGCAAAGCCACCGTTGAGGAGCTGATCGATATTCGTGATATTGATGAAACAAAGGCCGAGGAATTAATTGATATCGCGCAACAATATGTTAATGGATTGCTCGAAGATATCGAAGTCATAGCGTCTAGTGAGGCAGATGAAAATGAGGAGGTGCCGCCTGACGAAGTTGGCGACACTGAAACCGAATCAGACGCTATTGAAACCGAATCACCATCCAATCCATCGGACAAAACCGAGCTTGCAGACAGCTAATGTAACTGTCTGCAAATGTATCCTGCCGTTTAACGTATCACCGGCAAAACGCGCAGGGCCGAAAAATAATGACTAGGGGGTAGGAATGGCCAAGATGCGAGTTTATGAACTTGCAAGGGATTTAAATCTCAAAAATAAAGATTTGCTGAGCAAATTAAATGAGATGGATATTGAGGTCGGCTCTCATATGAGTTCGCTGGATGATGAAACCGTTGCCAAGGTCAGATCCTTCTTGCATGGTCCCCGGGAAGAAACCATCGAAATAACCCGGATTAAACCGACGGTGATTCGCCGGCGCCGCAAACGAGTTCAGCCGCAAGAGATTGAACCGGAAACTGCCACCGCATCAACCGACACCGCGGAAGCCGAAGCGTCTTCTAAAACCGCCGAAGCTGTTGAGACCACCGAAGTGCCGGCAGACAAACCCGATACGGTGGTTGATGAAACGGTTAAAACCAAAGCACTTACACCCGAAGCCCCCGAAAAAGACATCGAAAAAGAAAAGGCTACTGCAGCGGAACCCGAAAAAGTTGAGATCGATACAGCAACTGAAGAACCGATCCAGATTGAAAAAGCCAAGCAAAAAGTTGCCAAGCCGCCTAAAAAGAAAGCCAAGGCCAAAGACGCGGCTAAAATTATCAAACTTCCCACCACTCCGGTAAAGGAAAAGCTTCAAGAAGCCAAGGCGCCGACGCCCAAAGAAGAACCGGCAACCGTCACTAAATTGGAACCCGCCAAACCCGCAGCCCAAATGGATACGCCGGTTAAAGAGACTGCCGGAAAACGTAAAAAGAAACTAAGAAAAAAACAGGAAGAAGTTGAGCTTGATCGGAAATTCTTTAAAAAGAAAATTTCTTTCAAAAAGAAATCGATCATTGAAGGCAAAGATCTCTATGCCGGCGGAGGTCGAGGCCGTAAAGGCCGCAAGGGCGCCAAAAACAAAGCGGCAACCAAGGGACAATCAACTATCATCACGACTCCCAAAGCCATTAAGCGACGCGTTAAAATTGATGAGACAATCGTATTGTCTGAATTAGCCAAGCGCATGGGAATCAAAGCCAGTGAAATGATCGCCAAGCTGATGGGATTAGGCGTTATGGCGACGGTAAACCAGACCATCGATTTCGATACAGCCACTCTGGTAGCCGCCGAATTCAATTTTGATGTCGAACGTGCTGCTTTCGAAGAAGAAACGATTTTAAAAGTTGAAACGGACGATCCGGATAAATTAAACCCACGCCCGCCGGTGGTCACCATTATGGGCCATGTTGATCACGGCAAAACATCGCTGCTAGATGCCATCCGCAAAACCAGAATTACCGAAGGGGAAGCTGGCGGGATCACTCAGCATATCGGGGCCTACTATGTCACCACTTCAAAAGGGCAGGTTGTGTTTTTAGACACTCCCGGTCATGAGGCATTTACCGCGATGCGCGCCCGTGGTGCCACCATCACAGATATCGTTGTACTGGTGGTGGCTGCCGATGATGGTGTTATGCCGCAAACCGTTGAAGCCATCAATCATGCCAAGGCCTCAGATGTACCGATCATCGTCGCCTGCAACAAAATCGACAAGGCCAATGCTGAGCCCGACAAAGTGTATCGGCAATTGGCCGAACTTGGTCTAGCGCCGGAGGATTGGGGGGGTGAAACGATCTTTGTTAATGTATCGGCGAAAAACAATACCGGCATCGATGATCTTTTGGAAATGATTTTACTGCAAGCCGAATTACTGGAGCTAAAAGCCAATCCCGACAAGCTGGCGGTCGGTCGTGTGGTCGAAGCCAAAATTGATGCAGGCCGAGGCCCGGTTGCCACCATTCTCGTTCAGGAAGGGACGCTACGCAACGGCGATCCGGTTGTTTGTGGCATCTATCATGGTAAAGTCCGTGCCATGCTCAACGATCGCGGCGCTAAAATGACTGATGCGGGTCCTTCCATTCCTGTAGAACTGATTGGATTGTCAGGCGTGCCCATGGCCGGTGATGAATTTATTGCATTATCGGATGAAAAAGATGCCAAACAGGTCAGTCTCCATCGCATGCAAAAGCAACGATCAAGAGAACTGGCCCGCAGCAGCCGCATGAGTTTGGAGGGGCTTTTTGAAAAAATGAAAGAGGGCCAGGTTAAGGAATTGAACCTCATCATTAAAGCCGATGTGGACGGTTCCATCGAAGCCTTGCGAGACTCACTAACCAAGCTATCCAATGAAGAAGTTAAAATCAACATTGTGCACTCAGCCACTGGTACCATTTCCGAATCGGATGTTTCATTAGCCGCTGTATCCGATGCCATTATCATCGGCTTTAATGTCCGGCCCAACACCAAAGTGCAGGAAATGGCCAGCGAAGAAAATGTCGATATGCGTTTCCACAACGTTATCTATGCCGTTATTAAAGAGATAAAAGATGCCATCGTGGGAATGATGGAATCGACCTTTGAAGAGCGTATTATCGGCCGTGCGGAAGTACGCCAAGTATTTCATATCCCTAAAATAGGGGCGATCGCCGGCTGTAATGTCGCTGAGGGCAAGGTTGAACGTGGCAAAAATGTTCGTCTGTTAAGAGATGGGGTTATTAAATACGAAGGTAAAATCTCATCCCTGCGACGTTACCAAGACGATGTCAAAGAAGTTCAAAGCGGCTATGAATGTGGTATCGGGATTGAGAACTATAATGATATCAAGGAAGGCGATACCATTGATTGCTACTACCTGGAAGAAATAAAACCGCAACTGGATTAGTTCCGGTGAAATCCCGTAATCATCAATATAGTCGTCAATAATGGTTGCAGGCCTCGGCATAATTACATTTAGAATCCATGATTGCCGGTCGTTGAAGGGCAAACGTAAAATTGTCAAAACCATTACAAATCAATTGCGTAACACTTTTAACGCATCTGTGGCCGAAGTCGGCGCTAACGATGTCTATCAACGCGCGGAAATCGGCTTTGCATTAATCGGTAATAATCGCCAGGTGATTAACTCAAAAATGGACAAGTTGCTCAATCGTGCCGATGACCTGGGACTTGCCGAAATTATCGATACGGATACGGAAATCATCAACCTATGAAAACATTTGCCCGCGCCGATCGGGTCAGTGGTCATCTTCAAAAAGTACTGGCCGAGGTATTGCGCAAAAAAATCAGCGATCCACGATTGACAAACGTCACCATTACCGGTGTAGAAATGTCCCGCGATTTGCGAATCGCCCGAATCTATTATGTGACATCGGGTGATAATGCCGATAAGGCTGATGTGGAAAAAGCGTTAAAGCGAGCTAAAGGGTATGTCAAACGAACGCTTGCGAAACAGCTGGGATTGCGCTACATGCCGGATCTGAAATTTTTTTACGACAACTCCTTTGATTATGGTTCAAACATCGAAACCTTATTGGCCAGTTTAAAAACGGACAATGGAAAAAATCATTCAACAGCTAAATAACAGCAGACATGTTCTGGTTGCCAGTCACGTTAACCCAGATGGTGATGCCGTGGGATCAATGCTTGCCATGGGACTGGCTTTGGGTGCCTTGAACAAGCACGTCACGATATATAATGAAAGTCCCATACCGGCGGTCTATCGTTTCTTAGCAGGTGTCCAGCAAATCGTAAACCATTTGGCACCGGATGCGATCTTTGATACAGCCCTCATTCTCGATTGCGGAGAACTGGAACGAATCGGTGATGTGGCCCCCCGGATAGCCAACATACCGGTGATTATTAACATTGATCATCACGTTACCAATTCGCTATTTGGCCATCTGCAATTGATTGACCAAGAAGCCTGTGCCACCACCGAGATTTTGCATCGTATCATCCAGCAATTGGGTGTGCCGTTAACAAGGGAAATAGCGGCCTCGATTTATACCGGTATTTTGACTGATACAGGTTCATTTCGCTTTTCAAATACCAATCAGAGTGCCTTTGCGATCTGCGACCAAATGGTTCGATATGGTGTCAATCCCCATACCATCGCCCAGCATGTTTATGGTCACTATTCTTTAGGCCGCATCAAATTGTTGAATTTAGCCCTGGACTCCATTGAAGTATCTGACAACGGCAAAGTGTCCCTGATGACGCTCACGCAGGCGATGCTGCTCAAAACGAGAACACGGCCCGAAGATATCGACGGCATGATCAATTATGCCCGCAGCATTCAGGATGTGAAAATCGCTGCCCTGATTCAGGAAAAATGCAATGGTAATCGCTACACCAATGAATTTTCCGCCCCCTATCACGTCAGCCTGCGGTCAGATGGATCCGTGGATGTGGCTGAAATAGCAACAGATTTTGGAGGTGGGGGGCACTCTAGTGCGGCAGGTTTCGGTATCGAAGGCACTCTGGCGGAGGTCAAATCCAGAATTTTGGGTCTGGCCGATAAACTGTGATCGATGGTGCGGCTTTCTGCACCCAGCGGAATTCTGGTGGTTGACAAGCCGGCAGGCATATCATCGGCCAAAATAGTTGCCATCGTAAAAAACCGGCTGCAAGCCAAAAAGGTCGGACATGCCGGAACCTTGGATCCTTCTGCAACGGGGGTGTTGGTTTGTTGCGTAAATAAGGCCACCAAGCTTGCCCGCTTTATGATGGAAGGCACCAAAACGTACCGGGTGACAATGTGTCTGGGAGTCGCCACAGACACGCAGGATGCGACCGGCAATGTGACCGATGTGGGTGATGTTGCCCATATTTCGAATTCGCAAATTCAGGCGGCCGTCCAACGATTTAGTGGCCGGATCTGGCAAACACCGCCAGTATATTCGGCCTTAAAACACAAGGGTCGGCCCCTTTATCGCTATGCGCGACAGGGCCAGCCGGTTCAAAAACCGGCGCGACCGATTGACATAGAAGCCATTAAAATTCTGGCAATTGAGCCACCCACTGTGCACTTTGAGGTGGTCTGCACGGCAGGCACCTATATCCGTACGCTCTGTGCCGATATTGGCCAGGAGCTAAAATGCGGTGGCCACATGGTTCTTTTAAGGCGCATTGCCAGCAGCGGCTTTGGCATTCAAGAGGCCGTGAGGATGACTGAAATTGAAACGGACAGTGACCACGACAGACTTAAAGACCGTTTAATCGATATGGCCAGTGCCTTAAAAAATATGCCTGCGGTCACCGTAAACCAGCAGAAAGCTCAAAGAATTGCCCATGGCAACCTTTTGGCGATTGAAGAGTTAGACCTACAGGTCCCTCTCACCAGAAATGCTTTTCTGAAGGTCGTGGACAAACACAATAATCTGCTGGCGGTATTATCCACCGATGACGAACGATCTTATTACCGCTATGAATGTGTGCTGGCCAGTGAAACAGTTGCGGCTGGCTAATAACTTTAATTTTCTAGGAGGCAAAAAAAAGTGGTATTATCAACTGAAGAAAAAAGAAAGCTGATTGATCAATTCAAACTGCATGAGAGTGACACCGGATCCCCAGAAGTTCAAGTCGGTTTGCTGACGCATCGCATTACCTACCTGACGGATCATTTAAAAAAGCATAAAAAGGATCATCACTCCCGCCGGGGATTGTTAATGCTGGTCGGCCAACGTCGCCGGCTGCTTAACTATGTCAAAAATAAGGACATCAAGCGCTACCGCACGATTATTGAGGCCCTTGGGTTGCGAAGATAATACTATCTTCAGGGTCTGTATCCGCTGAATGTTTTTACAAGCGATGTATCCACAACAATTGAAATTATAATGAAGGACTCATGTAACATTGTGCCGGTATAATATCGGAATGCCATCTGGTCTGGGGATAAAAGGCTTTATCAAAAAAAATGCCGATCAGTTGCTGGAAATGAGTCGATAGGAGAAAAAAATGGAAGTCATACTAGAAGCCGAAGTGGGCGGAAAAAGCCTATCCATCAAGGCTGGTAAAATCGCCAAACAAGCCTCAGGTTCTGTGATAGTGCAATATGGTGAGACCATCGTGCTTGTTTCGGCGGTATCTGCCCATGAAAAACGACCGACGGATTTTCTGCCGCTTTCGGTGGAGTACCAAGAAAAAATCTATGCCGCCGGACGTATTCCGGGAAATTATTTTCGCCGTGAAATTGGTCGGCCCAGTGAAAAGGAAACGCTAACGGCACGTCTCATCGATCGACCTATTCGTCCGCTATTTCCCAAAGACTATCGCTTTGAAACGCAAGTAATCGCCACCGTACTGTCAATGGATCAGGAAAATGATCCCGATATTCTGGCCATGATCGGCGCTTCCGCCGCTTTAACCATTTCCGATATTCCTTTTGCCGGGCCCATTGCGTCGGTTCGGGTGGGACGTATTGATGGGCAATTTGTGATTAATCCGACCATCAGCCAGTGCGAAAACTGCGACATCAGCTTAATCATCGCAGGATCTAAAAATGGCATCGTCATGGTGGAAGGTGGCGCCAATATCGTCAGCGAAGCAGAATTGCTCGAAGCCATTTTTAGCGGCCATAAAGCGCTACAACCACTGATTGAAATCCAGGAGCAACTTAGAGAAAAATTGGGCGTACCCAAACGCGATTTCGAGCCCCCGCAAGTTGATGCCGAGCTGGAACAGAAAATCAATACCGTGGCCGGTACTCGCATGCGCGAAAGAATTTTAATCCCGGAAAAGATAAAACGCAATACAGCACTACGGCAGCTGAAAGAAAGCATTTTAGAAGAACTTGGGGAAGATTTCGTAGAACGTAAAGAAGAGGTCTTGAAAATCTTCAGTGATCTGAAGAAAAAACTATGCCGGGAGTTAATCCTTAATGAAGGGCGTCGCATCGACAACCGCAAATTTGACGAAATTCGTCCCATCGCTTGTGAGGTTGGCATTTTGCCTCGTCCACACGGTAGCGCCCTTTTCACGCGTGGTGAAACCCAAGTTTTGGGGGTTTTGACGCTAGGTTCGGGGCTTGATGAGCAGCGTGTGGAAACGCTGATCGGTGATGAATTCCGTCCCTTTATGCTACATTATAATTTCCCGCCGTTTTCTGTGGGCGAAGTCAAGCGCGTCGGAGCGCCCAGCCGCCGAGATATTGGACATGGCGGACTTTCGACTCGGGCCATCGAAAAAGTACTGCCACCCAAGGGTGAATTTGACTATACCGTGCGCCTGGTTTCCGAAGTATTGGAATCCAACGGAAGTTCTTCCATGGGCACCGTATGCGCGGGGACCCTGGCGCTAATGGACGGGGGTGTGCCAATCAAAGCCCCGGTTTCCGGAATCGCCATGGGCCTTGTTAAAGAAGGCGATCAAGTGGTCATTTTATCAGATATTCTGGGTGATGAAGATCACACCGGCGACATGGATTTCAAAATCGCCGGCACCCGCGAGGGCATCACCGCCGTGCAAATGGATATTAAAATTCTGGAGCTCTCGCGTGATATTATGGAAAACGCATTGGAACAAGCCCGTGTGGGGCGCTTGCATATTTTGGATCAAATGTTGGCAGCCATCGCCCAGCCACGCGCTGATATTTCACCCTATGCACCCAAAATCCTTACTCTGAAGATTAATCCCGATAAAATTCGTGATGTCATCGGACCCGGCGGTAAGGTCATTCGTGCGCTTCAGACCGAAACCAACACCCGTATTGAAATTGACGATGATGGTCTTGTGAAAATCGCAGCCGGTTCCCAGGAGGAAGGCGATCAGGCCGCTAACCGCATCAAAGAAATCGCCGAGGATCCCGAAGTCGGCAGTGTCTATGAAGGCACGGTGGTAAAAGTGACCGATTTTGGCGCTTTTGTGCGCATACTGCCGGGAACCGACGGACTGGTGCACATTTCTCAATTGGCCCGGCACCGCGTGAAGCAGGTTTCCGATATCGTCAAAGAGGGCGACGCTCTTAAGGTTAAAGTATTGGAAATTACCCGTGACGGCAAAATCCGGCTGAGCCACAAGGCCCTTTTGGAAGAAGGCAATGCCCAATCCAATTAGAAAAACCACCCTCAAAAACGGTGTACGCGTCATTACCAAGCACATGCCGCACATCCATAGTGTGTCCATGGGCGTGTGGGTATCGGTGGGTGCCCGTGATGAAACACCGTCGCAAAACGGGATCTCACACCTCATTGAACATATGCTGTTCAAGGGCACTCACACGCGCAGCGGCTATCAGATTGCCAAAGAATTTGATGCCATCGGCGGACACACCAATGCCTTCACATCCATGGAAAACACCTGCTATCACGCCAAAGTAATGGATACCCATTTGGCTACAATGATCGAGATCCTTTCCGACATCTTTCTGAATTCCGTATTTGCCACCGACGATGTCGCCAAGGAACGACCGGTCATCCTGCAGGAAATCAATATGGTGGAAGACAATCCCGATGAATATGTGCATGTCCTTTCTGGACGTAATTTCTGGGGTGACAATCCGCTGGGTTGGTCCATTTTAGGCACACGGGAAAATGTCGCCGGCTTTACCCGTGATAAAATTAAAGATTTTTTCAATTGCCATTATCTGCCGGAGCGCATCATCATATCGGCCGCCGGCAATCTGAATCATCCACAATTTGTTGATCAAATCGGTCCTTTGTTTGAGGCGTTGCCCATTGGCAACCACCGCCCGCGGCGCCAAACGCCGCACAGCAACCCGGGCTGCAACGTGCACTTCCGGGATCTGGAGCAAGCACATATATGTGTCAGCACGCAAGGACTGGCCATTGCGGATCCGCAACGCTTCGCATTTTCACTGATGAACACGATCCTGGGCGGCAACATGAGTTCCCGGCTTTTTCAAGAAATACGGGAGCGCCAGGGACTGGCCTATTCCGTATATTCTTTCATGACGTCTTACGTCGACGCCGGTATGTTTGGCGCCTATGTCGGGGTGGACCCCCAACAGGCCGAAAAGACCATAGACCTGGTTTTGGCTGAAATGCGCAAGTTGAAAAATACGGCGGTGGAAGACGCCGAGTTGCACGATGCCAAAGAGTACACCAAAGGCAGCCTGTTGCTCACTTCCGAAAGTTCTGATAATCAGATGGCCCGTTTGGCGCAAAACGAAATGTATTTTGACCGCTACATCCCGCTGCAGGAAATTGTCGAAAAGATCGATGCGGTCACCAAAGAAGATATTTGCAGCCTGGCAGCGGAGCTTCTGCAATCAAATTATCTAACATTGACGGTTTTGGGGCCGATTTCCGAAACTGCATCGTTTCAATCACGGGTATCCCTATGAAACAAAAAGACACCTGAACTTGTTCGCACTGCTTTGTAATGTTGTATCATTCGCAAATAGGTCGCTAATCAACAAACACCATGGCCCCACCCCCTGTTATTAAGTTTCAACGATTGCAACCCGATCTCGATGCAGACATCCCCATGCCGCAGTATATGACTGCGCATGCGGCCGGTATGGATGTGTGTGCGGCAGTTGCAAACGATACGACCCTTGAACCGGGTGCGATCCGATTAATTCCCACCGGATTTGCCATGGCAATCCCTACCGGCTTTGAGGTTCAGGTGCGGCCTCGCAGTGGTTTGGCTGTCCGGTACGGTCTGGGATTGATCAACTCACCCGGCACCATCGATGCCGATTATCGCGGCGAGGTTAAAATCGCGGTCATCAATTTAGGGCCCGAACCCTATACCATTTGCCGGGGTGATCGAATTGCCCAGATGGTCGTGCAACAAGTGCATCACGCCCGCCTGAAAGTGGTGGCGCAACTCGATGAAACCGATCGCAACACCGGTGGCTTCGGGCACACCGGCAAATAGTGCTGCCCGGATAGCTGCGTTCCCGACAAAGATATCTTCATGTATGCAAAAAAGTAAAAAAGATCAGGGTAGCGAAACAGAAGCAACGGGAACAATCCGTATTAAAATCGCAATATGCTGAAATGGCAATCAATCCTGAATCCGACCAAGGCTAAACCGATTTGAAAAATAATACCATGCAGAATGAAACCCAGCGACTATCCCTTTGCATGTTAGCCAGCGGCAGCCGGGGAAACGCCATATACATTTGCGATGGTACCACATCGGTACTTTTCGATGCCGGTTTGTCAGGCGCTGAAATCGAACGACGCATGCAAACACATGCTTTGATTCCTAGCGAACTGGATGCCCTGGTGGTTTCCCACGAACACACCGATCACATTCAGGGTGTGGGGGTGCTGTCCCGGCGCTACGATTTGCCGGTGTATATCAGCAATCAGTCGCCGGTGGAACCGCTGGGCAACATCAAACAACTAAACCATTTTAAATGCGGTACGCCCTTTTGCCTCAATGATCTGGTCGTCCGCCCCTTTGCGACCTCCCACGATGCACAGGATCCGGTCGGTTTTACGGTTACCAGCAATGGTACCCGCCTGGGTATTGCCACGGATTTAGGAATTGTTACGGCCATGGTTAAGGAGCATCTGAAAGATTGTCATGCGCTGGTCATCGAAGCCAACCACGACATGGCCATGCTGGAAAATGGGCCCTACCCGTGGTACTTGAAGCAACGCATTAAAAGCCGCCTGGGCCACATTTCCAACAAGGCCTGCAAAGAACTGCTGATGGAAATCAAACATCCTCACCTACGCCGGGTTATTCTGGCACATTTAAGCGAAACCAACAATGCCCCGGAAGTGGCGTTGCGAGAGGTCGGCCAGGCGCTAAGCGACGACGACGGCTTTAGGCTAGATGTGGCAATGCAGCATGTTTGTGGCGAATTAATAGCCCTCTGAAACCTGAAACCAATCAACCGTACCCATCGACCAAACCACAAATGCCGTTGTCTGTCTCACTTTTCATTCACGCTTAATTCGGTGTCAATTAATTTCCAACCGGAACTGTGGCGGATCAACAATGTGCTTTTTTACCGTACACAAATTCACGGCTTTGGTGATGGCTGTGCGGTATTTTTTAGGAAAATTAGCTGGTAGGGTCAGCGTGAGAACCACCTGATCAAACAATTTGCTGGTTGGGTTTCGAATGGCCTTCAAGCGCAAGGCCAAGCCGTCGGTGGAAATGTGACGCTCATTGCAAAACTCCAGCGCATATATACCCGCGCAGGTGGCAATGGATGCGAAAAACAGGGTAAACGGTTCCGGGGCACTACCCTCGCCGCCCTCTTTGATCGGCTGGTCTGTTCGAATGGTCCCCCCCTTATAGTTGGCATTTACTTTTTTCCCACCGGGAAATGATACTGTCATCATTTTTTCCATCTGCAACTCTCCTTCTAAACAAGGTCTATATTTTATCGATTGATCGTCAGATATTGAATCCGAAAGATTTTTAGCTGGGTTTTAGGAATAAAGGATCCATACAGCACAAAGATATTTTTCAAGGGGCCTATAAAATCATCATATTTTGATTCCGCCACCTTAAATTATTGGTGTTATGAGAGGATGAAATCGGTAATATACGGATTTTCCCTCATTTCCCTACCAAGAGTGGTGGCCGGCCGATCACCGTAATCATGGCCCGGCCAGATAATCGTATCGGGCGGCAACGGCATAATCCGATTTTGCAGCGAAGCCAGCAGCGTATCCAGCGATCCCCCGGGAATATCGGTACGCCCCACCGCACCCACAAACAGCGTGTCGCCGGTAAAAAGGTTTTTTTCAGTATGAAAGCAAACCGAGCCCGGCGTATGACCGGGCGTATGAATGACGTTGATCCGCATTCGACCGACATTAAGAACATCCCCATGGTGCAGCAACCGATCAACGACCGGCGATTCCAAGCGTTTGCTCTGATTGGCAGATCTTTTAGGCATCTGCTGGTCGATAAAAAGGCGCTTGTCTTCAGAATGCATACCCACAGCTACATGTTGTTTATTGGGGAGCAAGTTTTTTAGTTTTTGATTGGCCATCACATGGTCGGCATGCCCATGAGTATTGAGTATATAGGTAATCTCAAATCTCTCGGAGCGAATGAGTTCCACCAGTTGATTGGCCTCACCCCCGGGATCGATAATGATCCCTTTTTTGGTTTCCGAGCAAGCTACAATGTATGCAAAGACCCCCAGGGGACCCACCTTTATCTGCTTAATTTTCAGCGCTGCCATTGAATTGCCTTAAATCTGGACTTGACTGTATCGTCGCGATAATGTCGTGCCACTGGACACACCTGTTTATTCGCAAAAATTTCAAAGAAAAATGAATTCATCCTCTTCATGTCATTAGAAATATAATCTACTTCTAATGCTGTTTTAAACAGCAACGATTATCTAATATTCTTATTTAGAAAATATTAATTTTGAAGGTTTACAAAAACCTTATTTTCATTTAAAGTCAAAACCTTTAATTGCACCCGGTTAAATTTATGGGGATTGCGTTTCTCAACCTAAACATGCCTCACTTTTGAAACCGGGATAGGCATTAAAAGAAGGCGCTAATCCTGCTTAGGAGCGCGACATCATTTTGTATAAGGGGGATTCAGAAATGGGGGATAAAAAAATTGTGATCGGGTTTGTATCGATTCTGGTATTAGCTTGCGGTCTGTTGCCTTTCTCGGGTTTATTTGCTTCCGAACATGGTTCCGGCGAAACTGAGGAGATGTGTATCCCGATGGGCACCTTCTATATTGAACCGCCTGAATCGATTGAAGCCAGTCGATCAAAGGTGAGCTTTCCTCACAGCCTTCATTTCAGTTATAATTGCAACGTTTGTCACCACACCTGGACCGGCGAAGGCCAAATTAAAAACTGTATGACCTCGGGATGCCACGATCAAACCCAATCACCGAAAAAAGCGGTCAGAGAGGGCAGTTTCAGCGCAGAGGCCATCCAGTATTTTAAATATGCCTACCACAATCAATGCATCGGTTGTCACCGCGAGATAAGACAAGCCAACGCCAAAGCCGAGAAAAGGCGCCGTTTGGGAAGCGTTACCATTAGGAAAACGGGACCGACAGGATGCGTCCAGTGCCATCCTAGAGAAGAGTAGCCCTCCATTAGATCAAATCTTGGGCGTCATTAAAAATGACTCAGGCGCTTGAGGATCAAACCTGTCAGCCATGAGGTTAGCATTTTGACTGCCTTGCGGCCATTGGCGGTGACTTCTTTCCACAAAAAACCAGTTTTTAGGCGGCGGGTCTTTGCTTGGTTATCTAAGCCGTGTGAACGTGTGCTATTTAACGGCATGAATCATCGCACTGATACAACATAGAGTTGAACCATTTCTCCTCGCGTTACGCATGTGCCATGCGTTTACCATCCTCTACCGCATGACATTCATTCTCCAAATTCTGCAAGACGTGATATAGATCACTCATTACAAACGGTTTGACCAAAAATGCATCGGCCCCCAATTGCAGGGCGCGTTTCTTATTGGAAACATCGCCAGACATGCAAATGCATATCTTTTGAGGATACTTGGCTTTTATTTTTTGCAATAACGCCAGACCATCCATGCCCGGCATATTGACATCCGCCACAACAATATCCAAAACTTCGGGGCCATCTAAATAGGCCCAGGCCGCCGCCGCATTATCAAAAGATGCGATCACCTCATAGTCAAAACGCCTCAAAGCGCTGACGGTCATATCTCTCACCAGGGCATCATCTTCAACGACAATAATTTTTCTCAAAAATCCCATGATGTGATCCTACAAGCGAATTTAAGAATCCGAATTAAACACGGTGTGGTTACTGAAAATCATTTAAGTGATGATGGGTTCATGCGCGTGTGAAATCCCCAAGCAAAGAGCGCTTTATCGCAATTACAGCATCAATCTAACTATTTAGCGAAACTAATAAAGATTTCAGCCTGTTTAACGAAATTATTCCAAAAATAAATGATGGTGCGCCCGATGCCGACACTTTGTAGGCCAGCATTGTCAAGTATGTCAAATCCAATATTTTGCAGTTAGCGCAAAATTGTAAACATAAAAAAGATTCGTTCTATCTATCTATTATTTATATGTTTTTATGCTTGATCAAGGCCAATACATTAGAAATATTATGATAATTGATCTATTCTATATCTTGAATTATTCTACACATTTCTCGGCCAAACAGCGTGCTTCAAACCTTTAGATAAATTTTATTTTCTTGTTTTTTCTTTGATTTACTCTAAATTTCATATATTTAAAACAAACAAATGGCGCGCTTTAAATCTGTTTGCAAATCCTACCAAAACAATGGCATCTTTTATCGTAGGAGCGTGCGTATCCAAATGCGATAACTGAAACCGGCAAAATCAAACAATACTACTTGGTACTATATGGCATGCAAAGATTAACAATCAAAATGATGATTTTAGGTGTTATGCTGTTGGGACTACCGTTGGCAGGTGTTTATCTGGCCGGTTTACCGGTTATTCGATATTTGGAGTTTCCGCCCCGAACGCGATATATTGTCCATGCGCCATTTGCTTGGCCGGTGTTCATGGCTTATTTGGCCTTCATTGGCAGCATTACGATGCCACTGGTTGTGACGTGTATTCATTTTGTGCGCAAACATGGGGCTAAGTCTAAGGTTCGCGGGAACTTTCCGTGGTGGGGATGGATTGGCGTTGTCTGCGGTGCAATCTTCTGGACTTTGGCTTGGAGTCGGTTTGCCTGGTTTGCACAACTTCAACCACACACGTTTACCCCCCTATGGCTATCATTTATTGTTGTCATCAATGCGTTAAGTGTAAAGCAATCCGGCCGGTGTTTGATGCTGGATCGGCCCGGCTACTTTCTGATGCTCTTTCCGGCCAGTGCGGCTTTCTGGTGGTTTTTTGAATATCTAAATCGGTTTGTTCAAAACTGGCATTATGTCGGTGTTCAATACGATTCGCTGCGCTATGCCTGCTATGCGACATTGTCCTTTTCAACTGTTCTGCCAGCCGTTTTAAGCGCACGCGAATGGTTGTTAGGTTTTGCCTGGATTGAAAAGGGATTTAAAAGCACACTGCCCATTGGCTTGAATAAGCCAAAGTGGGTGGCAGTTGCAATCCTGGCGCTAGCCGGTTTTGGATTGGCAGGAATTGGCGTTTGGCCGGATATTCTCTTTTCACTCCTATGGGTTTCTCCGGTTTTAATCATTATGGCCCTGCAGGTGCTCAACAATGAATCCCACATATTTTCAAACATCGCCTGTGGAGATTGGCGAGTAGTCGTGGCATCCGCTTTAGCGGCGCTATTTTGCGGTTTTTTCTGGGAACTGTGGAACATTTTCAGCCTGGCCAAATGGGAATACACCATACCGTATGTGGATGGCTTGCATATCTTTGAAATGCCGCTGTTGGGATATGCCGGCTATCTGCCGTTTGGACTGGAGTGCAGCGTGGTGGGCAATCTTTTAGCATTTCCAAAGTTAAAATGAGGAACACCGTGCAATTTCAGCCATGTTGCCAATCAGAATTTTTAGCGCTAAAAAGCTCGGATGGTTGAGCGAGCTGTCGACGGGAAAATACCCAAAGCTTGGTCGTAGCGATGGGTACAAAAATTAAATTGTTACCAGGTCATAATTGCAGCGGCCGAGCTTCAGCTTTTCAGCATATTTCAGCTGAATGTGCCAATCAACTTTGGGATAAAGCGCGCCAAATTTATCTTCACCCGGTGCCGTATTTTCTGTAAGACAACAGCCGGGAAGCGCCGCTTCCTGATTCACCAGATCCACCGAAGCCTGATCAATCGCCACCGGATCTATAGAAGCAACGATGCCGATGTTGCGCACAATGGGAGCATCATTAAAATCATAGCAATCGCAAGCGGGCGATACATCGGTAATAAAATTAATAAAAAGCGCCTTTCTTTTTTTATTTTTCAACACGGCAAGCGTATACTCCACCATGTTTTCCTGAAAAATCGGAATTGATTGATTCCATCGAATCTGGATGGCTTCATTTTCACAAATGAGAATACACTCGCCACAGCCAATGCAATTGTCTGCATTGATTACCGCTTTCTTTTCCACCAGTGTCAGAGCTTTTTGTGAACAGTGAACCACACAGTCGCCACAACCGATGCATTTCTTGCTTTTAACTTTGGGCGACAAAGAGGAGTGCTGCGCAAGTTTGCCGCGTCGTGAGGCGCTGCCCATCCCCACGTTTTTAATAGTACCACCAAATCCGGAAAGCTCATGGCCTTTAAAATGCGCCACCGACACCAGTGCATCAGCATTCACAATTTCGGCGCCGATGTAGGCTTGATCAAAATGGTTACCCTTGATACTTACTGCTATCTCACTGCGCCCACGCAATCCGTCAGCGATAATGATGGGTGCATCCACGGTAGAATAGGTAAAGCCATTATACAGAGCTGTCTCGATGTGGTTGGCCGAATTACCCCGGGTACCGGCATACAAAGTATTGCTATCGGTTAAAAACGGAAACCCGCCCAGCGCCTTTATCATACGGGTAATTTTGCCAATAAATACCGGCCGAATATAAGCCGTGTTGCCGGTTTCACCAAAATGCAATTTGACGGCGACTAAATCACGCTTTTTTATCGCACGCGCCAATCCGGTACGCTTCAGCAACCGTTCCAGCTTACCATAAAGGTTTTCTTTGTGCGAGGTGCGCAAATCAATGCAATAGACTTTGCTGGGCATGGCATTCTCCTTTGATAAGCGTATTTTTAAATGATTTAGAAACTACGGTATACAAAGTCAATCAAATTTCATGCCCATATAAGATTGGCCCGGTTAGTAAAATTAGAGCATAAACGGCTAGACTGTTTGGAGTTACCGGTTTGGCAATTTTAAAGCATCCCAACACGATCGGCTTTTAGTGAATAATAACAATTCGTGACTTGAACAAATCGTTTTCATACCGATCTTTGTTGTAGCTGATCGTCCGATATTTTGATGATCAATCCCTTTTGATGGATATTTAGAATGAATATAGATCAGAAATTGAGCGCTCTTGATCAAATATATACCTTATATAATGAGGTGACAGCGACCCTTCCGGTTGCCTGCCGCAAATATTGTGCTGACTGCTGCACACGCAACGTAACCCTTACTACCCTGGAAGGCTTTCAGCTTATAAGCCACTGCGATCAATCTAGCCTCGGCCATCTGGCTTCGATAAAAAAGAATCTTAAGCTTCCCCGATTTCAACCCCAAATAACAACCAATCAGCTGGCCCAAATATGTGCCAGCGGGCAGGATCCTCCCGAAGAGCAACATGACCATAGCGGAATGCCCTGTCCTCTTCTTGAGAATCGGCAATGCCACATCTATCGCGTTCGACCATTTGGCTGCCGTTGCATGCTGTCATCCCAACAATGCAAAGACATCGGCTATGCAAACATGGGTGATTTCACGCTGACGGTCAATCATGTTTTTCTTCAAACCATCGAACATCTCGACCGGCCGGGTTTTACCGGCAACCTATCAGATGTGCTGGCTGCATTTTCATCATCTCCGTTTCGCCAGGCCTATGCCAGCGGCAACCCAACCGACCAACCGGTGAACCTTATCCCCAACCAACCCCTGAAAATATTATTTGTACCTCCCGCGCATCGCGAGCGCCTGCAGCCCATTTTAAATAAACTTCACAGTATTCGCGTGTGATGACGATTGGCTGCATCGGCGCCTTCCCATCAAACAGCACGCAATACGCTGTCGATTGCTTCGTCTCGTCGCACTGTGGTGCAAGCTAAACGGCTGTAAATAAATTTTCTACTTTTTCCAGATTTTGAGCAAAGCTGGCCATTATGATTTGCAAGTCTTTTTCGGAAATTTCCAAGAGGGAGAAAACTTCATTAAAAAAGTGATAGGCTAAACCATCTGCACCGCCACCGATACCCATCATCATACAAATGGTATCGGCCGCATAAACAATAGCGGTTTCCAGATCGTTTTTCTGCGATTCATCGGTTAAATGATGATTTTTGATAATCGAAATCATTTTGGAACTAAAGTTCCACTTTTTGGCAACCATGGCACCTAACTCGGCATGATCGACACCGATGATTTGCTTTTCAGCTTCGCGAAAGCTTAGACCGTCGTTTTCAACTAATTCGTTAATTTTCTTGAACTCATCGGCGACAAACCGACTCAGTACGACCTTGCCAATATCTTTCAGCAGGGCCGCGGTAAAAACCAAGTGTTGATTGGCCACCTCATGTTTCTGGCAAAGTTCTTTAGAAAGCATTGCGGACGCAACTGATTGTCGCCACAATGCACCTTCATCCAGGCCGTAGCCCGGTTGCTCGGTCTTGAGGTTATCGGTGCTGTTCTTTATGAGTACCAGATCTACGACCTGTTCAAGCCCCATTAAGGTGATGGCATCGCGAACCGATTCGACTTTGCGGGGCAAGCCCATGGCCGCTGAATTGCAGGTTCGCAGTAAATTAGCTGTGGTGGCGGAATCATACTGAATAACATTCGCGAAATCGGACATCGAACTCTTGGAATCCTCCGCAAGGGTGATGATTTGACTGGTCACCCGGGAAATCGGTTTGAGCTCATCGATTTTTTGGATCAATTCATTGATGGTACTCATATGATCTTCTCCTCGCCGCCGGAAACTTTGATGATGACGTCACCAGTTTTAAGATCCAGAGTTACGGTGCGGTTGACATTACCACCGACATCTTCGAAGTCCACCTTCACATGATTTTTATCAAGTATTTTATGCAAAGCCATTTGGTTGCGTTTGCCGATATTGAAAATATTACGTTGATTCAATACCTGGGCACCCCCGGCAACCACTACTTTCATGTCTTGCGCTTCAGCGCTATATTGCGCCATCACTTCAAAAAGTGCTGGAATGCCTGTATCGGCAAACATATAAGGATTAATTTGGGCCTTGATTGTATCCAGGCTGGATTCCGGAAGCATGTAGTGCAGAATGCCGCCGGCATTGACCGCTGGATCATATACCGCCAAACCGATGCAAGATCCTAAAGAATAGGTGACGATTTTGTTTTGCGGTTGGTTGCTGACTTTCATGTCAGACACGCCGACAACTAATCTCACGTGAGAATCCTTTTAATATAGAAACGGATGCCGCCCATAGCCGTCTTTCCTCAACTCAATTTGCAGCCCACTTATTTCAACTATCGGATCATTGGGGATTGATGTTGAGAAAATTTTGCCAGTTGTAATTAAATAATCATAATCTTAGAAGGTTAGCAGCATTTAAGCCACAGATGCGGGCAATGGTGTCAGGCGGGAGATGGCATTGATCCAGTTCTTTAAAGTAGCGCTTTGGCTTCAGTAAAGGATAATCGCTGCCAAAAAGAATTTTATGGGCACCGATGCTTTGTACCGCAACGGCATAAACGGCCGGGTCATAAAGAAAAGGTGAAGCCGCCGTATCAAAATAGGTGTTTGCAAATTGATCCTTGACCTCTTTCTTAAGCAGATTGAAAAAAAAGGCGCCCCCGCCCCAATGGGCCAATACAACTTGGTTGTCTGGAAATCGTTTGACAAGGGCATAGATCTGCTTCAAAGAAATCGGTGATTTGCCTGGATAGACATGGCCAATCGGTTCATTGGTATGAATTAACACCGGGCACATATGTTTGCGGGCAATCGCCATGATCGGTTCCAATGAGGCCAAAACGGCTTCATCAATTCCGGCCCCGTAAAATGCCAGCTCGCCGATTCCTACCATACCGTTTGCAAGACCGCGTTCCGCTTCTGCCGGTGCGTGCTCACAGATAGGATCAACACAACAAAAGCCGACCAGGCGTTTCGGGTGGCGCTGCACTGCTTCCATAACGTAATCGTTATGCATCTGAACCGTATCAGGGTTACTCCAAGGAAAGCCAAATATCACGGATACATCCACCTGCTGATTATCCATCTCGGCGACAATGTCATCGGCGCCGCTCATGCGCGACTTGGCTGATCCATATAGCAGTTCAAACGCCGGTTCTGAATCAAAGTAAGGCGTCCGATCAGAACGTATATTAGGGGGAAAAATATGGGTATGAAAATCAATAATCATTATAGTTTCAAATAGATTGGTCCAATTCCCAGAATTGATGGCGAAACAGGCAACTGGCCGGCGAGAGCTCGTGAAGGGCATCGGCAGCCATCAAAATAACGGCATTGGTCCAGGTCAGTTTGTCTTCAGGCCAGATGGTCATATCCGGACAGGTGAAGCCGCACCAAAAAGCACCATCTCGGTAACGTTTATCGGAAATCCAATGAAGCACCTCCGCCGCCAACCCATGATTGCCCATGGCAGATAGGGCCAGTGACAATTCAGCGGTTTCCGCCAGCGTCACCCAGGGTTGATCCGATACACAACGTACCCCGTTGCCATCCACTACAAAGGTCGTCCAATATTTATCCAGTCTTTTTTGAGCTTCGATACCGGTTAAAACGCCTGTAAGAATTGGATAATACCAATCCATTGCATAGCGCGATTTCGCCCTATTGAAAAGGTATGGTTGTCGCTGCAAGGCCTCTTTAAGACGCGCTTGGGCCAGTTGCCAGACAGGCATCTGATATCCGAGTTTGCGGGCAATGGCACGGGCACACTTTAAACTCATATAGATGGAACTGCAGCCGGTAAGCAGTGCCATGGGGTCCACTTTGCCGGCAGGGCTGATGGCCCAATGGATCTGGCCGGAAGGTGCCTGCTGGCTGAGGGCAAAATCAATGGCCGCTTTGACCGTGGTCCACATCTCTTGCAGAAAACCGGCATCTTCACAAATGAGAAAATAATGATAAACCCCTACGGCTATATAGGCTGACAAATTGGTATCACGGGTTTTATCCTGGGGCTGACCATTTATATAAGACGCATACCAACTGCCATCTTCTAATTGGTTGTTTACCAGCCATCTAAACGCCCGCTTAGCATCAGGCAAATAGCCTCCGATGGCCAATCCCATGGCTGCTTCCACATGGTCCCAGGGATCGGTCTTCTCGCTTTGATACCAGGGGATCTCGCCGCTCGCCAATTGATTTTGCAAAATCATAGACGCAGCTGTATCCACATCAATCAGGGGCTGAGTTGCCGATACATTGGGAACGTTTGACATGATGGTTTCGCCTTTGCAAAATGGCTATAAAGGCCATTTATCTAACTTGAATGCGAGTTGGTTGCAAGGCCAAATTAAGTACAGACTTCGAAACCAATCGACTTGATGAGCAGCGGTTTAGATTATTTTTTGAGTTTCAGGAAAATGACATTTTTAGCGCTACATAGAAACCTGTTTATTGACTCTAAGGTCGGAAAAAAATGCAAGCATAACAGGCGCATTCTATTAGCAATTGAAAATAATAGACTTTTATATATCATATGTTAGAATATAGTTTGCTATTGACGGGTAGATAAGAGTTTATTATAGACCCATGGGTCGGAAAAGCCCGATCAAAGCTATACGAATTAGGGAAAATCTAAATGTCACCCAAGTATGTCGATAAAAAAGAAAGAATCAAAGCAATTGCCCAGATTGCGTTAAAGCTGTTTGCCCAAAGAGGCTATTCGGCCACGCATGTCAATCAAATCGCTGATGAAGCAGGTATCGGCAAAAGTACCGTATATGAATACTTCAAAACCAAGGAAGATCTATTTTTTGCCGCTATTAAAGAGTGGATGTTTCAATTTGAGTCGCAGCTCGCCGAGCAAATCAAAGATAGGAAGGATCCGATCGAAAAACTGAATGCCGTCGCCGATTTAACCATGCAGTGGGTGGAGCCCATGGACCCGTCCACGCTGCGGCTGTCATTGGAAATATTGCGGCACAGTCTAATGGAAAACGGAATTTTTCGAAAACGCCGCCATTTAATGAAAGAATTGCATGCCGGCTCAAAACACTTGGTTATCGATGTCTTACTGGAAGGCATTTCCAAAGGGGTTTTTAAACCCAAAATTGCCCAGGATACTGAAAACATAGCGATCAATCTCCTGGCTTACCTGGATGGCATCAGCCTGCATTCTATGATTTCAGAAAATTATATCGATCTGAAACGCCAAATTAACTTTTATATGCAGCATCTATTACAAACGATCCTGGTAGATCCCGATCTTCTGACCCGATTTCAGACGGAGCCAGCACAACAGCGGTTTCTACCGGCTTAAAGCGCCAGGGCAAGGAGACCGTCTGAGACGTTACAATTTGTTACAAATTTATACATTTTGGCAAAGCACTGAAAACTAAGAAACACTATAGATAGAGCAATTTTTGGACGCGTGAGCATTTAATCGTTTGGAAATAACATCAGATACTTCATCACGCTACACCCATGAAAATGGCAGACCCTATGCGGTTTAAATTCCTAATACTTGTTGCATTGCTGGCATTGGCCTTGCTGGGAAAATATGGGATTTGTGCGGCCCAAGAAAAAGCGCTGGTCGGAACCACGGCGAAGCAGTACACCCTGCCAAACTTGTTGGCGGCCGCTTTAAAAAACGCGGAAAATATTAAAATCTCCCAAGAAGATGTTTTTATCGCTGAAAAGGATAAAAGCCGGGCCCTATCGGTATTGATACCCCAAGTCGATACCTTTGGAGAATATACGGAGTTTAGCTCGCGCAAAACTTCGGTGGGAGATGCGATTATACAGCCCAAAAGCTCGGCAACATGGGGCCTTAAAATCGGCCAATCCTTTACCCTAAACGGCAAGGAACTCATCGCCTACGGTATTACCAAGGACAACATTGAAAAAAGCAAATCTGATCTGAACACCGTCAAAGAAAGCTATTTGCTGACGGTTTCATCGGCGTTTTATGATGTGCTCATAAGTCAAAAAACCGTGAGCATCGCCCGCGCCAATGTAAAGCGGTTAGTAAAACACAAGGACTCGGTTGATACCCGGCTCAAATTGGAGGAAGTCACCAAAACGGCCATGTTCCGGGTGGCATCCGAACTGTCGGGTGCCCGCTCCGCCTTGATCCGCCGACAAAATCTGCTGAAATTGGCCAAAACACGTTTGGCGCGCTTAGTGCTATTGACCCCGGATTTCGATGTCGTCGAGCCCGATTTTGTAGAACGCTTTCACCTGGATCAAGACCTGGAAACCATGAAAGAAACCGCACTAACCCAGCGTTCGGAAATTAAATCGTTGGCCCTGCAGCAACAGATATCCGAGGATACCATCGATTTTGAAAGAGGTGATTATTGGCCCAAAGTTTCGCTGGAAGGCCGTTGGATTGGCAGGAGTGAAGATCCGGAAAATGATCTAGTGCCCGAAGACAGTCTTTCCATAACCGCCCGTCTTGACTTTACCTTATTTGACGGAGGATTACGAACCGCCGAAGTAGCCCAGGCCAAAGCGGCCAAACGCCAAGCAGTCTTGGCCTTAGAACAGGTCGCCAATGACATCAGCGTTGAAGTCGAACAAGCCTATCTTGATTTAACGACCCAGCAAAGCACGTTAAAATCACTTGAAGATCAGTTGACCTTTGCCAGTGAAAACTTTAACGCCGTATCCAAACAATTCGACCATGGGCTTTCCGACAGTGTGGATGTCATGGATGCCAACACGCAGCTGGTCACTTCGGAGCTCGAACTGGTCAATGCCAAATACGGCTATCAGTTGGCCATTATCAAATTGGAACGGGCCAAAGGCTCCTTTTTAACAATTATTAACAAAATGATCGCTCAAAAACCGTAATTCAAGGATATCAATGGCGGTGAATGATGACATCTGAAAACAATGATTCAACACTCATACCACCCAAGGCCAAATGGCTGCGACGCCTTTGGGGGGCGCTGCCGGCGTTATTTCTCATTTTTCTGGTGCTGATCATTATCATTCTTTTTGGTCGCATCAAAAACGGCAAAGAACTGCTGGAAGCCCAAAAAAAGGGGGTACACATTCTTGAGGGACTGCACACCGGTGTCACTAACATTGAAACGGTCGTGGAAATTCTACAGTCGGCCCAAAGCACCAAAGAAGCCAAGGAAACGTTGCAAAAGCGGTTAACGTTATCCCCCAAACAAGCCAAAGCCGTCAGTGAAATGCGCCTGATCAACCTGACCCAGTTGGAGCGCCGCAAGCTCGAAAAGCATATTGCCACACTTCGCCGCGAAATGTCGGCCGGCCAGCGAGGTTTAAAGGATCAACCGGTGGCCAATGTGGTAGCGCTGAAAATCGTGCCGCGACCGATTCGCGACCGCATCGATTTGCCCGGTACCCTGAAACCTTGGGCTGATCTGAACGTTGTCGCTGAAGTACGCGGTAAAGTGATTGAAAAAACAGTAACCGAAGGTACGCGGGTTAAAAAGGGTGAGATTATTGTCAAATTGGATCAACGCGAGAGCCGCAATGATTTCGATTCGGCCAAAGCATCCTATGACATGGCCTTGGCGCAATTAAACCGGTTAAAAGAGCTGTATAAGGAACAATTGGCAACACGGGAACAACTTGACAACGTTACCGCCCAAATGAAGCGCCTTAAAGCGGCCATGGATAATGCTGCGCTCAACCTGGAGCGCTGTGATATCCGCGCACCCATTGACGGCGTGGTCAATCAAATCTACATCGAAAAGGGCCAATACTTGAGCACCTCGGATAAAGTGGCCGAAATCCTTCAAATGGATCGTGTTAAAGTCGAGGTCGGCATCCCAGAGTCGGATGTGGATGCCGTGCGCCGGGTGGACGATTACCAGGTCAGAATCGATGCCTTGGATGGCAAAATCTACTCAGCCAAAAAGCACTTTTTATCCAACACCGCCGATGCCATGGCACGCCTTTATAATCTGGATCTGATGATCGAAAATACCACGGGTGAAATTTTGCCGGATATGTTTGCACGCATCGAAATTGTTAAACAAGAAGTATCTGAAGGAATTTCCATTCCACTGTATGCCGTTATTTCCCGCGGCGAAACCAACATCGTCTATGTGGTTAACAGTGAAAAGGCGCATCGCCGTGAGGTTGAGCTAGGCCTACAAGAGGGCTGGATGGTCCAAATCACCAAAGGATTAAAATCCGGCGATAAGGTCATTGTGGTCGGGCATCGCGACGTTAACGACGAGCAGCCGGTCAATGTTGTCCGTACCGTTCAAGATCCCCAGGATATCATCAAATGATCGTTTCAGATACGGCCGTTAAAAATCGCATCAGTGTGGTGGTTCTGGCCATCATGATTCTGGCCTTCGGCATCTATTGCTATAGTGTGCTGCCCCGCGAAAGTGAGCCGGATATATCGATTCCCTATGTCTTTGTGTCCACCACTTATAAAGGTGTTTCCTCTGAAGACATTGAAACATCGATTACGATTCCAATCGAGAAAAAACTCAAAGGGCTTGATGGACTGAAAAAACTGACCTCCAGCAGTGCCGAAGGCGTTTCCCAAATTAACATCGAATTCACACCCGAGACCAACATCGATGATGCCCTGCAGGATGTCAAAGATAAAGTCGATGAAGCCCAAAATGATCTGCCCGGCGACCTGGAAGATGACCCACTGGTATTTGAAGTCAACTTTTCCGAGCTGCCGATTGTGGTCCTATCTTTATCCGGACCAACCGGTGCTGCTAAATTAAAGGAAATCGCAGATGACTTAGCCGATGACATTGAGTCCATCAACGGCGTGTTGGAAGCCGAGGTTACCGGCGGCCTGGAACGTGAAATTAAAGTAGAAGTCGATCCTGACAAACTGGCCTATTATCGCATCCCGATCGTCGCCATTCAAAATGCGGTATCCAGTGAAAATCAAAATACTTCCGGGGGAACCATAACTCTGGGCGATGGCCGTTATCAACTCAGAGTGCCGGGTGAATTTGATACCCCCGATGAAATCTTTAACCTGGTGGTGACTACCCTTAACGGCCAACCGGTGTATTTAAAAGATGTCGCGCGGGTGGTGGACGACTATAAAGACGAAACCAGCCGGGCGCGTTTGAATAGCCATGAGGCTGTTAATATAGCGGTTAAAAAACGTTCCGGTGAAAATATCATTGCCATCACCGACCAAATCGATCAGCTCATCGAACGTTTCCGGCCGACCTGGCCCGAAGGCACCAAGATCATCAAGCTCATGGACAAGGCCAAAGATACCCGTTTGATGGTTGCCGATCTGGAAAACAATATTCTCTCCGGACTGGTATTGGTCATTGTGGTGCTGTTTTTCGCCATGGGATTTCGCAATGCTGCTTTGGTCAGCCTGGCTATCCCGTTTTCCATGTTTTTATCTTTTATCGTGCTGTTTGCCCTGGATATTACCTTAAACAACATGGTGTTGTTCAGCTTAACCCTGGCCCTGGGTATGCTGGTGGACAATGCGATTGTCATTATCGAAAATATCTACCGGTACATGCAACAAGGTGTTCCGCGCATCGAAGCCGCCATGAAAGCCACATCGGAGGTGGCCTACCCCGTAATCGGCTCCACCCTGACGACCCTGGCGGCTTTTTCGCCAATGCTTTTCTGGAAAGGCGTCATGGGTGAATTTATGCGTTATCTGCCCATGACGCTGATCATTACGCTGGCTTCCAGCCTGGTAGTTGGCCTGATCATCAATCCCGCTTTGACCTCATATCTCATGAAGATCAAGCTTCGCCATCAATCAAAGCCGCGCCGGTTAAAAACCGCAGACATCGCCAGGGCCGGCGAGCGGCCTGTTGCGATCAAAGGCCCGGTTTTAAGATTTTATGCCGCTTTCTTGAGAGGCGCATTAAAGCATCGCTTTGTGGTAATGGGATCATCTTTTGCCATTTTAATTATCCTGTTTCAAATTTGGCTACTGGTGGTTGGGTTGGAAAAGCCGGTAGAGTTTTTTCCCAATTTTGATCCCCGTAGTGCCTATGTCAATATCGACCCGCCGGAAGGGGCTGATTTAGATTATCTGGACCGGCTGGCCAAAAAAATCGAAATGGCGGTCACCGGCGAATTGACATTTGCCAGAGACGCTAACAACGGCACACCACCGGAAACCGTTACCGATGACCTCTACTTAAAGGCCTACCGCCCCAAACGCCATGTCACCCGAACCGGCAAGGAGTTTTACGGTCCCAGCGATTTACGTAACATCGAACATGTTTACGCTAAATCGGTGGAAACTGCCGGAAGCTCGGTCTTCGGTGACAACTTGCCCAATCACATCGGAATTCAATTTGTCGACTTTGACGAACGCGCCCGGCCCTCGGCCCAGGATCTGGAAATGGTACGGGAACGTATCAAGGCCATTGCAGGTGCCGATATCACCGTGGATCAAGCCCAAGAGGGTCCCCCTACCGGTGCGCCGATCAATATTGAAATTGCCGGCGATGATTTCCAGGTATTGGGACGGCTGGCCAAAGAAATCCGCCAAATCGTATCCCAGATACCCTTTGTGGAAGATGTGCGTGACAATTACATCGAAGGCATCCCTTCGGTGCGGGTTGCCATCGATCGCCAAAAGGCCGCCCTTTTTGAATTGTCGACCAGCAACATCGGCTTTGCCTTGAAAACCGCTTATAATGGATTGGAAATCTCCACCTACCGTGAAGGCGATGAAGACTTTGACATCACCGTTACGTTGAGCGAAGCCAATCGTAACATCACCGATGTTCTATACAAGTTGATGATTCCCACACCCACCGGCCAGGTGGTGCCGTTGACCACCATCGCCAAGCTTGATTATGTCGGCAGTGTCGGCAATATCGTGCGTATTGACCATGAACGGGTGGTGACAGTTAAAGCCAATGTGGATGAAACCAAAATTCCCGGTGCGGTGGCGCGCACCCAGGCCGAAGAGTTGCTGAAAAGTTTTGTCATGCCACCCGGTTACAAATTTACCTTCACAGGCGAAAACGAGTTTCAAAAAGAATCGGAAGAATTTTTAAGGCAGGCGTTTGTGGTAGCCCTTTTTCTAATTTTCTTAATTCTGGTCACCCTGTTTAACTCTGTCATCCAACCCGCCATCATCTTATCCTCGGTGGTTTTGTCTTTGGGAGGCGCGTTTCTGGGGTTGACCGTTATAAAGTCACCTTTTGGGATTATCATGTCCGGCATCGGGGTCATCTCTCTGGCAGGCGTGGTCGTTAACAACGCCATCGTTCTGATCGACTATACCAACAAATTACGCGATCGCGGATATGAGCTGGTTGATGCCATTGTGGCCGCCGGAGCGACTCGTCTGCGGCCGGTCATGTTGACAGCCATCACCACTATTTTGGGAATCATTCCCATGGTCACCGGTATCTCTTTCAACTTCCGCACCTTCAGTTGGTCAATGGTCAGTGAATCGACACAGTGGTGGCAGACCATGGCCATTGTGGTGATTTTCGGGCTTATGGTGGCAACTTTTCTAACCTTGGTGGTTGTGCCGACCCTTTATTCCTTGTTGGCATCCCTAAAATTTGGCTCCAATACCTTCGTCCAAAAAGCCAAAACACTTTACTGGAAGCCTCTGGAACGCTGGAGCTAAATCAGATGCTTTCATGATTGTTAAAGTAGAACAATCCGTCAGATGAGTTAGTCGCTTTGACGGTGTGCAAGCTAACAGTAAGCGGGGAAAGGCGAGAAACAGCTGAAATCAGCGTAAAGATCCATCTTCTTGCGGTAAGCAATTATCCCTCAACCAGTAAATTTGGCCTTCCGACACTTACATAATCGCCGATGGTGAGCTTTGGATCAGATGAGACGCTATTTTCCCTGTATCCGTCCAAGACGAATCTTTTCGAGAGCTTTTCATCTTCAATGTCCGAATCAAGCCCCGAACGTTTATGGCTTGTTCATCTGTTAAGGTTTTAAATTCAAGGCCGCAGCGCCGATATTCCCTGAAGCTGTAACCGTTATTCATAGGTTTAGCGTTAATATCGTAAACTACCCGGCAGTGAATCACCGGCAAATAGTATTGGTATCCATCATAAAGGAAAATTTCCATTTCGGTGATACCACCGATTTCAACAAAATAGGGTGTGTATTTAAAAGAGAGTCCCTTTTTGCTAATGTCTTTGCCCCATCCGGTAAATGAGTACTGATGGCTTAGAACCTGAAAAGCGTGACTATTCAAACGATACCGCTGGTACCGGCGTCTCTGGTGTTCTTTGTTTGCGAGGTGTAGCATTTTCTGTCCCTCCCTCTAAACCGATAAGCCATTATGGTATCATTGCCTTCAAATTTGGTGGGTCTTGCCCTTTTTTATATTTGGGCGCCGACAGACCATTGTCGTGAGGCGATATTCGCAGCTGGGGGACTCTGAATATCGCCCGTTGTTGAAGGGCACGACCCACGCAAATCGCAAATTCCATATTGTCCTACCGTTTGGCCACCGCAGTGGGTCTGACGGTTTCATAAAACCGTCGGTTTAAATGATAGCGAACCAGGTATGGTTTGGGTTCAACCTTATTGGCAATCAAGTCCGTGACCAGCTCTTCTTTATAGTTGCGGTAAAAAGCGCCCTTTAAACAATTGACCGCCGCCACACGGCGAACATTTTCGCTCCATGAGTCACGCAATTCAGACTTGCGTTCGCAGCTGGCAATATATTCGTCGATAAGTTTGTTGTAAACGCCCTCCATGTCAGTTGTGTTGCCCTGACTGAGCACAGGCTCCGCGCAAATTCCAACTGCCAACAATGCTGCCAAAGCAATCAAATAAAATCTTTTCTTCATAATGCCCCCCTTCATATCGTTGGATGGTTTATTTCTGAAATGCGTACCGCCAAGTGAAAGCCTACTGAACTTTCGATTCACCTCCTTTTACCGCTTATTTGGTGGGATACATCTGCACTTCATTAGCATTTCTGAGGATGATTTATTTGAGGATTAAAGCCATTCTGCTGTCTGTTGTACCCCGAATCTCTTATTTGACTTCATACTGTGCAGAATCGATACCAAAGGGTCGACTGAATCTTATAAGATTGATTAAAACTTCATAACAAATTGAATTGTCTATCATTATTTTTATCTATGGTGGACTTGGAATCACCTTAAATTAGATGCCGGCAACCAATGACTGTAAAGCCAATTTACAATTACATCCATTAGTGTAAACTTGGTTGACAATTTATATTTTATCTTTCATGGTGAATTCGATCCTGGGACCAAACCAAAGGAGCGTTTGATGATGACAAATACCAATTACGGAGAACCTTTAACCAAATCAGACTTGAATTTGTTATACGACGTAGCAACCTCGGTGTATTCGATTCGCAATTTTGATGAGATGCTCCGAAAAATCCTGCTCAAAATCAAATCGGTATTTCATATCGAGGGGGCTTCCATTGCGCTGCACGATGCGGCCAACCGGGAATTCTACTTTATTCGCACGGTGGAAGAAGAACGTGATGGCCATCACGAAGAAATGGAGAAAATGCGGTTCCCGGACAATTACGGTGTTGCCGGATGGGTCTTGCATGAAAACCAATCGGTCCTGATTCCGGATGTCGCCCAGGACAATCGTTTTGTTAACCGCCTGGCGCTGCAGGAACAACTACCAACCCATTCCATGATCTGTGTTCCGTTACGTACGCGTCGGGGCATGATCGGCATCTTATATGCCATTAATAAATTAAAAGGGGTGTTTTCGACCAAAGAGCTACAGCTATTGGAGATACTCTCGGGCACGATCGCCATTACAGTTGAAAATGCACAACTATACGAAGATCTTAAAAAGTATGCGGGCTCCCTGGAAGAAGAAAATATCCGCTTAAAATCGCAAGTTCAAAACCACTTTCATCTGCAGGGCATCATTGGTTCCAGCGCACCCATGCGCCGACTGTTTGAGCTGATACAAAAGGTTATCGGAACCCCTACTACGGTCTTTATCCAAGGCGCCACCGGCACCGGCAAGGAGCTGGTGGCCCGGGTCATTCATTACAGCGGGGTGCTAAAAAACAAACCGTTTGTGGCTGAAAATTGCGGGGCCCTTTCCGAAAACCTGTTGGAAAGCGAGCTTTTCGGACACGTTAAAGGTGCTTTTACCGGTGCCATTGCCGATAAAAAAGGCTTGTTTCAGATGGCCGAAGGGGGCACCGTTTTTTTGGACGAAATTGCCGATATGCCTCAAGCTATGCAGATCAAGCTGCTGCGTGTGTTGCAGGAAGGCACGGTGCGACCGGTGGGCAGCAGTCAAACCATCCAGGTCGATTTTAGACTGATTGTTTCATCGAATCGCGATTTATATAAAGAAGTTGAAAAAGGCAACTTTCGCGATGATCTGTACTACCGCATTCATGTCTTTCCCATCTTGCTGCCACGATTAAAGGATCGTAGAGATGACATCGGCGCGTTGGCCGCCCATTTTCTGGACAAATATACCCGCAAGTTTGATCGGCCAATGGCACGATTAACACCTGAAGCCCTGGAGTTGCTCGGCAATTTTAATTGGCCCGGAAATGTTCGCGAATTGGAAAACGAAATCGAACGCGCGGTAACCCTGGCCGGCACCGATCGAGAAATCACCAAAGAGCATCTGTCTCAAAAAATAAAAGCGCATGCCGACGACAATGTATTCAATGTCGATACGGAGTCAAACCTGCAAGCCGCCACCGAACAGCTCGAACGGCAAATGATTACCAATGCGCTGACCAAGACCGAGGGTAACCGTTCGCAGGCGTCGCGCATTTTGGGATTGACCCGCCAGGGATTAATCAATAAAATCGCACGCTATCAAATAAATCTTTAATTGGTAATTTGTCTGCTTAAATCTGACACTGTCGTCTGACCGCTAACTCCTTTGCACTAGAAAGCGCCACATGCATTCAAGCATTGGCCAGTATTTGGGAACAGCTAGCATCTTTTTAACAAATTCCTGACAGCTAGCAGAAAAATCTGGAAGACAACTCCCAAACTGTCTCGAACCCAGCAATAAAGGAGTCATACAATGGCTGACCAATCCGAACGCCGGCGGCATCCACGTAAAGACTTAGACCCACCCGGCGTCGCCTGTCTATTTATTCATTCCAATGGAACCGATACGGTCGCAACTGACAAGCCGCCCTATTCGATCGTATACGTTGATTGTTTGAATAAAAGCGATGGCGGCGTGCTGCTGAAAAGTAAACATCGTTTGGAACCCGATACCCAGCTCTATTTGCAAATTTACGACTTCTCTGAAAAAAAATGGGACTACTATCAGGGACTCATTCGACGTACCGACCAGGATGCCGAAAATATATCGTATAGCGTCGTGGGGGTGGAAAGCCAAAATGTGGACCCGGCCAGCATGCCGCAACTATCTCAATTTGAAGATCAGGATATCAAACCGCTACCTTCTGATTACGAATTCTTTATTACCAATAAATTGCTTGGCCGGATTCCGCGCGAAGCGGTTTCGGCCATGCTGAACCAGCTAAAGCTTAAACAGATAAAAGCGGGTGCGCGTTTTATCCGCCAGGGTGATCCGGGCGACACCTTTTATCTGATCCAAAATGGCACTTGTGTGGCAAGTGTTGAAAAAGAAGGGAAACTGCATTCAGTAGGACGCATCCGTGAGGGGGATTTCGTGGGCGAAATGTCAATACTGCTGGGCGAGCCACGCAGCGCGCATGTGGATGCCGAGACCGACATGGACATGTGGGGCATGACCAAGCAGCAATTTGATCAGCTTGCCCGGGAGCACCCGGAACTTTGCAATTTTTTAACCGAATTGCTGGCCGATCGCTTATCTTCCCGGGAGTTAACCGCTGATCGCACTATCGGCAAATATTTAATTACCGATATCATTGGCAGCGGCGGCTATAGCATTGTCTATAAAGGTATCCACAAGCATTTAAACCGCCCCGTGGCCATTAAAATGATGAAACACGATCTGGCCATGGAACCGGATTTTCTGATACGGTTCCGCAATGAAGCCAAGATTATCGCCCAATTCAACCATCCCAATATTGTCAATGTCTATGACATCGAAGAACGCTTCCGCACCGTTTTCATCATTATGGAGCATTTGGAGGGCATGTCGCTTGAATATATTTTAGAGAATATGTCCCAGTTGCCGCTGCCGCGCATCTTGAATATTTTGGTGCAGGTGTGTGCCGGGCTGCAATATGCCCATAAACAAGGCATCGTACATCAGGACATCAAGCCGGCCAACATTTTCATTTTGCCGGACGATCAAGTCAAAATCTTGGATTTTGGATTGGCAGCTCCGGTAGGTACGGAAGATTTCGAACTGCCAGGCAGTCTGCGTTACATGGCGCCGGAGCAGTTGGAAGGTGAGGCCGTCAATGAATGCACCGATATTTTTTCACTGGGCATTTCGGCCTATGAGATGGTCACCGGTAAAAAGCCATATCCGCAAAAGGATCCCAGAGAACTATTGCGAATAAGACTTAATCAAGACATACCTGATCCGATGGAAGATGCCACCGAAATTCCCCTATCGTTCAGACAATTTATCCTTAAGGCTTGTGCCCGCGATCCCAACCAGCGCTATCAGCAAGTGCACGAAATCTTACAAGACCTCATGCCGCTGACCGAAGATATCAGCCTGCCTGAGTATCTGGAAAAGCGCAAAATGATCAATCTGTTTCTGGTTTACAACCAGAACCAGGAACTGGTGTTAAACCGGTTGGTGGAAGATTTTAGCGCCAAAGTGAAAAAACTCGGCATCATACTCAAGGGCGCCGAGTTCAAAGATTTGTAGGTTGCCCTTATGCGTGCGGCACCAATAATACCGGGCAAGGCGCTTTTTCAAGAATAGTAATACCAACGTAATCTACCCGCCCCAAACTCATCTTTTCCGGCTGCTGATGGCAGCCCAGCACAATCAAATCAGCGCTTTGCTCTTTGGCTTGCCGGCACACCCCTAAGGCTGGGTCCAAGGGCAGGCACAGAAACGTAAAATTGGAAGCATCGCCCAACTGCGGTGTTATCTCGGTTTCAAACTGGGTTCGCGCCGCAGCCTCGACCGCCTGACGTTTGGGATCATCGTGATCCAATTCCGCCAACCTGTGATCCAGGGCGTGAAATATCGTCACTTTAGCGTTGTTTTCCCGAGCCAGTTCAATGCCTTTTTGCAATGCATATTTACTGGTGTCGGTAAATTTCAAGGCTATTATAATATGGTTAAACATAGGTCACCTCGCAGGGGTTCCGGGAATGAAAAGTAAAATACGTCTAACAGCTCAAATCAAATATCCCGAACATAGATTATTGTCTAAAACTCTGGAGCAGAGGATTAATGGATTATTGGAATTACGAATTTCAATAATCCAACACATTGAGATCTAAAAGATGCCGCCTCAAACGCCCTAGGATCACAGTTTTTCCGCAATTGAGCGATAGTCGAAGGTGCGCCATATCCAAGGCGTCCAAGGTTGAAGCCGTAGTATGCTACTGCGAAACCTTCGCAACGCAGGTCGAAGATCCCGCGTAGCGGGGAGATGGTGTGGCAGCGGCTTTCCCAGCGGGTAAACAAAATGGTGACTATTTTTCAAAATTCATATCGCTTTTATTGAAAGTCTACAAATTTTGCAGCTACATTTTATATCATATTGTAATAATGTCATTTTATTATCTTTCTCCATTTTGTTTACGATCAATTGGGGTTTTACGCAGGTTCCCGCCAGATCTCCATAACCGTCAGATCATCGGCTGCTTCGGCCTGGCCGCACCAATTGCGCATGTGCTCAACCAGTCCCTGGCCCCAAGGGGGTCCATCTGTATTTGCGAAAAAACTTTCCAAGCGTGCTTGCCCAAACAGATCCTCTGCCGCATTGCACGCTTCGGTGACCCCATCGGTCATCAAAACAAGCGAATCACCAGGCTTAAGGTACATCTCCGTATTTTCAAACGCAGCATCCGACATAATACCAAGGGGCAAACCCCTTGGCAGAGTAACATCCGTATAACCATCCGCGTTCAGTAAAAAGGGAGGCAGATGCCCGCCATTGGCCATTTGCACCCGACCACTTGACGGCTGATACTTGGCCAGCAGGATCGTCGCAAAAAAATTTTCCTCAGACAACAGATACACCATGGCGTGGTTTACCGCTGTCAGCAATTTTTGCACCTCCTCCTGGCGCCGTGCTTCACTGCGAATTCGCGACCACAGGGAAGACATAACCAGCGCCGCTGGTATCCCCTTGCCCGATACATCGGCCACATAGACCAGCCATTGCCCGTCCGGCAGTCGAATGGCATCGTACAAATCGCCCCCCACCAAACCGGCCGGAAGCGATACTGCCCAGATATGGCTGCCAGACTCACTGGGAGGCATCTTCGGCCAAAACAGCGACTGTATTTTAGATGCCATCTCCATCTGAATGTCTAGCTTTTGCTGCTTGAGTCGCGTTTCCAATAACCGGGAGCGGATAATGGCTACCGATGCCAGATTGGCGAAATTTTCCAGTATGGCTTCATCATCACTTTCAAAAACAGGTCGCATCTTGGAGTTTAGAACCTGGATGACGCCCAGCAATTCCTTATTATGCAGCACCGGCACACACAGCAGATTGCGGGTAACAAAACCGGTATCTTTATCGATCTTGCTGTAAAAACGTGGGTCCTGACGAACATCCGGAATATTGACCGACTCCCGATGCATCGCCACCCAACCGGCAATGCCCTCGCCCATTTTCAACTCAAAAGAGGTTTTAAGAATTTCGTTGGCCTTTTCACCCAGCACTTCATCCTGGGATGAGCGAAACTCCAAAACATCCCGCTCCGGGTTGTATAGCATCAAAGAAGCTGCCTCAGCGTGAGTAACAGCCCGCGCCAGTTCGATTAATCGAGGCAACAGCGCATCCAAAGATTCCAGTTTCGTAAGCGATTGATTGGCTTCAATTAGCTTTTTGAGCCGATCTGAAAAACCAATCCTATTTGTCGTGCGGTTGGCTGCATCATTGCTCATGTCACATTTCCCGGTGCTGAAAGAATAAGAGGTTGGACCCGTAACAGGAATTTAAGAGACCAATGGTCGTAATCGAAAATACCAAACAAACAGGAGGAATTGAACATATCTGCCAATTGTTATTCAGCATATGTTTCTGAAGTGCAAAATTACCATATGCCAATTCGCCAAAAAAGGTCAAATCCAATTTTTATCGAACCATTGACTATTTTTGCTTGCAGTTTGAATAGGCGGGCTCAGCACGTGTGCAAAGGTTCTAAAATCTGCATTGGCAAAACAGAAACTATCGATACGCTAGTTCAATCATGGGGGATTTACCGGTGAGCTTTTTAAAGGCTTCTTTGATAAGCAGGGACTGCATCTGCTGCGGTGTCATTTGGGCAATGAATCCTTCGCTCTGTATAAGCTTGGATAGCTTTTTGCGGCGATATACCGGATGGTCACGGTAACGTGTTGCCAGTGCATCAAAATAATCATGCATTTTGTTTCGCAGCTCTTGGGTTGAATAGCGCTGGATTGGGTCAATCATCTGGATCAGTTCGTCAGGTGCCGGCAGGCAGGGACATTCTAAAAGGGATGTCAATGTTTGGGCATAGCGTTGCAGCCCTGCCCGCAGATGGTGTTTGCGCACAAAATTAATTTTGCCCCAGCCGGCCCTGAGCCATTTAAAATAACCGCAACGGATCAAGGGCCGTTTGGCATCGATTTCATAAAAAATATTGATGTCAAAGGAATCATACATATAAGAGCTTGCCCAGCCCAGACCTGCCTTGGTCAAACCTTTTTCGCCTGAATAAACATAGGCCCAATCATTTTCGCTCAGCACGTAGCCCTTGCGGCCCACACTCGATTTATCTTTCTGTTTGGAAAGCGAAATCAGCACATTGCGATGGTTCCATTTGAAAAGAACCAGTGCGCGATAAATATCATAAGTATAATAGGCGCCTGTGAATTGATCCGGTGTAATGGCTACATACTCGCTGCCGCGCGCGACCACCGGGTTGTTTAACAGAGAAAGGTCTTGCCAGAGTTTTGGCAATTTTGTGCCAGATTGCCCCCCCACTTCCGTCCAATAGCCCAATCGCAGGCTGGTGGGGTGAAACACCACGGTTGGAATATCAGGATGGTATTTGCTGCGCAAAATAAATTCTAAATCACGTTGAAGCTCAAATTCATAGTAGACGCCGTGACCACCAACTCTGGAGGGCGCCGCATATTGGGTGGAAGGGGGTTTGGCAGAATCAACAAACCTTAATATTAGATCTAATCGTTGGGGATCAAATGTTTCGGAGCGGTCCGACTGTGTGAAGGTCAGTAAATAGTCCAATCCAGGTGCCAAATTGGCTGGAATTTGGCTTTCTTTTGTATCCGCATTTGAATCAGCTGCGCAGAGTAGGAACAATATTATTGAACCAGCAAGAA
>JASJAZ010000021.1 GCA_030066785.1 Desulfobacterales bacterium | reverse complement strand
CAGGCGGTCAAAGTTCCCATCATTGGCATCGGTGGTATTATAACTGCTAGCGATGCCATAGAATTTTTAATCGCAGGAGCCACGGCTGTTCAAATCGGAACCGCTAATTTCCTAAATCCCGGCGTCTCCATGGAAATAATTGATGGTATCGAGAAGTATCTTATTGAAAAGAATATTGAACGCGTCATGAGCTTAGTTGGATCACTGCAAATATACTGATATTTCTACAAATTTACATTTTGAAAATTACATTGATCTTAATTGTGAGCATTGGTGCATTCCCCGGTTTAAAAATTGAGATGAAATTAAATAAATGGTATATTAAATTGATCGGTTGAGTTATTTCAGGCGCCAATTCGAAAGTTTAGCTGAAAAGAGCGGCGCTTTTTTGGCAAGTAACACACTGAATTATAACTGATTGTTGAAAATTTGTGTGAAAACTGTATGGTGGGTCTGCCACAAAAAAGATTAGATCATAAAATCAGATTCATTTCCGCTTTACAAAAGCTCGAGAAAGGAGCGCGATAATGTTTCGACGCGTTGTGTTTCTTTGTGCGCTGTTTGCAGTTGTACTGATATTGACGTCATTTTCAATGGCGCAGGATTTAGAGGAGGGTATGACAGCCTCTGATTTTTCATTTCCCGATGCTTCCGGCAAGATGTACAGCATGGAAGATTGGCCGGGAAGGGTGCTGGTGGTCAACTATGTCGATCCCGATGAATCAGATCTGAACGATCATTTTACAGATGCGCTCAAGCAGGCCAAAAAGGACGGCCTGTTAACCGATGAAAAATACAAGGGTATCGGTATCGCCGACTGCGCGGCCACTTGGAAGCCGAATTTTGCCATTCGTGCTATCGCCGGCCGCAAAGCCAAAAAATACAATACCGTTATTCTTTTTGATTATGATGGGGAATTGCGCGAAGAATGGGGTTTGGAGATTGATACCGCTAACGTGATTATTCTTGATAAAAACAGAGTTGTGCAGGGGATTATTCGCGGAAGAGTGCCCGATGATCATGTGGATGATCTTGTTAAATTGGTCTCCGGCTTGCAGGAAGAACAATAGAAAATTTTATATCAGGCCAGGTTCGGGGAGAGGAAATGCACGGCGGGAAACAATTACCGCCGTGCATTTTTGTTTTTATAATACTTCTGAAGCCTTGTTCGGATGGCGTTTTAGATATTCCAAGCGGTTTAAACCGTTAATATAAGCTTTGGCACTTGCAGTGATAATGTCTGGATCCGAGCCCCTGCCAAGAGCGAGCAAGCCGTCTTCCTGTAACCTGACGGTTACCTCCCCTTGGGCATCCGTACCGCCGGTCAGAGCACTCACTGAGAATCGCAATAACTCCGAGTCGGTCCCCACAATTTTGGCAATGGTGTTAAATGCCGAATCTATGGGGCCGTTGCCATAACCGGCACCTTTCATGGATCGTCCATTAACGTTGAGCTTAACACTGGCCATGGGCAAAACGGTTGTACCACAGGTTACGTGCAGGTATTCCAGCTCAAACACATCAACGGTGCGCAGAATCCCCTCGGTGACAATGGCCTCCAGATCCTCATCTACCAATTGCTTCTTCTTATCGGCCAAATCCTTGAATTTGGTAAATACGATATCCAATTCCTCATCGGAAAGATCATAGCCCATCTCCTTTAGATGATTTCGTAACGCATGGCGACCGGAGTGCTTGCCAAGCACGAGACGATTGCGGCTTAATCCGATCGTCTCCGGCTTCATGATTTCGTAAGTCATGGGGTTTTTGAGCACACCATCTTGATGAATGCCGGCTTCATGTGCAAAGGCGTTAGCACCCACGATCGCTTTGTTGGGTTGAACGATAATGCCGGTGATCATACTGACCAGGCGACTGGTGGGATGAATCTGGTCTTTTTTAATGTCGGTGGCAGCCGGCAAGTAATTCTGACGGGTGTGCAGAGCCATAACCACTTCTTCCAGAGATGTATTGCCGGCACGTTCACCAATACCATTGATCGTAACCTCGGCCTGTCGAGCGCCGGCATTAATTGCTGCCAAAGTGTTGGCGGTTGCCAACCCCAGATCGTTGTGGCAGTGCACACTTAAAACCGCATTTCCGATGCCGGGGGTATTTGCGATGACGTAGCGCACCATATCGGCGAATTCATCCGGAACGGCATAACCGACCGTGTCGGGCAAGTTGATCGTGCTGGCACCAGCCTCGATGGCGGCTTCAAATACCTGGCACAGGAAGTCGCGATCACTGCGGGAACCATCCTCAGCCGAAAATTCGACATTATCAGTCAGTGATCTGGCAAAGGTCACCGCTTCACGTGTGGCGGCCAAGACCTGTTCACGGTTCATATTCAGCTTGTATTTCATATGGATATCGGAAGTGGCGATAAAAGTATGGATGCGGGGTCTGGCGGCATGCTGGATCGCATTCCAGGCGCGCTCGATATCGCCCTTGGAGGCCCGGGCTAAACCCGCGACCTCTGTATGCTTTAATCTATCGGCGATTTTTGAAACCGCTTCGAAGTCGCCTTCTGAGGCTGCAGGAAAGCCTGCTTCAATGACATCCACTCCGAGTTTTTCCAATTGAACCGCCAATCGAACCTTTTCAGCCGTGTTCATGCTGGCTCCCGGTGACTGTTCGCCGTCTCGTAAGGTCGTGTCAAATATAATAACTTTTTCAGGCATGATGTTGCTCCTTACAAAATTGTTAAAAATCAGATGTATTTTTTATCGCTAGCAATCATAGCTTTCATCACAAAACTTGAGCAACTGCGTATTAAGCAGGATTGCTGGAAAGCATCGGCCGCGGGAAAACAAAGGTTCGGTTTCCCGCGGCATTAAAATCCTCATGTCCTATTTTTTTTGTTTGCATAACGTTGATGGATAGCTAGCTGGTTAAATGCATCTTGCAATTCGGTAATCGGATTTCCTACGCGTTTTTAGTGCGACAAAAAGAAGGAAAGAAACTTTTAATATTCTTAAACCGTTTGCCGCCAACGGTTTCGTAACTGTTTTGACACTACAAAGACTGTTTTATCGGCAATGGTATCTGGCCGTTGCGGATCTCACGTTCCCGCGCGAGTTTGTATTGAAAACTGTCGGCCAAGGCTTGCCAACTGGCTTCAATGATATCGCTGGAAACGCCGATGGTGCTCCAAAGGTGGTCTTGATCACGGGATTCGATCAATACGCGTACTTTAGCCGCAGTGCCCTCACGACCCTCGATGACGCGTACTTTGAAGTCGACCAGGCGCATGGTATCAAGGTCGGGATAAAACCGATCCAGAGCCTTACGTAAAGCATTGTCCAAAGCACTTACGGGGCCATAGCCCTCTGCCGCCGTAATTTCTTCTTTGTTTCCTACTGATATTTTAATGGTCGCATGGGCCGAACAGGGCTGGTCTTTGTCTTTTTCAATGGTTACCCGAAAAGATTCCAGTTCAAATAGCGGCCTAAACTGATCGGTAAATTTCTGCATCAAAATTTTAAAGGAACCATCAGCAACATCAAACTGATAACCTTGTTGCTCCAAATGTTTAATCTCTGTAACAATTTCGCGACTGCTGTAACCATTGCTGCCTAATTTCACACCCAACTCTTTGGCTTTGTATTCAACATTGCTTTTGCCTGACAGATCGGAAATAAGGACACGCCGGCGATTGCCGATGCCTGCGGGTTCCATGTGTTCATAAGCCCGCGGTATTTTCATTATTGCATTGACATGCACCCCACCTTTATGGGCAAAAGCACTTTTGCCAACAAACGGGCGGTTGTTGCTGGGAACGATATTCGCCGTTTCGCTGACAAACCGGGACAGGTTTTTGAGTTTTGGCAGATTCTCTTTGGGAACACAGGTTTTGTTCATTTTTAAAGATATGATCGGAATGACAGATGTGAGATCTGCGTTGCCACACCGTTCTCCGTAGCCATTAATCGTTCCATGGACCATCGTGGCGCCGGCGTTAATGGCTGCAATTGAGTTAGCCACCGCAAGGCCACTGTCATTATGCGTATGAATCCCAATCTTTATCGAGAAATCATCGGCAGTATTCGCATCAACCAATGATTGACGGACCTCGTCTGTAACGCTTTCGATTTCAGAGGGCAGAGTGCCCCCGTTCGTGTCGCACAGCACAATGAAGTCAGCACCGGCGGATACCGCTGCCTGTAATGTTTTCAAAGCATACTCGGCGTTATCCTTATAGCCATCAAAAAAATGTTCGGCATCATAAATCACTTCCTTGCTTTGGGATTTCAAATAGGCTACCGATTCGTTGATCATTCGCAGGTTTTCGGCGGGACGATTTTTCATGATCTGTTCCACATGCAAAATCCAGCTTTTTCCGAAAATGGTGACCACCGGTGTATCGCTTTGTAAAATGGCTTGTAAATTGGTATCGTCTTCCGGGACGGATTCTGGCTTGCAAGTTGATCCAAACGCTGCCAAGCGGGCGTTTTTAAACTCCACACGTTTGGCAATATCGAAGAATTGAATATCCCGCGGATTGGACCCGGGCCAGCCGCCTTCAATGTAATGCACACCGAATTCATCTAAACGATGGGCGATGTTAAGTTTATCTTCGGCACTAAAGTTGACGTTCTCTCCCTGCGTGCCATCCCTCAAGGTGGTATCATATACCCAAAGTTGATCCATTGGATTGCTCCCCGTTGGAAGGTAACTCGTAATTTAAGATCAAAGTCGATGCTTAAACCATTGTATAAATGTATAAATAGCGATTTGGTGCTGTGCCTGTATCTAATGCTGTTGGTCATCTGATGGCGAACACGCTAAAATTTACGATTTTCGGGACGCAAGGATCTCACTGCCGCTCCGGCACGCCACATTTCTGACTGCTTAATGGTGTTGAGCTCCCGCTGCAGCTTTTCACGGTAATCGGGCGCACTGTTGGCATCCAGAACCCGTGTGGTTTCTTTGCCGGAAACAACATTGGCATAGAGTTCTTCAAAAAGTGGGGCGACGGCCTCACGAAATTTCGGTGCCCAGTCGAGCGCTCCGCGCTGGGCAGTAGTGCTGCAATTGGAAAACATCCAATCCATCCCATTTTCCGCTACCAGACGAATCAGACTCTGGGTTAGTTCTTCCACGGTTTCATTGAATGCTTCGCTGGGACTGTGACCGTTTTTACGCAAAACCTGGTATTGTGCCTCCATTACCCCTGCTAAACATCCCATGAGCACGCCCCTCTCACCGGTTAGATCGCTATAGACTTCATTTGTAAAGGTAGTCGGAAAAAGATACCCGGAACCGATGGCGATACCTAGCGCCAGGGTTCTTTCGCGGGCCCTGCCGGTATGATCTTGATGAATCGCAAAGCTTGCATTAATACCGCTGCCATCCAGAAAATTGGTGCGGACGGTACGGCCCGAGCCTTTGGGAGCCACCAAGATGACATCTACGTCAGCGGGTGGATCAATACCGGTCTGATCTTTGTAGACAATGCCGAATCCGTGGGAGAAATAGAGCGCATCGTTGGCATTTAGGCATGCTTTAACCTGCGGCCAAGTGGCTACTTGACCGGCATCAGACAACAGAAATTGAATAACAGTGGCTTGGCGCGCAGCCTCTTCAATTGAAACCAAAGTTTTTCCCGGAACAAAACCATCTTCCACCGCGCGATCCCAGGATGGACTACCCTCGCGTTGCCCCACGATCACATTGATGCCGTTGTCTCTTAAATTCAAAGCCTGCCCAGGTCCTTGTACGCCATAACCCAATACAGCGACTTTTTCGTCTTTGAGAACTTCACGGGCTTGTTGTAGCGAAAATTCTTCCGAGGTGATGACGTCTTCAACAATGCCTCCAAAATCGATTTGTGCCATGTTAAACTCCTTTATGACTGGCTATTGTAACTGTAAGTTAAAAGATCGAATATTTTATTTTTAGTTTCTGATGTGGTTCACAGAGACAGCAGCTGTTGCCGAGTTAAAAATGGTGTCCCAAACGCTCATAAGCTTATTTCGGTTCTCGAAATAGGGCAATGGTGCCGGTGCGTGCAATTTTTTTAATGCCCATCGGCATTAGAAGCTTGATTAAAGCTGACAGCTTGGCTGCATCGCCGGTTACTTCAACAATGTAATGCTCTAACCCGACATCGACGACTTTACAGCGAAAAATATCGACAATTCGCAGAACTTCAGCACGGTATTCCGGTTTGGCCCGCACACAGATCAGGGCCATTTCACGCTGAACGGCTTTAGAACCTGTTAAATCGCGCAGTTTAATAACGTTGATTAGTTTACGCAACTGCTTTACGATTTGTTCCATGCCGGCTTCGGTGGCGCGTGTAACAATCGTAATTCGTGAAACCTGGGAATCTATGGTTTCAGCCACACACAGACTTTCAATATTGTAGCCGCGGGCGCCAAATAATCCGACCACACGGGCAAGTACGCCTGGTTGATTATCTACCAACATAGTCAAGACATGTCGTGTTTGGTCCATACTGATTTCCTTTAAACTTTACACTAGCAGCATTTCTGTAATTGGTGATCCAGCTGGTACCATGGGATAAACGCACTCGGTTTGTTCAACCAAGAATTCCATAATAGCGGTTTGAGGTGAGGAAAGGCCCTCGGATAGAACAGTTTCGACCTCTTCTGGTTTCGATGCCCGCAACCCCAGCGCGCCAAAGGCATCTGCTAACTTAACAAAGTCGGGGGCATGTTCCATGTGAGTAGCGGAATAACGTTTGTCATAAAACAGTTCTTGCCATTGACGTACCATACCAAGGTAGCAGTTATTTAATAAAACTACTTTTACCGGTAGACCATATTGAACTGCAGTCGCCATTTCTTGTATATTCATCTGAAGGCTGCCGTCGCCGGCCACATCCACAACCAGCTTATCGGGACAAGCAATTTGTGCACCGATAGCAGCTGGCAGGCCGAATCCCATACAGCCGAGACCACCTGAAGTAATGAAATGGTTGGGGTGATCAAAATGGTAATACTGCGCCGCCCACATTTGATTCTGACCGACTTCAGTCGTAATTATGGCTTGTCCTTTGGTAATTTCAAAAAGTTTGTCGATGACATACTGCGGTTTAATTGAGTCCTTCTGTTCATAGGCCAACGGATTAGTGCTTTTCCACTTCGCAATCAGATTAAGCCATTCTTTGCGGTTGTCTTCAAGATCAGGGAGGTCGTCTTTGTCCAACAGAGAATTCAAATTTTCAAGGGCTACTCGACAATCGCCCACAACGGGTACCGCTACTTGAATGTTCTTTCGAATGGAAGTGGGATCGATATCGATATGAACTATATCTGCCTGTGCGGCAAACGCATCGGTTTTGCCGGTGACCCGATCATCAAATCTGACACCAATGGCTATCAACAAGTCACAACCACCGGTTGACATGTTCGCCCGATACGTGCCGTGCATGCCGATCATTCCCAGCCAGAGAGGATCACTGCCGGGAAACGCACCCAATCCCATCAGTGTCGAGGTAACTGGTATTTTCGTTCTGCGAGCAAAAGCAGTAAGCTCCTTGGAACCGTTTGATAAAATAACACCGCCACCTGCCAGAATGACCGGGCGCTGGGCCTTTTTGATCAAGTCTTTAACCTTTTTTAGCTGTTTTATATTAGGTTTATAAGTTGGATTGTATGAGCGCAGATGTATTTTTTTCGGTGCGCGTTTAAAATCCATATAATTGTTGCCGACATCTTTGGGAATATCCACCAAAACGGGCCCGGGACGACCCGAGCGGGCAATGTGAAAGGCTTCCTTGATGATGCGCGGTAGGTCTTCAATATTACCGACGAGGTAGTTGTGCTTAGTGCAGGGGCGTGTGATGCCGACAATATCGACTTCTTGAAAAGCATCATTGCCGATTAGCGGTCGGGGAACCTGACCCGTAAAAACCACCAGCGGGATCGAATCCATATAAGCCGAAGCGATACCGGTAACGGTGTTGGTAGCTCCGGGACCGGAGGTCACTAAGCACACCCCTACTTTTTGGCTGGCCCGGGCATAGCCATCGGCCGCATGGACAGCGCCCTGTTCGTGACGAACCAGTATATGGCGTATATCCGTTTTTGCAAGCGCATCATAGATGTCGATGACAGCTCCGCCCGGATATCCAAAAATGGTGTCAACCCCTTCATCTTTTAAAATTTGCATTAGAATTTGGGCTCCTGAGCGTTCCATGATCGATCCTTTCGTTTTCCTAAATTTTTAAGCTTAAGCTTTTACCGACTTTACGTTTTAGTACAAATCATTTTACGATGGCACCTTTGTTGGCGGAAGAGACAGCGCGGCTATAGCGGCCTAAATATCCATGGATGATGTGCGGTGCCGGTTGCGACCATTTAGCAAGGCGTTTCTGTAGATCATTATCTGATATTTCAAGCCGAAGTTTTTTATTGGGTATGTCAATGGCGATGCGATCGCCTTCTTCGACCACCGCAATTGGGCCGCCCTGCATGGCTTCCGGTGAAATATGTCCAATGGATGCGCCACGTGTGCCCCCGGAAAAACGGCCATCGGTTAAGAGGGCGACATGGGCGTCCAATTGCATTCCGGCAATGGCGGAAGTAGGTGTTAACATTTCACGCATACCTGGTCCGCCTTGGGGCCCTTCATAGCGAATCACAATCACTTCACCTTTACGAATTTCACCATTCATAATTGCCGTGGTGGCATCCTCTTCGCTGTTAAATACACGGGCAGGTCCTTCATGCTGCAGCATTTCATCACACACGGCCGATTGCTTGACCACGCAGCCGTCTGGGGCTAAGTTTCCAAAGAGCACGGCTAAACCACCTTGGTCATGGTAAGGATTAGAAAAGGGCCTAATAATTTGTGGGTTCAAATTGGATACCGATTTCAGATTCTTGCCCACCGACTTGCCGGTAACAGTGATGCAGTCAAGGTTGATTAAACCGGCGGACGCCAGTTCCTGAATGACGGCAGCAACGCCGCCGGCTTGATTTAAATCCTGCATGTGGTGCTGCCCACCAGGACTCAGGGAGCACAGATGGGGTGTGTTTGCACTAACGGTATTGATGATGTTTAGATCAAAATCAATACCAGCCTCATAGGCCAGTGCCAGCAAATGCAAAACCGTGTTGGTAGAGCATCCTAAGGCCATGTCAACCGCCAGCGCGTTTTTAAATGCACTAGGTGTTAGAATTTTCCGCGGGGTAATATTGTCTTGTACCAAATGTAGAATTTGCATTCCCGCGGCTTTGGCCAGTCGCAGGCGAGCGGACATAACAGCAGGAATAGTGCCGTTTCCAGGAAGTCCCAGCCCAACAGCTTCGGTAAGACAGTTCATTGAATTGGCGGTGAACATACCCGCACATGAGCCACACGTTGGACATGCGGCATCTTCAATGGCTGCTAACTGTTCCGTGGTCATATTGCCTGAATGAACCGCCCCGACGGCTTCAAATACTGTGATCAAATCAATTTTTTCAGTGGCAGCGGATCCGGGGCGCTGGCCAGCTAGCATCGGCCCACCGCTCACGACAATTGCGGGCAGGTCCAGGCGTGCCGCCGCCATTAGCATACCGGGAACAATTTTGTCGCAATTTGGTACCAGGACCAAGCCGTCAAAGGCATGGGCGGTGGCCATGACTTCAACTGAATCCGCGATTAGTTCCCGGCTGCTCAAGGAATATTTCATGCCGATGTGATTCATAGCAATACCGTCGCATACCCCGATGGTTCCAAATTCTACCGGCGTACCGCCAGCCATGTATATCCCGGCTTTAACCGCTTCAACAATTTTATCCAAATGCACATGACCGGGAATGATCGTGTTGGCGGAGTTGGCGATACCAATCAACGGTCTTTGAATTTCTTCATTCGTATACCCGATTGATTTAAGCAGGCTGCGATGCGGGGCGCGATCGATACCTTTTTTAATAATGTCGCTTCTCATTATTTAATTCTCCAACAAAAAAACCGTTAGCAACCTTGCAGGCTGATAACGGTTTTTGGTTTTTCTTTGCTGGGTGCGTTAGGCCATTATCAACCTGCATTCTCCCTGTCGATAATTACACCGACAATAAGGAGAAGAATAATGCTAATAAGGTTGATAATCGATAGCTTCTGCATGACTGCACCAATCGGAATTCAATAGATGAACCGCTTCCTAACAGCGCGATTATTGATTGTCAAGCCTTTTTTAGGAAATATTATTTTTGTAGTTTTTCTCTGATGATGGCTCGTATCAGAAAAACCCGCTGAATATGATCAATAGCAATCCAGCTTATCGGTAAGCCATTATGATAATCCGGACATTGTTAACATAAAAATAACGTATAGCTTGCGAAAGGAGCCGGCTGCATTCAGCTAGCCTGATCGTCATTTTCGATTGATTTTTTATAACCACATTCTTTATCAAGGCAAGCCAGAAAGGTTCCGTCCTTTTTGGTAGTTTTTTCAATTAAAAATGGTGCCTTGCAAATTGGGCACGGTTCGGACACCGGTTTATCCCAAATTGCAAAATCACATTCAGGAAACTGATTACAGCCGTAAAAAATTTTGCCACGCTTGGATTTTCTTTCAACCAATTCTCCCGAACAATCTTTTTGGGGACATTTCACGCCGGTTGTTTGGCTGGCTCGATTTGAATTCAATGATTGCGTGTACTTGCAGTCAGGATAGCCGCTGCAGGCAAGAAATGATCCGTAGCGTCCCCTTTTAATCACCATGGGCTTACCGCATTTGTCACAGAATTTATCCGTGGCCTCATCCACCTCCGGTTCAATCGCATGGACTTGGCCTTTTTCGTCCCGCGAATAATCGCGCGAATAGCTACATTCCGGATACCCGCTACAGGCGATGAAAGGCCCATTTTTACCCACTTTGATGTGGAGGGTCTTTTGGCATTCAGGACATGATAGTTCTGTGTGGAGGCCGACGCCTTTGACACTCAGCATACCATGTGTGGCTTCCTCTACCAAGTTTTTAAAAGGATCATAAAATTTTTGCAGCACGGCCAGAGAATTAATCTCAGCGGTTTCGATTCGATCTAAATTTTCCTCCATTTTGGCTGTAAAATTTACCCCAAAGATTTCTGGAAAGTTTTCAACTAGCAAATCATTGACGATATAACCAAGTTCGGTAGGTCGAAAATAGCCTTTTAATAGCTCAACATAACCCTTGGTTCGAATGGTCGAAAGAATCGCAGCGTAGGTGCTCGGACGGCCAATGCCGTTTTCCTCGAGTTCCTTTACTAGCGAAGCTTCGGAAAACCGTGGCGGTGGAGCCGTGAAATGCTGTTTGGGCACAAGCTGTTGCAATGCTAAACGTTCACCTTGTTGAAGATCAGGCAATAAAGGTTTGCGTTTGGCGCTGTCACTCGCGATTTCTTCATCCACCGACATATATAAGGTCATAAATCCGGGAAATTTAACCGAGGACCCACTGGCCGTGAGTAAATACGGGCCTGCTTCGATTGATACACTCGTATTGTTGATAAGTGCTTCTTTCATTTGGGAGGCAACAAACCGTTTCCAGATCAGCGTATATAGAGCCTGCTGATCCTTAGATAAATAAGGCGCCACCTTTTCCGGCGCGTTGGCCACAGCAGTGGGACGAATGGCTTCATGGGCATCTTGAACCTTTTTACGATTTTTGAAAAAACGAGGCGAATCAAGCGTAAATTCCTGGCCAAAAGTGTTTTGAACGAATTGGAGTGTCTCGGTAGCGGCCTCTTGTGAAATTCGTGTGGAATCGGTGCGCATATAGGTTATAAGACCGACCGGTTCACCAGGGCCTAATTCGATACCCTCATATAGTTGTTGGGCGATTAGCATGGTTTTTTTGGCTGAAAATCTTAGTTTACGAATCGCCTCCTGCTGCAACTTACTGGTGGTAAAGGGCGGCAACGGATTACGTCTGGTTGTTTTCCGAATTACGCGGTTTACGGTGAAATTTGATTCAGACAGATCTTTAACGATTGCTTGGGAGGTCTCGGCATCAGGAATAGAGAGTTTTTTATTATTTTTTTTAACCAGCTTGGCGGCAAAGGGCGGCGGGTTTTCACCCTCTAAATGGACAGTAATGGACCAGTACTCTTGGGGTTCAAAAGCTTGGATAGCTCTTTCGCGCTCACATATGATTCTGACCGCAACAGATTGGACCCGCCCAGCACTGAGGCCGCCTTTGACTTTACGCCATAATAGCGGGCTGATTTGATAACCGACCAAGCGGTCAAGGATGCGGCGTGTTTGTTGGGCATCATATTTTTTACGGTCCAATTCACTGGGGGCGGCAATGGCCTCTTTGATGGCTTTTTGGGTAAGTTCGTGGAAAAGAATACGGTAAAATTTGCGCCCTTTCTTCTTGAGGATATCAGCTGTATGCCATGCGATGGCCTCACCTTCCCGGTCAGGGTCAGTGGCCAAATAAATGTCGGAAGCATCTTTGGCGGAACGCTTTAAGGCCGTGATGACTTTTTGTTTACCGGGAATGGTGCTATATTTGGGTTTAAACCCATTGTCCACATCAATGCCCATCTCTTTTTGCGGCAGATCTTTAAGATGCCCCACGGTCGAGGCAACATTATATGACTTGCCAAGATATTTTTGCAGTGTTCTTATTTTTGTAGGTGATTCAACTACAAGTAATGGTTTGCTCACAATCGTTCCTCTTTTATTTTGGAATGCAGAAACTACGAATATCCATTAAATTCTAACGTCTATAGCGTTGTTGAAAAATATTTGCCGGGACTCTGTTTGATGATATCATCCAGTTCAAGTTTCAGCAAGATGCTGGATAGTTTGCCAGATTCAATCGATGTTTGACGAGCCAATTCATCGATGTGGGTAGGATAGGGCTCTAAGGCTTGGTAAACCCGCTTTTCCTCAGTGCTCAGTCGATTCACTTTAGCCTTGATGTCATTTGGGGCGACAGAAATAGTTTGAGCTGGTGTTTGTATGATCGGCGCTATTTCATCGATGATATCTTGCACATGCTCTACCAATTTAGCCCCTTGTTTAATCAGATGGTGCGTTCCCATACTTTTAAACGATTGAACGCTTCCCGGAACAGCAAAAACTTCGCGGTCTTGTTCGACTGCCAAACGGGCTGTGATCAGTGAGCCACTTTTGCGTGTGGCCTCCACCACGACAGTTCCAAGACACATGCCGCTAATAATTCGATTGCGCATGGGAAAATGGTGGGCATCTGGTTTCGCCAAAACCGGAAATTCAGAAATAACAGCACCGTTATCTGCAATTTCATGAAATAATTTGCGGTTCTCTGCCGGATATATTCTTCCCAAACCGCTCCCCAATACCGCGATGGTTTGTCCACCGCCTCCAATCGTACCGCGGTGGGCGGCCGAATCAATTCCACGGGCCATTCCGCTGACCACCGTCAGACCGTTGGCCGCCAAGTCACGGCAAAGCTTTTGGGTGGTCGTGATGCCATAGCTGGTAGCATGGCGCGAACCTACCACTGCTATTTTTGCGGTTGAATTGTTTAAATCACCGGTTACATACAGATACGGCGGCGGATCCGGAATTTGAAGCAGCAAGGAGGGGTATTCTGAGTCTGCAAGCGTCACGATCCTGTATTCATTGCGGTTGACAAGATCAAGCTCTTTTTTGACATTCTCTGAGATACCTTGTTTTTGGATGGCGGTGGTTAGATGGTGCGTAATGCCCTCAACTTGTATTAGTTCCTGTGCAGATGCTTGCAATACCGTTTGGGGGGTGCCAAAATGTGAAATGAGGCGTTTGAAAAGAAGGTTGCCGATGCCCGTAACACTTTTTAAAACAAACCAGGGAATTAGATGATCCATGAAAGATTAAAAACACTCCGATTGAGATACTAGATAGTTTTCCGAACGAGAATTTTTAGTTGTTTTGTAATGCTTTTAATTTTTCTTCCGCTTTTGTGCTGGCCGGGCTAAACGGATAATTCTTAATTACTTCCTTTAAGAAAATGCGGGCATTTATGCGATCTTCAAGGGCCAGATAAGCATACCCAATTTTGAGGTAAGCATCAGGGACTTTACCGCCATTAGGATATTCTTCAATTACTTTTTTAAATGTGATCACCGCATCTGTAAATCGTTTTTGCGCATAAAGACACTCGCCCGCCCAGTAAAGGGCATTGTCAGCCAAATCGTGTTTGGGATTGCTTTCAGCAAATTCCGTAAAAGATACAAAAGCCTTTTTATAATCGGTTTGTTTGAATAGCATAAACGCCGCATCATAAGATTCCGCTGCTGAGGATTCGATCGATTTGGGTTTGGGCTCGGCAGGACGAATAGGGGCGGTGGGAGTATCTAGTGGCTTTGATGCCGTGGACAAAGCTTGGTCCGTTTCGCCAGCGCTTGACTTTAAGTTCTTTTCCGGATCAGCGTTGCCGCTTAACGGGTGTTCCATTTTTTGGAGCGTGCGCTGGTGGTCATCAACCATAAACTGAAGTACTGATACCCGGTGATAAACTTCATCAATTTTTTGGTTGATCTCTTTTAGCTGGGCTTCAACCTGTGATGGCGAGTCGTATTTAGATTGCTGAGGTTGCATCGATGAACATGCGGTAATTGTCAGCAGGGTTGCCGCGATTCCAATGCCGATATACGGTTTCATAAGGCCTCCTTTACAATGACGGTAAAGGTCACATCGGCGGCAAAAGTGACGCCGGTTCTAGGTTGTTTTTGCCCGTCCTTGCCATGCAAGCAGGATCGGACTGGCCACATATATAGAAGAGTAGGTGCCAACAAGTACGCCGATGATTAATGCAAAGGCAAAATCATGGATGATGCCACCGCCTAAAAGAAACAGAACAACGACTACGATTAAAGTTGTGAGAGATGTTAAAATGGTGCGGCCCAATGTTTCGTTGACGCTACGGTTAATAATGGTTGTCAGCGGCTGTTTATGATATTTTTTAAAATTTTCGCGAATACGGTCAAATACAATAATGGTATCATTGAGTGAATATCCAATAATGGTCAGCAAAGCGGCAATAATCGGCAAGGTAAATTCCTTGTCGAATATTGAAAAAATTCCAACCGTAATCGTCACATCATGGATCAAAGCTACGATGGCACCCATGGCATATTTTAATTCTAAAAACCAAAAAAGAACCAGGGTTACAATCAAAGCGGCTGTGATTAAAAAAGGAATACTAACCTCAAAAATTTTTAAAAAAGAAACCGCTGCAATCAGGGCGACCGCGATGACACCACTAAGCATCCATTTGAGTTCAAAACGACCAGATATGTATACCGTGATAAACAACAAGGCATAGAAAATGGCAAAAAGCGCCTTTTCCCGCAAATCTTTGCCAACCTGGGGTCCAACCATTTCAATGCGGCGAATTTCAATCTCCGAATCGGTGGCTGCACTTAAAGCGGATTTGATTTCTGATGAAAACCCTTCCGTGGTCATGACGGAACGATCTGTGCGAATGAGGTATTCATTTGCATCCGTTTCGCCAAATACTTGAACCGATGATTGCCCGAGGTCGAGTCTGGTTAAACCGACTTTGATTTGATCAATTTCGACATCTTTTTTGAATTGAACCTGAATAACGGTTCCCCCTGCAAAGTCGACTCCATATCTTGGCCCCTTGTGGATGATTAGTGAGACGACTGCTGCCAGAATCATCAGGCCAGATAATACGTATGCGATTTTGCGCTTACCGATGAAATTGATGTTGATATCTGATTTTATAAATTGCATGTTTGCAGTCCTTAAATTTAGATACTTAATTTTTTCACACGGCGTTGAATTAAGAAGTAATCGAAAATTGATCGTGTGAAAATCAGTGCCGTAAACAGACTCGAGAGCACGCCTAAGCTAAGCGTTACCGCAAAACCTTTAACCGGTCCGGTGCCAAATTGAAACAGGACCAAAGCGGCGATCAATGTCGTCACGTTGGCGTCCAGGATAGTCAAAGTAGCGCGACCATAGCCGGCATCAATTGAGGCATGAGGGGTTTTGCCGAGTCGCAATTCTTCACGAATCCTTTCAAATATCAAAACGTTGGCATCCACGGCCATGCCAATGGTTAGAATAATACCAGCGATACCCGGTAATGTGAGAGTGGCTTGAAAAGCGGCCAGACCACCGGAGATCAGAATAATATTAAGAATTAAGGCTAAATCGGCGATCAGTCCTGCGCCTTTGTAATAAACAACCATAAAGAGAATAACCAAAATGCCACCGACACCCATCGATATAAGTCCCATACGAATGGAATCGGTGCCCAAGGAAGGTCCAACGGTCCGTTCCTCGATAATTTTAACCGGCGCTGGCAGCGCGCCGGCCCTCAGAACAATTGCCAGGTCGTGGGCTTCTTCGGTGGTAAAACTGCCGGTAATGCGTGCTTGGCCACCGGCGATTTTTTCTTGGATGACCGGTGCGGAATGAATGCGATTGTCTAAAACGATGGCCAATCGTTTTTTAACATTTTCTTCGGTAATTCGAGCAAAAATGCGGGCCCCTTTTTTATCGAATGCGATGCCCACATAGGGTTCGTTATATTGGGCATCAATTTGAACGCGCGCATCGGTCAGATACGCGCCGGTAAGCGGTGCCCGGCGTTTGACCAAGTAAGGCAATTTTTGTGTCCCGCCTGTGATAGGATCTTTCCGCACTTCATATAAAATTTCATCACCGGGTGGCACATCACCTTTTAATGCCGCATTAATATCATTTTCTTCATCAACCAGCTTGAATTCTAAAAGTGCCGTTTTACCAATGAGATTTTTAGCACGCTGGGTGTCTTTTATACCCGGTAATTGGATTAAAATTCGTCGCTCTCCCTGCCGACGAATATCGGGTTCGCTAACCCCAAACTGATCGATTCGATTTCGAATAGTTTCTAAGGCCTGATCAACAGCTGAACGTTTAATATGATCAATTTCCTCTTCTGGCAGCCCCAAAGCAATACTGAAACTGGCTTCGTTTTCATTGCGATTGAACTCAGCGATATTTTGAAAATCGTTTTCCAGCAATTTTTTGAATCGGGCATAGTTCTCACCCCGGTTGCGAACATCCACGGTAATGCGACCTCTTTCAGAATGTTCAATTCGCACCGGTCGGATACGTTCCTTTTTAATCTGGTCACGGACGTCCTGGGCCAACCGTTCAACTCGGTTTTCTACCGCCTTATCCGTTTCTACCTCCAATACCAGGTGCATGCCCCCTTGTAAATCCAGGCCCAGGTTGATTTTCTTGCGCGGCCATAGCGATGGTTGACTTTGTCTCTGAATGGCCATATGCACTGTCGGCATTATGTAAATAAAAGCAGCCAGGATAATGGCTACTATGGCCAAAGGTCGCCATGAAAGATTTTTCAAGGATCATTCCCTTTCTTTTCGGAAATAAAATTAGTTACACAAAAGCCCCATAAAATGCCAGCAGGTTTTGTCATCCAACCGGCATTACCGGGGCTTGATATGGCTTCAATTATTTTTTCTTGCTAGCTTCGGTTTTCTCGGCTTTCGGTGCTTGAGGTTGTGCGGAAGACTGGATCAGAGACGAAACACTGCCGCGGTTGACCTTCACTCGAACTTTGTCTGAAATCTCAACGGTTAAGGTCGTATCACTGATCCCGGTAATTCGTCCATGGATACCACCGCCCGTTACAACGCGATCACCTTTTTTAAGATTTTCAATCATTTGACGATGATCTTTGGCCTTTTTCTGTTGGGGTCGGATTAACAGAAAATAGAAAATTACGAACATGAGAATCAGGGGTACAAATGCTGTGAATCCTCCCCCGCCTTGTCCGCCTGCTGCTCCACCTTGTCCCATAGCATAAGCAATATCGATCAACTTTGAGCCTCCTTCTGGTAATGTGAGTTGGTCTGCTGGATGTTTGCCTCGAAAATCAAATTTTTTTACAAACGGTTAGCGATCTTCGAATGCATATCATCGGTGTAAACGGGTGCATACTTAAAATAATTGAAAAAAAATGCCGCAAGCACCTTATAAAAATGGCGCTGATATACTGTAAATGATAGTTCAGGTCAATTAATTCTTAAAATTATCTGGTTAACATTCTCCCTCTTGACGTTAAACCTGGGATAATTAAAGCCATAGGTCCTGGAATTCTAAGCTAAAACCAGCCGGAAAGACCAAGTTTGCGGCCATCACTAACCCTTTGGTATGGATATTTTGATAGCAATAAGATTTTTATAAGTAATATCGATAATATTGGACTTTCAAGATTCAAATTTTATTGCTCCGCTGGAATCCAAATGGTTTCGCCATCAAACTGAATGTGATTTATTTTATCGTAGTCAATGCTGTCTAATAATCGAAAAATATCGGTCATATTGTATACTACGATTTTACTAAATGGTTGGATCGAACCTAAATTAACGTCCAACTGTTTTTTTTTGATATTGTAAATGTAGACCATTTTTTCACTAAATTTCAGTAGCTTACCTATTCCCGAACTATAACCTACTTGATTCGGTTCATCCGCCAATGGTGAGATGGAAATCCCTCGATGGCGGGCATAGTCTTTTAGAAATTTAAAATGGATGTTCCAAATATTGTCTCCTCTTTGAACCACATAAATGCCGTAAACATCTCCATCGCCTGAAGTTTTACCGACGCCGGTACTTTGATCCGCTTCAATTGTTTCTTCCAGAATATCACCCTGTTTTAAACGCACCTGATCTAGAATTTCTTGCATTTTTATCGTGGTATCACCCACTTTCAGGGTCTCATCAGGTTGGGCAATGATATCAACGCCCTCATCCATACCATATTTTTCTTTGCGGGCAGTAATTAACTGTTTAAGAGATTCATCCTTATCTAGTTTATCATAATCTATCACCGCTTGGTTTCGAATAGGTTGGTGAACCTTTCTGGATGGCTCAGGAGTTCTATCGGTGCTTGGGTACTGATATAGGAAAACACCTGCGGCAACAAGAATAGCGATACCGATCAATACCACCCACCACCTGCCTGAATTGCGCGTATTTGTCATAATTGCTGTTTGAATCTAAGGTTGTTCTCAATGATGGACAGTTATAATAACCAATTTCTCTGACTTGATAGCCGATTGAGGGGATTGAATGATTGCTATGTTCATTTCACTCGGTTCAATTGGATATCACCCGGTACCAATGAGGGATTGCCTGTGATTTTAATGGATAAATTGCGCCTGATTTCCAGATCTAAGATTTCTTTGCGTTTCTTATTCAATAAATAATCAGCAACATCTGAAGTCACGATACATTCTAGTTGCGTAATATCCGGCTTTAACGTTTCCAAACTTAGCTTGCGGATGACTGACAGACCCAAGGTTTCCGGAGATGGTGTCAATCCTTTCCCTTTGCAATGCTTACACGGTTCATAGCTTCCAAATTCAATTGAGGGACGCAGGCGTTGGCGTGACATCTCTAAAAGTCCGAATCGTGATATTCGTCCCACTTTTGTGCGCGCTTTGTCCGCTTTAAGATGTGTTCGCAGGTTGCTTTCAACCTCGGACCGGTGTTTTGGGTCGCGCATATCGATAAAATCAAGCACGATCAGGCCGCCCAGGTCTCGCAAACGCAATTGACGCGCAATTTCTTCACCGGCTTCCAGATTGGTTGCCAAGGCTGTCTGTTCGATAGATTTGCCTTGGGTGGCCTTACCAGAATTGACATCGATGGAGACCAAAGCTTCCGTTTGTTCGATAACGATTGAGCCGCCGGATTTTAATGCAACGCGATTTTTAAATATTGAGGCAATTTTATTTTCTAAACCAAACTTAGTAAACAAGGGCTTCTCGCCTTTGTACAACTTTACTATTTTGGCATGTTTGGGCGAAATAATTTTAATGAAATCTCTAATTTCATTGTAAACGGAGTCATTATCGATCAGAATTTCATTTACTTCTTGCGTAAAATAATCACGAATGGAACGAACGGAAATATGGCGCTCTTTATATAGCAGTGCTGGTGCTTTGGCTTCCATTCCTTTTTTTTTAATATTTTTCCAAAGTCGCAATAGATAACGCAGGTCCTTGGAGATAAGTGATTTGGTGCAGTCCTGACCAGCGGTGCGAATAATGAGACCAAAATCTTCAGGGATCTTTAACTTGTTCAGCATTTCTTTTAAACGATTGCGGTCCGATTCTTCTTCAATTTTGCGAGAGATGCCTCTGTTTTTGCTGCCCGGCATCAGCACGATAAACCTTCCGGGCAAAGAGATATAGGTGGTCAACATGGCGCCTTTATGTCCCATCGGATCCTTGGTAACTTGTACCAGTAATTCCTGTCCACGCTTGACCATGTTTTGAATTGAACGTTCACCGGTTTGGCTTTCCTGAAAATAGTCACTGTGTATCTCGTGCTTTTGTAAAAAACCATGTCTTTCCGCACCAAAATCGATAAATGCGGCCTGCAGACTTGGTTCGATGCGTGTCACGATACCTTTGTATATATTGCCGTGAATAATTTCGTGTGAAGAGCTTTCAATTTGAAATTCGATTAATTTATGCCCTTTAATTTCGGCGATGCGGCTTTCTTCTTGGTCCACTGCGTTAATGAGAATTTTGTGTTGCATGGCGTGTGTATTTTTTAATTTTTTCTTGAATATCATTATGTTTTATTAAATGTTGTAAGATATATTAAAGGTTTCTTGGGCTTGGATATTAAATTGTTATATACAAGTCAAACAATTTTCCGGTTTCTAAGACCTTGAAACTGAAGATTTGAGACCCGAATTTAGCCGTTTTCCGGCTAGCTATATTTATATATGGCTTGCCTATAGCCTGCCCGGACTCCGTCGGAAAATGATCACATGGTTGCTATTTATGACATATTGTGGCATGAGGGGCACTATTTATTCGGACCGTATCTACACTTGGACTTCGTGATTGGGCGCCGGGCAATTTTTTGCCGATAGAGGTGGTCTCAAAAGAACACTATCCATTATTCGTTTCGCTACGTTTACTTTTGAAAAGAAAATGAAAGGCCGGTTGGCTGAAGGAAGAACACCACCATGGAATCTAAATACGATCCAAAAGCCATTGAAGCAAAATGGCAGCAAATTTGGGAAAAAACCAACCTTTTCAAAGCTAGTGTAGCGCCAGGAAAAGAGAAATATTACCTGCTAGAAATGTTTCCGTACCCATCCGGAAACATTCATATGGGCCATGTGCGTAATTACACCATTGGTGATGTGGTGGCACGCTTTAAACGCATGCGGGGTTTAAATGTGTTGCATCCTATGGGCTGGGACGCTTTCGGAATGCCGGCTGAAAATGCGGCGATCGCCAATAACACCCACCCAGCTAAATGGACCTATACTAATATTGACAACATGCGTGCTCAGTTAAAAAAAATGGGCTTTAGCTATGATTGGGACCGTGAGATTGCGACTTGCCGGCCAGAATACTATCGGTGGGAGCAATGGCTTTTTTTGAAAATGCTCGAAAAGGATATGGCCTACCGCAAGGAGTCTTTCGTCAATTGGTGCGAGCCGTGTCAAACGGTACTTGCCAATGAGCAGGTCGAGGCCGGCCTTTGCTGGCGTTGCGGGAATCAGGTGCGACAGAAAAAGCTTTGGCAGTGGTTTTTTCGTATTACCGATTATGCCGAAGATTTACTGGTGCATTGCGATTTACTGCCGGGCTGGCCGGACAAGGTCATTACGATGCAGAAGAATTGGATCGGAAAGAGCCTGGGTGCCGAGATTCGATTTCCAATAGAAAATACGGAAAAAACTATCACGGTCTTTACCACACGACAGGATACAGTATTCGGGGCAACCTTTATGTGTTTGGCACCGGAACACCCCTTGGTAACGGAGCTATCCAGGGGAACGGATCAACAATCCGAGGTGCAGACCTTCGTGGAGAAGATGGCCCTGCTGGATCGATCCAGCAAGGCCGTGGAAACATACGAAAAAGAGGGTGTATTTATCGGCGCCCATTGCATCAACCCGTTAAGTGGTCGGCAGATGCCGATTTTTACCGCCAACTTTGCTTTGATGGAGTATGGTACCGGTGCGGTTATGTGTGTGCCCGCCCACGACCAGCGTGATTTTGATTTTGCCCAAAAATATAATTTGGACATTGTAGTTGTCGTCCAGCCGACAGATGCTGAGCTCAGCCCCGAAACGATGGAAGAAGCATATACCGGTGAAGGCATCATGAGTAATTCCGGTCAATTTAATGATACCAAAAATATTCAAGCAATGGATGATATCGCCGAGCATCTTGAGGCCAACCGTCTGGGCAAGAAAACGGTTAGTTATCGGCTCAGAGACTGGGGTATCTCCCGGCAGAGATACTGGGGCGCTCCAATTCCGGTGATTCATTGTCCAACTTGCGGCATTGTTCCGGTGCCGGAGAAAGATTTGCCGATTGTACTGCCAGAGAATGTCGATATGCTTGATGGTGGAAAATCGCCTTTGCCGGGACTCGATGCTTTCGTCGCCACTAAGTGCCCGACATGCGGGCACACTGAAGCTCGGCGTGAAACGGATACCATGGACACGTTTGTGGAAAGTTCATGGTATTTCGAGCGATATTGTAGCCCTAAATATGACGAGGGGATGTTTGGTAAAGAAGATGTCGATTATTGGATGCCGGTAGACCAATACATTGGGGGTGTTGAACATGCTATTTTACACTTGCTGTATTCACGCTATTTTACAAGAGTGCTGCATGACTTCGGTTTAGTGACATTTAAGGAGCCATTCACAAGGCTGCTGACGCAGGGTATGGTTTGCAAAGAGACCGCTGCGTGTCCGGAGCACGGCTTTTTGTTGCCCGAGGAAGTTGATATGCGTGATCGCCAACTGGCATGCCTCAAATGCGGACAATCGGTGGCTGTAGGTCGCGTTGAAAAAATGTCGAAATCGAAAAAGAATGTAGTCGATCCTAAGGTTTTATTAGATAAATATGGCGCTGATACAACCCGACTCTTTTGCCTGTTTGCCGCTCCACCGGAAAGAGATTTGGAATGGAATCAACAAGGAGTGGAAGGGGGGCATCGATTTTTAAATCGTGTCTGGCGATTAGCCGCAGCTTGGACTGACCATATAAAAAAGGTCAATCCCTACCGTCATGGACCAGAGTCCCTCGAAGGTAATTTACGCACCGTTTTCAAATTAACGCACTTTACCATTAAAAAAGTAACCCAAGATATTGATGAACGCTTTCATTTCAACACTGCCATCAGCGCTATCATGGAACTCGTCAATGCGTTGCATGGTATTGATGAATATTATGAGGATACGCAAACATTAAGCGTGATGCGGTTTGCCATTGAAACGGTTGCTCTATTACTATCACCGATTGTTCCGCACTTTGCCGAGGAAATCTGGCAATCAATAGGGCATGCCGAAAGTATTTTACGAAGCCCATGGCCAGAATATGATGAAGCAGCCTTGGTCAAAGATGATTTGCTCATTGTAATCCAAGTAAACGGCAAGTTGCGCAGTCGATTTACGGCGGCGGGGGATGCGGATGATGGGCAAATCAAGGCCCGCGCTTTGGCTGATGAACGTATACAGACGTTTATAGCGGGGCGCGCGATTCGTAAAGTGATAGTTGTCAAGAAAAAGCTGGTTAATATCGTTGTCTAATATCCGGCGACATGACAATGGAAATGAAAGGCCGCAGACCGCAATTTTTCCAATGGCCGCTCTGGTGCAAACCGAATTGACTTTAAGCGGTGTAACGCTTTTGAATGATACGCGGTGCGAAGTGTTCGAATTTTAAAGATGCGTTTATTAACCATTACCACCTGGGGGCTAATATTTTTAATGCTCTCTGCTTGTGGTTACCGTTTGAACGGTATGGAACAAATGCCGGAAGGTATACAGACGATTGCAATCCCAATTTTTGAGAACCGCACTGAGGAAACCGGCATTCAATTTGCCTTTACCAACGATTTGATTTTTGAATTTACCCTTCGCGGCTTTTCAGTGGTGCCCGATCCATCGAGTGCTGATGGCGTTTTTACGGGTGTTATTCGATCCATTAGTGTACAAACAATTTCACGCAAGGGTACGCAAACACCGGTAGACCGGCGGGTGTCTGTGACACTCGATTTAAGGCTGCATGACAAGGCCGGTAAAAAGCTGTGGTCAAATAGTATTCGGGGCAATGAAGAATACAAGGTAGGCGATACCAGTGAAATCACTGGTTCCAATAAACGTGAGGCAATTTTACGGTTTTCACGTAAAATTGCTGAAAACATTTTTTATGGGTTAACAGCTGATTTTTAAGAAGTTTGGCGAGCGGAAAAACCGGCTAAGAAATTTGAGTGTTCACCATGCGTGAGAGACGCGATATTTTGCGTGCGGCCGTGTTTTTATGAATCACGCCTTTTTTGGCCGCTTTATCAATAATTGACTTGGCTTCTTTTAACAGGTCTTGGGCATTTTGATCAGAATTGGGTTCTATGGCGGCCTGGACCTGTTTAACTGCATTTTTAACGCGAGTTTTGGTTGCCCGATTGCGTATTCGTCTCATCTCATTTTGCCGTGCGCGTTTGAGTGCGGATTTATGATTAGCCAATTTGCTTACTCCTTTAATAAAAATATTAAGCGTTGCTAAATACAAATCAATTTATAACCTGTCAAGAAATTTTTTGAAAAAGAAGTGCCGCATTATGTTGACAATATTGCCCCGCGACGCCACTCGCTGGTGAAAATTAATTTATGTCTGAAACCGTTAAAGTGACCAAGGCTGCCGGTGTTATCGGAATAGCCACTTTCTTAAGTCGCATCTTTGGATACATCCGGGACATGGTCTTTGCCTATTTTTTTGGTGCTGGATGGGTATCCGACGCATTTATCGCAGCGTTTCGAATTCCGAATTTGCTGCGACGGCTTTTTGGTGAAGGATCGCTTAGTATTGCCTTTGTGCCTGTTTTTACAGAATATTTAACCAAGCAGGGTCGTGATGAAGCATTCCGATTGGCCCGCTCGGCACTGAAACTGCTTTCAATCGTAGTCGCTTTAACAGCGCTTGCGGGAATCGTTTTGGCACCCATCGTCATTTGGGCGATCGCGCATGGCTTTCTGGACATGCCGGCCAAATTTTCTCTCACGGTGCTGCTCACCCGCATTATGTTTCCGTATATTTTCTTTATAAGCTTGGTTGCCTTATGTATGGGTATTTTAAACTCTTTGGGGCATTTTGCTGTACCGGCATTGGCGCCGGTGCTGTTAAATTTGTCCATGATCAGCGCCATGCTGATTTTATCATATTTGAGTACCGACGAGCATATCCGGGCCATAGGATTGTCTATTGGGGTGTTGATTGGTGGTATCCTTCAGTTAGGTCTGCAGTTGCCAATGTTGGTGAAAAAGGGTATCCGATTTTGGCAGCGGGCACCTTTGATTCATCCGGGTCTTAAGCGTATCGGGCGGTTAATGCTGCCTGCCGTGCCTGGTGCGGCCGTGTATCAGATTAACAATTTGGTGATAACTTTTTTTGCATCCTTATTAGCAGATGGTAGTATTTCATACCTCTACTACGCTGATCGACTGTTTCAATTTCCCTACGCACTTTTTGGCATTGCATTGGGAACGGCGGCGCTGCCCAGTCTGTCCAAACAAGCAGCCAATCATGATTTAGAAGCCATGCGCGCTACATTTACACATGCCATCCAGTTGGTATTGTTTATTTCCATACCTGCCATGGTTGGATTGATGGTACTGGGCCGCCCCATCATTCAGTTGCTTTTTGAGCGGGGGGCTTTTGGGCCGGACGCTACCCTTGCTACCTCGCAAGCGCTTTTCTTTTATTGCCTGGGCCTATGGGCAGTCGCATCCGTACGGATTGTTGTCGCCGTCTACTATGCCATGCAGGATACGGTGACACCGGTAAAAATTGCAGCAATCTCTATCAGCGCCAATATCGTTTTAGGCGCGATATTGATGGGCCCCATGGGCCCCAATGGTTTAGCTCTGGCGTTGTCTTTGTCTTCAATTTTAAACCTAATTTTATTGGTCAAATTTTTACGCGCCAAGCTTGGACCTTTAGATTGGTCATCAATTATAAAGTCTGCTTGCAAAACGCTGAGTTGTTCTGCCATAATGGGGGCGCTGACATGGATACTTGCGAATCTATTAATCCCGGCAGGCAATAGTCCCCTAATCAAAAACCTTGGCAGCTTAATCGTCTGTATCATGAGCGGTATGTTTGTTTACGGAACTCTTACCATTTGTTTAAAAAGTACTGAATTGAATCAGTTGAGGTCGGTTATTGCCAAGAGGATCACCCATCGATGAACCCCAAACAAAAAGCAACCATTTATTTGGCTGCGTCTGCGCTTTTAGCCTTACTGCTTTTTATTGTATTTAGCGACCACGGTTTTATAGATTTACAGCGCTTGAGAAAACATAAAAAAACGCTGATTCAAACCAACAGTGGAATTACGCGTGAAAATTTATCTCTGTATCGGGAAATTGAGCGTCTAAAAGATGATCCGGAATATATTGAGCATATCGCCCGTCAGGAATTGGGTGTCATTGGTAAGGACGAAGTTATTCTGAAATTTAAACAAACAGGTGGGACGAAAGCCGAAAAATGACAGATGACAAAGCGTTTTATACTGCTACCATGGCCAGAGTGTATGCCAGTCAAGGCTATTATGACCGTGCAGCTGATATTTATCGCTATCTATTGGAAAAGGCGCCTGACCGCCAGGACCTTCAACAGGCCTTGGTTGAAGTTGAGCTTGAAATAAAAAAAAATCAGCCGACGCTGCCGCCCAACTTATCGTTGCTTTTAGATAAATGGGTTAAATTACTCATACGTTACAAACGTTTGCAAAAGCTCAAAAAGCTTCAAGGTCAATTATAGTAAGTCCAACTCAGGCGCGCGCTGCGGGCTAGGTCTTGAAAATCCTGATGCTTCTATCTCAATATGGTGCATTAGTGCTTACCTTTATTTGAGGGAGCACGGATCAAAAGAAACGTTGCCGAGCCAGCGTCTGATTCGACGTATGAAAGCGTCGCATTAGGGTGCTCTATTTTGATGTAACATGTCCAAAATAGAAGAAAGAAAACTATTGTTCGAAAATTTTTATTAATCTTAAGCATACATGGGAATGGAAAAATGACGAAACATTGTAAAGTTATTATGTCCAGGATTGTTTTGGCGGTGTTTCTGGTAGGATTGACCGCTTGTACGATTACCAAGGGGGAGGCTCAAAATAAACCCGCATCCGCCAAACCCAAAGGGGTTGCGCCTCGCTACCATGATTTTGACGATGTTTTGGTTCCGGGCGAACTGAAAAGGGATGCCAAATCGTCTTTTACAATTAATACGCCCGGTTCCACAACAGGCGTACTTGCCCTGAAGGGGCGGGTTGACACTTCTTCGCTAGTCGTTTTTTTTGAGAACAATATGCTAAAGGATAATTGGGAGCCCGTCAGCGCCTTTAAATCCTCTCGGACCATATTGCTTTACTATAAAGCCAATCGCTGGTGCATTATCCATATCGAAGAATCAGGATTTTCAACCCTTACTGAGGTATGGGTGGCGCCCTCTATGAGCAAAACAAACCCCAGAGTTTTTGAATAATTGGCTATTGCAGGACCCATACGATGAGATTGAATCTGGAATTTCCAAGCAAGCTGACGAACAAAAATATAGTGTTGGGCGTCTGCGGCGGAATTGCGGCCTATAAAAGTGTCGAACTATTGCGATTACTTGTTAAAGCTGATGCCAACGTACGAACAATTATGACCGAAAATGCCCAATGGTTTGTGGGTCCCATAACTTTTGAGGCTTTATCCGGCCGTTCTGTGCTGACCTCCCTTTTTGAAAAGGGTGAGGAGGCTACGATCAAGCACATTGATTGGGCTAATGAGGCTGATGCGGTGGTTGTTGCACCGGCGACGGCCAATATCATCGGAAAATTGGCCAACGGCATAGCGGATGATCCGTTAAGCACTTTCATGACCGCCGTTACTGCACCGGTAATTATTTGTCCATCGATGAATACCCATATGTATGAAAGTCAACCGGTGCAGCGTAATTTAGGTATTTTAAAGGGTGATGGTAAGTTTGTAATTACCCCCGACTCGGGTACATTGGCATGTGGCACCATAGGACCAGGGCGTCTACCTGATCCAGAAGATATCGTTGACCGTATTTGCAGTTATCTTGCGCCCAAAGATTTCACAGGGTGCAAAGTGTTGGTAACAGCGGGACCTACCCAAGAGCCGATTGATCCTGTACGTTACATTAGCAACCCATCCAGTGGAAAAATGGGGTTCACGGTTGCCCGCGCAGCGGAATATCGCGGGGCGTCGGTCACCCTTATTAGTGGTCCCTGTCATCTTGCCGATCCCAATAATGTTCAAGTGCTGCGTGTCGAGAGCGCGCATGAAATGGCGGAGGCTGTATTTAATTGTGCGGCTGATTTTGACATCATTATTAAAACGGCAGCGGTCTGCGATTACCGACCAAGCACGCAAAAGGCGCAAAAAATCAAAAAACAAAAAGACACGCTAAATCTAAAACTTGAAAAAACCCAAGATATTTTATTGGAATTGGGCCAACGGAAAAACAAGCAGATATTGGTCGGTTTTGCTGCTGAAACCCAAGAATTAGAAAGCTATGCACAAGGTAAGCTATCTGAAAAAAATCTTGATATGATTGTGGGCAACATCGTTGGTTCTGAAGGATCCGGTTTCGGTGCAAATACAAATCAAGTCACCATCTATTGTAAAGATGGCTCAAATAAAGCCTTGCCCATGTTGAAAAAAGATGAAGTTGCAGATAAACTTCTGGATGTTATATTAAAAATGTCAAACCGTTTGTGAAATCGGTTGTATTGGTCGTTTCGAGAGCCCATCATTGAATCTGTTGCGTTTTCAAGCTCAAGTCGACATATTTTTGAGCCGTGTTTACGCTTTTAGCGCCATTCCCGTCCTACTATTGACAAGTCATGAGCATTCGGCAGGAAATTGATATTACTATCAAAGCCATTGCTGATACATTCCGTTTTTTTGAGGACCTGGGCTGCAATGGATTTGAATGCCAAGCAACAAGCTTGCAGGCACTTGAAAAATGGCAGGCCTCAGCTGAGTATCATCATGAGACCCTTGAAGTTGTGCGCCAAGATCTGGGCGAATGCCAGCGCTGCCGATTGTGGAAACGGCGCAGCTATATTGTATTTGGAGAGGGCAGTCCTAATGCGCGTTTGATGTTTGTTGGTGAAGGTCCCGGTTTTGACGAGGATCAGACGGGTAAGCCATTTGTGGGTGCGGCTGGTCAGCTGTTGACGAAGATAATTCAGGCCATGCAATTGAATCGGGCCGATGTTTATATCGCCAATATTATTAAATGCCGTCCTCCTGGTAATCGGACACCGTTGTCAGATGAAATTAAAACCTGTTTACCGTTTTTACATCGTCAAATTGAAGTTATAAAGCCCCAATTTATTTGCACTTTAGGATCGGTGGCCGCTCAAGCGCTGTTGCAGACGAAATCGCCGATATCGCGGTTAAGGGGCAATTGGCGTACGAGCATGGGTATCCGTGTCATGCCCACATATCATCCCGCCTACCTGTTGCGTAATCCGGATCGTAAACGGGATGTGTGGGAGGATATTAAATTAATAATGAAGGAACTAAATATATGAAATTAAGGCAGATAATGTTTTTTTTGATCGCTTTGCTTCTATGGTTGGGGGGTCCCGGTACTGCTGGTGCCAAAGACATATTTATCATCAACGTCTCTGGTAGTATTAACCCGGGAGTTGCTGATTATATCGAATCCAGCATACAAGCTGCCAACGAGAACAGCGGGCTTTGCATTATTATCACTCTGGATACGCCGGGCGGCTTGGCGGATGCTATGCGCAAGATTGTAAAAGCGATTTACGCCAGTCGAATTCCGGTGGTGGTTTATGTGTCGCCCAGCGGAGCACGGGCGGCATCGGCGGGCGTGATGATTACGATGGCTGCCGATATTGCCGCCATGGCACCAGGAACCAATATCGGTGCGGCCAGTCCTGTGGGGATGGGCGGCGGCAAAATGGATGAAACCACGAAGAACAAAGTAATGAACGACATGGTAGCTTATGTCAAAAGTATTGCTAACAGAAACAACCGCAACGCAAAATGGGCTGAGCAGGCGGTACGCGAAGCAGTTTCGGTGACGGAATCGGAAGCGCTAAAAGAGAATATCATCGATTTGGTGGCTTCAGACATGGCGGATTTGATCAAACAGATCGACGGACGCAAGGTAGAATCCAAAGGGGTCCTTGAGCTCAAAGGCGCCCAGCAAACAGTTATGCGTGAAAATCTTCGAACCAAGATATTAAAAACCATCAGCAATCCCAACATCGCCTACATCCTTCTTCTTATGGGTTTGGCCGGGATTTATTTTGAACTGTCAAATCCCGGAGCGGTCTTTCCGGGTGTTATCGGGGGTATTTCACTCATTTTGGCATTTTTTGCGATGCAGACCCTGCCGATCAACTACGCGGGCATTCTGCTGATCATTTTGGCGCTTATCCTGTTTATCATGGAAATCAAAATCACCAGCTACGGTTTGCTAAGCGTCGCGGGAACAACTGCCCTCTTGCTGGGTTCGCTCATGCTGTTTGATGGCGACGGGCCGGAGACCAAGCTATCCTGGCAAGTGTTTTTACCGACGTTTATTCTGATATCAGGATTTTTCATTGTGGTGGCCAGCATCGCGTTTAAATCCCAGGTGATGAAACCGCGCACCGGCGCCCAAGGCCTTATTGGAAAAGTCGGTATCGTCAAGCAGCCGATTGCGCCGGAAGGCAAAGTGATGGTTCATGGCGAACTTTGGAAAGCGACAGCCAAAGATCCGATCCAGGCCGATACCAAGGTAAGGGTAGTGAAAATTGAGGGGTTGGTTTTAGAGGTCGAGGCTTTGTCTTAAGCTTAATTGCTTGGCGTTTCTTATGAAGATCAACCATTAATAACCTGTAACGGGAGGAATGTTGTCATGCTTTACACGGCAATTCTCATCATTATTTTAGTCATTCTTTTTCTTTCGGCAGCCATTCGCGTACTTAATGAATATGAACGAGCGGTTATTTTTCGTTTGGGAAGAGTTTTAAGGTCTAAAGGGCCAGGTTTGATTATCTTAATTCCGGTAATTGATAAAATGGTCAGGGTCAGTCTCAGATTAGTGGCCATGGATGTGGATCCGCAAGATGTGATCACCCGGGATAATGTTTCGGTGAAAGTCAATGCCGTCATCTATTTTCGGGTGATTGATCCCAATAAGGCCATTATCGAAGTCGAAAACTATAATTATGCTATGGCCCAATTGGCCCAGACTACGTTGCGCAGCGTATGCGGTCAGGCAGAATTGGATGAACTGTTAGCCGAGCGTGAGAAGATCAATGATGAATTACAGGAAATTTTAGACACCCATACGGATCCGTGGGGGATCAAGGTTGCTACGGTTGAACTCAAACACATTGATTTGCCCCAGGAAATGCAAAGAGCTATGGCCAGACAGGCTGAGGCTGAAAGAGAACGACGGGCTAAGGTGATTAACGCTGAAGGTGAATACCAAGCCGCAGCTAAACTGGCGGAAGCTTCAGGGATAATTGAAAAACATCCGGTTGCTTTGCAGCTTCGCTATTTACAGACCGTCAACGAAATGTCGACCGAAAGCAATTCGACTACCATTTTTCCGATACCAATCGATTTGTTTAGGCCGCTTATCAAATTATATGACCAGGAAGAAAATGATTCGCAAACGAGTTCATGAGGAAGCTATTGACATTTTAAAGTGAATTGTTCTATGAGCACGGATGATTTTGGCACTTAGGGCTTAAAACAGCGGGGGCTTAGAGCCTCCGCTTGTGTTTTGCGAATAGAAATTGAAAGGAGATCTTACAACCATGACCGAAGATAAAAAGGATGTTACCGAAAAGCCCCTTGATAAAATGACAGTTAAAGAACTTAGGGAAATCGGCAAAGAAATACCTGACTTAACGGGCGTACATGGTATGAACAAGGCTGAATTGTTGGAGGCCATTAAAACAGCCCGAGGCATTGTTGAGGAGCCCGTCAAGCAGACCGATGCTTCGGTTAAAGATTTAAAACAAAAGATCCAAGCGTTAAAGGTCGCCCGCCAGGCGGCTTTGGAAGCCAAAGATAAAAAAATGGCAACTGTTTATCGACGACGTATCAGCCGCTTAAAGAAAAAAACCCGCCGGGCGGCCTAAGACTCTGTAATGATCGGATTGCATTAGGTTACAGGATGGTAGATCGGATTGATCCGGCTCGCATGGCGTTTGATTTTGATGGTGTGCTGGCTGATACGATGCGCTTATTTTTGCAAATTGCGCAAATCGAATTCGGTATCACCTCAATTGAGTATGAGGACATTACAGATTATGATCTGGAAGAATGCTTAGCGCTGGAGTCGCATGTAATTGATGCCATTATTGATAGAATTTTAGATGGTCGCTGCAATCATTGGCTGCAGCCTATTCCCGGCGCCATTAATATATTAACTAAGATCGCACAGCAAACCAATAAGCTGCTGTTTGTTACGGCGCGTCCGAGCGCCGATTCCCTGGATGAATGGATAAACCACGTGCTTCCGGCGGTGGCGGCCACCATGGAAATCGTTGCCACCGGCAGCTTTGATAAAAAAGTTGGTATTCTCTTGCAACACAAGATGGCCTATTTTGTGGAGGACCGGTTGGAGACGTGTTTCGCACTGGCCGCCGCCGGCATCCGACCGATTCTTTTTCGTCAACCCTGGAATCGCCAAGAGCACCCCTTTACTGAAGTTTCGGATTGGCAAGCGCTTGCGAAATTGATCGATTTTAACGGATACAAACCTACCCCATGAGTGTTTCGCTGCAAAAACAAATCGCCCTTTTTCTGGAGGTGCTGGTTTCAGAAAAAGGTTATGCTAGCAGCACACAGCGTTCCTATGCTCATGATCTTAAAGAATTTGCAGCCTATATGGCTGGTTTCCATAAGGCGGCCTCACAGAAAAAAAGGGCCTCTTCACAAGTGACGGCTGAGCAAATCGACAGTCTGGCCATTCGGGGATATTTAGGTGATTTATTTCAGCGTAATATAAAGGCAACCATTGCGCGGAAACTGGCAACTATCAGATCTTTTCTGCGATTTCTGGTGCGCCAGGGGGTTTTGGCGGAAAATCCCGCCGATGAAATATTAACCCCCAAACATCAGCGATCGATTCCGGTATATTTGCCGGTGGATGATATGTTTCGGTTGTTGGACTCTATAAAAACCGATTCACTCCTGGGGTTACGCAACCGCGCTATGTTTGAAGCGATGTATTCTTGTGGAATAAGGGTTTCAGAACTTGCCGGATTAAATTTAGAGGATATTGATTTTAACAATGCACTGATCCGAGTGCGCGGCAAAGGTAACAAGGAACGAATCTTGCCGATTGGAAGCAAAGCGCTAAAGGCCATCAAATCCTATCTTGAGGCACGCATCAATCATCCCAGGCCTATCGTGGATAAAAATAATAATGCGGATCAACCGTTGTTTCTAAATAATCGTGGTGGCAGATTAACGACCCGCTCCATTGCCCGAATTCTGGATAAATTGGCTCGTGAATGTGGTTTATCAACGCCGGTGTCACCCCATGCACTTCGGCATTCGTTTGCGACCCATATGTTGGATGCTGGTGCTGATTTAAGGGTTGTTCAAGAACTGTTGGGCCATGAAAATCTTTCTACAACCCAAAAATATACACATGTCAGCATCGATCGATTGATGCAAACTTACGATAAAGCCCATCCGCGACGATAATTTAATGGTTAATTGAAAAGGATCGTACCATGAATATTCGAAGCACCACAATTTTGGCGGTTAGACACAATAAAAAGGTGGCGGTTGCCGGTGATGGACAAGTGACCTTAAATAATACCATTGTCAAACATCAAGCCAAGAAAGTGCGTCGAATATTTAATGATAATATTATTGTCGGATTTGCCGGGGCGACGGCCGATGCCTTGAATCTATTTGATCGACTGGAAGCCAAGCTTGAGAAATTCAATGGAAACTTAACCCGTAGCGCCGTAGATTTAGCGCGCGACTGGCGTACCGATAAATACCTGCGGCGTCTTGAAGCGCTGATGATTGCGGTGGATGCTCAAAAAACTTACCTTATTTCGGGAAATGGTGATGTCATTGAACCGGATGCAAACTTAATTGCGATTGGATCCGGGAGCATAGGTGCCCAGGCAGCGGCCACTGCGCTTGTAAACCATTCTGAGTTGGATGCCAGCCAGATTGTAACAGAATCTCTGAATATTGCCGCGTCATTATGTGTTTTTACCAATAACTCCCTCACGATTGAGGAGATGACGTCCGACATTTGAGTCATATATACTGCTTGGAGGCCATTGTGGCATCAACTAGGTTGTGAAGCAATTTCGGCGCCAAAAATTTAATTGACTTGAAAGATAAAATCAAAATACGAATGGATTATTATTCTAAAGTTTATAAGGGCTAAAATGTAGGAGCACCATGGACCAATTAAAACCAAAAGAAATCGTCGATGAACTTGATAAATATATTATTGGACAAAATAATGCCAAACGTTTTGTGGCGATTGCGTTACGCAATCGTTGGCGTCGTCAGCAGGTAGATGAGGAATTTCGTGACGAAATTGCACCCAAAAATATTATTCTCATCGGGCCAACCGGTGTGGGAAAAACCGAGATTGCCAGAAGACTTTCAAAGTTAACCGATTCGCCATTTAACAAGGTAGAAGCTTCCAAGTTTACCGAAGTTGGATATGTCGGACGTGATGTTGAGTCTATGATTCGCGATTTATTGGAACTTACGGTTACCACGTTAAAATCCCGCGAGCAAACACGGGTTCAAGCAAAGGCCGGCCAAATCGCTGAAGAACGAATGCTCGACCTGCTGCTACCCAAACCACAACCAGTAACGAAGACAGAAGCTGCCTCTGCGGAGGCATTGCAACCAGCGGCGCCCCCGACAGAAACCGCGGCATCGACGCGCGAAAAATTGCGCACCATGTTGCGAACCGGCAAGCTTGATAGCCGTTATGTTGACCTTGATACGCAAGATCGCAATGTGCCCGTGGTAGAAATATTTTCAAATGTTGGCATGGAAGAAATGGGAATCAATTTTAAGGATATGTTTGGGGGGCTTTTCCCTAAAAACGTTAAACGGCGCAAAGTGAAAGTGCCGGAGGCCATGGAAATTCTCACTCAGGAAGAAACGCAAAACCTGGTGGATCTGGATAAAGTCGTCAAGCAAGCTGTCCAAAAAGTGGAGCAATCCGGTATCATTTTTTTAGATGAAATCGACAAAATTGTCGGATCGGATGGCAAGCATGGACCGGATGTTTCCAGGGAAGGCGTGCAGCGCGATTTGTTGCCCATTGTAGAAGGTTCTACTATTACGACCAAGTATGGACCTGTGAAAACCGATCATATTCTTTTTGTGGCATCTGGTGCCTTTCATGTTTGCAAACCATCAGATTTAATCCCTGAATTACAAGGACGATTTCCGCTGCGGGTCGAGCTTGGTGCCTTGGGTAAAGAAGAATTTATCCGAATACTGACGGAGCCGAAAAATGCACTGTTGCTGCAATACATAGCACTGCTAAGAACCGAAGGCGTCGAGGTTGAATTTGAAGAGGATGCGGTCGTGGAGATTGCCGCACTTGCAGAGCAAGTGAACAATACCACTGATAACATTGGTGCGCGGCGACTGCATACGTTGATGGAGCGCTTAATGGAAGATATCCTGTTTGACGCGCCCGATGTAGACCATAAAAAGATCATCATTGATAAAGCGTTTGTTTGCCGCAAGCTTGCCGATATCATTGAGGATCAAGACCTTAGTCGTTATATCCTTTAAATTAAAAAATAGACATACCAGTATTCTAAGCACAATCATGATGATTCTTAGTGCTTTCAGTTGAAAAATGCCATTATTATGATTAGCTCCCCGCAGGGTTCAATTTTTATGGGGGTACTATGAGATCCAGTGTTGCCGATATTTTAACGGAATCATTACCCTATATCCGCCGTTTCTACGGCATGACAATTGTCATTAAATATGGCGGGCATGCGATGGTGGATGCGCGACTCAAAGAAGATTTTGCGCGCGATATCACCCTATTGAAATTTATTGGAATTAACCCGGTGGTAGTGCATGGGGGCGGTCCCCAGATCAACCAGGTTCTTGAACAAATGGGGATTTCTTCTAAATTTGTTAGAGGCATGCGTTTGACCGACGAACCCACCATGGATGTTGTGGAAATGGTACTTGGCGGCAAGGTTAATAAAGCCATCGTGGCCCAGATCAATCGGCAAGGCGGTAAAGCTGTTGGTTTAAGCGGAAAGGATGGCGAATTGATCAAAGCCCAAAAACTTCAGATTGTTCACCAGACAAATGAAAATGAGCCGCCCGAAATCATTGATCCCGGTCTGGTGGGACAAGTCACTCAAATAAACCCAGGCATCATCGATACACTGACAAGCCAGGGATTTGTTCCCATCATTGCGCCGGTGGGCACCGGCGATCAAGGCGAAACCTACAATATTAATGCCGACTTGGTTGCCAGCCAAATCGCCATTGCGTTGAAAGCCGGCCGATTGATTCTGATTACGGATGTAGACGGCATTATGGATGCCGAAAGCCGTCTGATTTCAACAATTGACACTACGCAGACAGTCCAGATGCTTAAAGCAGATATAATCAGCGGCGGCATGATTCCCAAAATCGAATGTGCCTTGGAAGCGGTTCGCAACGGTACCGAAAAGGCCCATATCATTAACGGTAAGCGGCGACATGCTTTATTACTGGAACTTTTTACCGACAGCGGCATCGGAACCGAAGTAATTCAATGACCCAAGCAATCACAGACCAAGCCGATCAGGTCATCGCTGCCACCTATGAGCGTTTCCCGATAGTTATTGAGCGAGGCCAGGGCTGCACGCTATGGGATACAACCGGCAAATCTTATTTAGATTTTGTCGCCGGTATTGCGGTCTGTAACCTTGGGCATGCGCATCCCCGCATTGCGCAAGCGATTGCTGATCAAGCACAACGCCTGTGTCATGTATCCAATCTTTATTATACAATTCCGCAGATAGAATTGGCCTCGTTACTGGTTGAAAAAAGCTTCGCCGACCGAGTTTTTTTTAGCAATAGCGGCGCTGAGGCCAATGAATCGGCCATCAAACTAGCGCGCAAATATTTCCAGGATCAAGGCCAAAATGACCGGTTTCAAATTATTGCCATGGAACAATCCTTTCATGGAAGAACGATGGCGGCACTTTCAGCCACGGGTCAGGCTAAAATTAAAAAAGGCTTCAGCCCTGTGCTGGAAGGCTTTGAATTTGTCCCGTTTAACGATGTTTCCGCCTTAGAAGCTGCCATCACTTCGTCTACCGCAGCCGTTCTGCTGGAGCCGATCCAGGGCGAAGGTGGTATCCGATGCCCTATGCCTGATTACCTAATGCGGGTTCGGCGCTTGTGCGATGAGCGGGACATATTGTTGATATTTGATGAAGTTCAAACGGGAATCGGTCGCACCGGAAAATTATTTGCCCACGAACACTATGGTGTTCAACCCGATATCATGACATTAGCCAAAGCTTTGGCCAATGGTCTGCCCATCGGTGCTATGCTGGCGCGTGAAGAAGTCGCCCGAAGCTTTGGACCCGGCAGTCATGCAACTACTTTCGGTGGTTCTCCGCTTGTGAGTACGGCGGCTGTGCAGGTTCTTAAAATTATAGAAGAAGAAAAACTGCTATCCTATTGTTTCCAAACGGGAGCTTATTTTAAAGAGCAGCTTCTTTGGTTGCAAAAGCGCCACACTCAGATACGCGATGTTAGAGGTGAAGGTCTTTTGCTGGGAATGAAACTAAATTCTGACGTTGGCAATTTAGTCAACCTTTGCCTGACCAAAGGGTTTCTGGTGAATGGCATTCAAGATAGCATTTTAAGGTTCGTTCCGCCGTTGATCATTGGAAACGAGGAAATTGATGCGTTGATAAGTACGCTGGATACAATCTTATAATATGTTTTTGAGCTTTTGCGCGCATTTAGCGAAGAAAAATAGAATATAAATTAATGTTGGCCTGAAATTTGATAATTGCGGTGAATAGGTATCAGACCATCGCCAGTAATACAAACCGCCCTTAAATCCGATGGAAGGAGATATTGCGTGGCTGAAAAAGTTAATAAGGTAGTGTTGGCCTACTCAGGAGGACTCGACACCTCGGTAATTTTAAAATGGATTATTGAAAAATATGATTGTGAAGTTATTACCTTCTCGGCGAATTTAGGCCAAGACGAAGATATTGAACAGATACGAACCAACGCCCAAAATACAGGGGCATCGCAAATATATATCGACGATTTAAGAGAAACTTTTGTAAAAGATTTTGTCTTTCCGGCTTTCAGGGCCAATGTGATTTACGAAGGCCAATATCTATTGGGTACTTCACTGGCTAGACCGCTTATCGCACAGCGTCAAATGGAGATTGCAAAACTGGAAGGTGCCGATGCAGTGAGCCACGGCGCTACGGGCAAAGGTAACGATCAGGTGCGTTTTGAGCTCGCCTATTTATCCATCGATCCGGCCATTAAAATCATTGCACCCTGGCGGCAGTGGGGCCTGACCTCGCGATCGGCGTTAATGCAATTTGCAAAATCCCACAATATTAGTGTTCCGGCCACACATGAAAAACCATACAGCACCGACTGGAACCTGCTGCATATTAGTTACGAGGGTGGTGTTCTGGAAGATCCTTGGATACCTGCACCTGAAGATATTTATACGTTGACGGTTTCTCCGCAGCAAGCACCAGACCAGCCGGAAATTATTGAAATCGAATTTGAGCAGGGTGATCCCATCGCCATTAATGGTAAACCCCTGTCACCGGCCGAATTTCTAACTGAGCTCAATCGTCTGGGCGGAATACATGGCGTTGGTCGTGTTGATATTGTAGAAAATCGATATGTGGGAATGAAATCGCGTGGAATATACGAAACGCCCGGTGGCACTATTTTAAGAACTGCTCATATGGCAATGGAATCAATTACTTTAGATCGTGAAGTCATGCAATTGCGCGACTCGCTCATACCTAAATACGCAGCGCTTATTTACAATGGGTTTTGGTTTTCACCGGAACGCCATGTGATGCAGACGATGATTGATGAAACTCAGCAAAACGTTAGCGGTGTTGTGAAAATAGAGCTTTACAAGGGCACTTGCAGGGTTTTGGGAAGAAAGTCTGAAAATTCATTATATCGGATTGATTTTGCTACTTTTGAAGACGATGATGTATACACGCAGAAAGATGCTGATGGTTTCATACGACTGAATGCTTTACGGCTGCGCATACCAAAGATGCGGCGCGAATAATGCATGGTTCAGTGCATTATATCACTACCTTTGAACACTGCATATCTAACCATACAGCATCATTATGGAGATAATCGATAGCTGCAGTTCCTAAAAAGAGGGGCGGTATGTCTCAAAAATTATGGGATGGAAGATTTTCAGAAAAAACCGATCACCGCGTGGAAGTGTTCTCTTCGTCAATTGACGTGGATAAACGCTTATATGCCTACGACATTGAAGGCAGTGTTGCTCACTGTAAAATGTTGGCCACAGTAGGCATCATCAATGATGAAGAGGCATCGATTTTAATCGAAGGTTTGGGCCGCATTAAACGTGAGATCGAACACGGCGATTTTGTTTTTGATGATAGTTTGGAAGACATTCATATGCACATCGAAACCCGCTTGCTTCAACAGGTCGGCAAGACGGCCTTGAAATTACATACGGCGCGTAGCCGCAACGACCAGATAGCCTTGGATGTGCGTATGTTTTTAAGAGATGCTACCCTGGGTTTGATTGATCTCCTACTTAAGCTCGGGGAGGCTTTTGTAACACTTGCCAAGAAATATATTCAGGTAATCGTGCCGGGATATACCCATCTTCAGCGGGCGCAACCGGTATTGCTTTCACATCACTTGTTAGCATACTTTGAAATGTTTATGCGCGATGCTGATCGTTTCTTTGATGGATGGGAACGAATCAATGTGATGCCGTTGGGTAGTGCCGCGCTGGCGGGGACAACCTATCCGATAGATCGGCATTTGACGGCTAAATTACTCAACTTCCCAACGATTTCCGCCAACAGCATTGATGCCGTTTCTGATCGTGATTTTATAGTGGAATTTTTGTCGACGGCTAGTTTGTGCATGGTTCATCTTAGCCGGATTTCGGAAGAGTTGGTGCTGTGGTCATCTTATGAATTTGGTTTCATTGAATTGCCAGATGCTTTCAGCACCGGCAGCAGCATCATGCCCCAAAAAAAGAATCCGGATATTCCGGAACTAATACGCGGAAAAACCGGTCGTGTATTTGGAGACCTGATAGCGTTGTTAACAACCTTAAAAGGCCTGCCGCTAGCCTATAATCGTGACATGCAAGAAGACAAGGCACCACTGTTTGATGCCGTCGAAACGCTCACCGATTGCCTGGAACTTTATATCAAAATGCTTCCTAAAATCAAAATCAACAGGGAAGCCATGCAAAAGGCTGCCGCCACTGGCTATCTGGATGCCACCGATCTTGCGGATTACTTGACTAACAAAGGGATGCCTTTTCGTGATGCCCATCATTGCGTTGGCCAAATTGTTGGTTATGCGATTGAAAATGAGAAGGAAATTAATGAACTTTCCTTGGATGAATTACAATCATATGCCGCATTAATTAAAGAAGATATTTACCATATACTTACACCGCAACAAATTATAGACCGTCGGCGTACGCACGGTGGTACTGCCACTGAAAAAGTAAACGAAGCCATTGCGGTCGGCCAAAAGCAACTGGCGAAAAGGCGCCAGAAACTCGCCGAACTTTACAAAAACAAATCTTAGCGCTATGCAGGCGATATTGTTCCAATGCCAATTATTGCACGAAAGTTTCAATGGGTAGTACTGTTGTTTTTGTCCGTTTTTTTATGGCACTGCGGCATTAAGGCGCCTCCTAAACCGCCACGTCAAAAACCTCCACCGGCGGTAAACGATTTACAATTTACCATTAGTAATAATGCGATCGATTTGCGTTGGACAGTACCACATGGGGACCGCCAAAAATTTAGTCCACCGGCAGCCTTTATTGTGTATCGCTCAAAAATTGCCTTAGTGGATGGGAACTGTGGGAATTGCCCCTTAGATTTTCAACCCGCGGCTAAATTGTCCGTTGCAAAGGCCCGAGCAAAAGATAGCCAAATGGCGTATGCGGACAAACTTGAGAAAGGTTATCAATATGTTTTTAAGGTAATATGCGTCTCGGATCAGGGCCGTGAGAGCGCTGATTCAAATCTCATAAAATTTGAACATGGATATTAATCGATATAGCATCTTTTTCAAATTTAGCTGATACACAAAACAAAGAGGGTATTTTATCAATATGATACATATTTTGGATCTCAAACAGCCATGACGTATCATCTAGCTTACATTGCGGTTGGATCTAACCTCGGCGATAGGCTCGAGAATTGCCGCCAGGGCCTTGATGCTATTGAGCATTCAGGAAAATCGGAAATTCAGGCACGGTCTAAATTCTATCAAACCGCACCGGTGGATTACCAACATCAGGATTGGTTTATTAATGCTGCTGTTTGTATTGAAACACAGCTTGAACCATTTTCTTTGTTGCAGGAACTAAAATCGATTGAGAAGAAATTAGGGCGACAGCCTGTTGGGGTTCGTTTCGGCCCTCGGCTTCTAGATTTGGATATTATTTTTTATAACAATCGCGTTTTTGAAACTGCAAAGCTCAAAATCCCGCACCCACGCGCGCATAAAAGGCGCTTTGTATTGAAACCCATTTGTGATATAGATCCCAATATTTTGCATCCAATGCTCAATAAGAACGTACAAGCGCTTCTGGATGAACTTGATGATGCCGATCAGAAGGTTATTGAATTTCAATGCGATTATTAATCATTGGCATTTTGGTCTATCTCCTTTACCGGGCCTGGAAGTCTTGGCAGCACCCATCTGTTCCACACTCACAAAATGATTCCAGTGAAAACGCCGGTCAAATTGACGATATTATGGTTAAAGATCCATTCTGCAACGTTTATTTTCCGCGTAGCAAAGGCATTCATATGCAGATCGGGGATCGTGATGTTTACTTTTGTAGCGCCAAATGCCGCGATGGATTTTTAGAAACACATTCAGGACAGGGTAATACATAAATTCTCAAAGCGTTTGGTAAATAGAATATAGGAGGAAAGTGTCTGAATGAAATTTTTTATTGATACAGCCAACATTGATGAAATTAAAGAAGCCAATCGTATGGGTATGGTAGATGGGGTGACTACCAATCCTACCCTGATTGCCAAAGAAGGTCGAGATTTTGAAGAGATTTTAAAAGAAATTTGCGAGATTGTCGATGGTCCGATCAGTGCAGAGGTTATCAGCTGTGATGTCGATGGCATGGTCAAGGAAGCACGACATTTAGCATCCCTGCATGCCAACATCGTGATAAAAATTCCGATGTTAATCGACGGCATTAAAGCCGTACGTACTTTGTCACAAGAAGGCATCAAAACCAATGTGACGCTCGTTTTTTCCGCCCTGCAAGCTTTGATGGCCGCCAAAGCCGGAGCCACCTTTGTGAGTCCCTTTGTTGGGCGTTTGGACGATCTGTCCCAAGAAGGGCTCTTGCTGGTGGAACAGATTGCTGAGATTTACCATAATTACGCTTTTGATACAGAAATTATTGTGGCCAGTGTTCGCAACCCCTTGCACGTGCTCGAATCAGCACTGATCGGTGCGGATATTGCCACGATTCCTTACAGCGTGCTGGCAAAACTTGCAGCGCATCCCATGACCGATAAAGGCATTAAAAGTTTTTTGGAGGACTGGAAAAAAGTTAAATAATAGATACCTTGAAGGCTTAATTTTATGGCTATCAGCAGCAATTTTCGTAATGCCCTAAACAATCCAAACGTTTTAACTCTTTTTCGAATTGCGACGATACCGGTTATTGTCATTCTGTTGTATTTCCCGAACCGTTTTTGCACTTTTTTTGCTGCTATATTATTCAGTGCTGCGGCGATTACCGACTATTTGGATGGTTATTATGCCCGCCGCCGAGGCTTGGAATCAAATTTCGGCAAAATAATGGACCCCGTTGCAGATAAATTGCTGGTATCGTCGGCATTTATCATGCTGACGGCCCACAATTGGATCCCGGCTTGGATTGTTTGCGCCATTATTGGACGCGAACTGGCTGTCAATGGTTTACGCAATATCGTGGCTGAAAGAGGTGAAGATATTGCGGCATCCAAGCTCGGGAAATATAAGACCGGTTTCCAGATTGCCGCGATTATTCCGTTAATATTTCATTATGAATATTTCGGAATCAATCTACATGCCATTGGGTACTTTTTCCTGTGGGGTGCATTGGTATTTACCATTTGGTCAGGAACTGATTATTTTATCAAGTTCAGAAAGCTTTTGCTGTCTTAAATTTTTATTGACAATTTCACGGTAAATCGATAGCAAATAGATCATTATCTGAGCGGGAATAACTCAGTGGTAGAGTGCGACCTTGCCAAGGTCGAAGTCGCGGGTTCAAATCCCGTTTCCCGCTCCATTTTTTTT
>JASJAZ010000168.1 GCA_030066785.1 Desulfobacterales bacterium | reverse complement strand
TTTTTGTTGATGGTATTTGCGGGACGTTTCGAGGGTGAGAAACCGCAACTTCAAATCAATCTGGAAGTTCCGGTTATCGGGCCTTCGCAGGAAATTGAGATCGAGGTTGCTGATGCCCAAACCGGTATTCGCAATATATGGATTGGATTGCTGCAAAAAGGGCGGGAAATCACCCTGCTAAAAAAAACATTTGATAATGCCGGTATTGAAAAAGATGGCGACGTTCATCGTTCATTGTTTTCGATTAAGATCAATCCAGCCCAGTTAAAAATCGCAGAAGGCGATGCCATGCTGCGCATCAGTGCCAGGGACCAATCATGGCGCAACTGGGGAAAAGGCAACCAGGTCTATCTTGAGAAGCAGATTACGATTGATACCCAACCACCGTCCATTGAGATATTAAGCCGCGGGCATTATGTCCGACAGGGCGGTACCGGATTCGTCATCTATCGATTGTCGGAACCCTGTCCGCAAGCCGGCGTCAAGGTCGGCCAACACCTCTTTCCGGGTCATTTTGGATATTTTAAAAAGTCAGATATTTGGATGGCTTTCTTTGCGCTTGATAATCGTCAAAGCACACAGACCCCGATTCATATCACTGCTGCCGACTACGCCGGCAACCAATCAGCTGTAGCGCTAAAATGCTTTATTAATCGCAAGGCCTTCAAAAAGGACATCATCAATATTTCTGATAGATTTCTGGCCCGCAAGCTTCCCGATTTTAAAAAGGAGCTGGTAGATAAATCTTCACAAAGCGCCATCGAAAAGTTTTTGACAATCAATCGAGAAGTGCGCAAAGCTAATTTTGAAAAAATTGCTGAAATCAATCATAGTACCCATAACCAAATTTTTTGGGAAGAGGCTTTCGTGCGGCTGCCCGGATCGGCCCAAATGTCTGGGTTCGGCGATGGGCGCATCTATAAATACAAAGGGAAAATAATCGATAAACAGACGCATTACGGAATCGATCTGGCCTCCATCAACCAGGCACCGATACCGGCGGCTAATCATGGCAGAGTGGTGTTTGCTCAATTTTTAGGCATTTATGGCAACACGGTTATTATTGACCATGGTTTCGGATTGTTCAGCATGTATGCCCATATGAGCCGGATAGCGGTTACACCTGAACAAACGGTGTCCCGCCAAGAAGTCATTGGATACACTGGCAGCACGGGCCTGGCCGGCGGTGATCATCTGCATTACGCCATGATGGTCCACGATGCATTTGTGAATCCGGTTGAATGGTGGGACGCGATGTGGATCAAACATAATGTAACCCAAAAAATAAAACAGGTCGAAAAGGAAATCGGATAAAATAGACCCGTTCATGCAATCTCCCGGGCGATTTCCGGATTAACCATTTGCAGATCCCATAAATTCTCGGATTGGTACATTTGATTGGCAAGAATTGATAGGAGTTTGATGACATGCCCAAGTTGAAGGTCTCCAAGACTTATAAAGAGATTAACGCAAAAATAAAACGCGGTGATGTGGTCGTTGTTACAGCTGAAGAAATGATTGGTATTGTAAAAGAACAGGGATCTGAGGAGGCTGCCCGGCATGTGGATGTCGTAACAACGGGAACATTTGCCCCCATGTGCTCCTCAGGCGCATTTATCAATTTTGGCCATGCGGTACCGGGAATAAAAGCGGCCAACGTATGGTTGAATGAAGTCCCGGCCTATGCTGGCGTCGCAGCGGTGGATTGCTATATCGGCGCCACCGAGCCCAGGCAGGATGATCCGCTCAACAAAGTCTATCCGGGCAAATTTAATTATGGTGGCGGGCATGTGATTCAGGATCTGGTGGCCGGGAAAAAGGTGCAGCTCAAGGCCACTGCTTATGGCACCGACTGCTATCCAAATCAGTCGGTTGAAAAAGACATTACCTTGCGCTCAATTCCCAATGCAGTTCTATGCAATCCGCGCAACGGGTATCAGAATTACAACTGTGCCGTTAATCTTTCCAATAAAACGGTGTATACCTATATGGGCACGTTAAAGCCCCGCGCCGGCAATGCCAATTATTGTTCCGCGGGGCAGCTTAGCCCGTTGCTAAATGATCCCTATTACCAAACCATCGGGTTGGGCACGCGGATTTTTCTGGGTGGCGCCGAAGGTTTTGTCACTTGGCATGGAACCCAACATAAGCCGGTTGTAAAACGGAGTAAAATGGGTATTCCACTCACGCCTGCGGGAACCCTTTGGACTATGGGTGATTTAAAAAAAATGAGCGCTAAATGGCTGATGGGCGCAAGTATTCAAGGCTATGGCGTGTCTCTATCGGTGGGACTCGGCATTCCGATTCCCATCCTAAACGAAGACATTGCGCAACATACAGCGGTCAGTGATGAGGATCTTTTTACGCAAATTATCGACTATGGCCAAGACTACCCCAATGGGCAATCTAAAAGCTATGGGCAAGTCAGCTATGCTGAATTAAAAAGCGGCTGGATTACTTTCCAAGGCGAAAAAATACCGACAGTGCCATTGTCCAGTACGGTTAAAGCGCGGGAAATCGCCGATATGCTCAAAAAATGGATTAGCCAAGGCAAATTTATTTTGGGTGAACCGCAGTTCATGTTGCCACAAACCATGCCGCAGTTAAAGAAATAACAGTTGACCAACTGATGTGGGTAATGGTTAATAATTTATGCCGACAACGTAAGAAGGGCAATCATTTAGCAACTTTGTGCAAAGCCGGTGCGATGATTTAGATGCCAGAGACCATTCGTGCATTTATAGCCTTCAGTCTGCCCGCGCGCATTGTATCATCAATTGGTGCGGTGCAGGCTAAAATCAAAACTTACCGGTTTAAAGTGGCGTGGGTGCGGCCCACCAATATTCATCTGACCCTAAAATTTTTAGGCAACATTACTCAAGAAGAAATTCAAAAAACGGCTGTAATTCTGGAAAAATGCGGGCATACTTTCAACCCGATGGAATTGAAAGCCCAAGGATTGGGTGTTTTTCCGGGTATCAAACGGCCGCGGGTCATATGGACAGGGTTAGCCGGTCAAACTGATGATTTAACCGAATTGCATCAATATTTGAATGCGCAACTGGCTGCCATCGGATTTAAACCTGAGAATCGTCCTTTCAAAGGGCATTTAACGATGGGGCGCATCAAAGGGCGGATTAATTCGGTTGCCTTACTGGAAGCGATGGCGACTTGCCAGCCTTTTAAAACAGACACGTTTATGGCTGACAGGCTTATTTTATTTGAAAGTCAGTTGAAACCAACCGGGGCTGAATACCGTGAATTAATGAGCATTCGGCTGACCAAATCCTTAAATCCCTAAGCTAAAAGCGCAATTTTCAAAGACAATATCTTATTTGAAATCAACACCCAACATAGCAGGCAACGAATAGAGGAGGAATTTATGGCCCAATCACCGGACAAGCAAAAAGCGGTTGAATCCGCAATGTCTCAAATAGAGCGTCAATTTGGCAAAGGCTCGATTATGAAATTGGGCAGCAAATCGGTGATCGAGGTTCCGACCATTTCCACCGGATCCCTGGCCCTTGACAGTGCCCTGGGAATTGGCGGTTTACCGCGGGGCAGGGTAATCGAAATATTTGGCCCTGAGGCATCCGGCAAAACGACATTAGCGCTGCATGCTGTCGCCGAAGCCCAAAAACAAGGTGGTATCGCCGCATTTATTGATGCCGAACATGCATTGGATACGGTGTATGCCAAAAAGCTGGGGGTCAATTGTGATGAGTTACTGGTGGCGCAACCGGATACCGGTGAACAGGCGCTGGAAATTGCTGATATGTTGGTGCGTAGCGGTGCAATTGACATCATGGTAATCGACTCGGTAGCGGCACTGGTACCTAGAGCGGAGATCGAAGGCGAAATGGGAGACGCTCACATGGGCTTGCAGGCCCGCCTGATGTCTCAAGCCTTGCGCAAATTAACCGGCACCATCGGAAAAACCATGACGGCGGTTATTTTCATTAATCAGATTCGGATGAAAATCGGGGTCATGTTCGGCAATCCCGAGACAACCACCGGCGGCAACGCATTGAAATTTTACGCCTCGGTGCGCCTGGATATTCGCCGAACGGGTGCCATTAAGGACGGACAGGAAATTGTTGGCAACCGTACGCGGGTGCGGGTCGTAAAAAACAAAATGGCCCCGCCTTTCAAAGACGCCGAATTTGAAATCACATATGGAGAGGGCATCTCCCGCACAGGCGATCTTCTGGATATGGGAGTTGAAAAAGGGATCATCGATAAAAGCGGATCTTGGTACTCTTACGATGGCGAACGTATTGGCCAGGGGCGCAACAATGCCAAGATATTTTTTAACGATAACCCGGATCTCTATGCCAGTATTTTAATCAGGCTGCGGGCAGCGCTCAACTTGCCCACCGGCGAAGAACCAGCTGAAAAACAAGCGCAAGAGGCTGCCGCAGAAGAATAACAAATCACCGAGAGCGGTTTGCCGGGTAATTGAATATACACCAAAAGTGCACTAACGTTTCCTGGCTTGCAGCACAACTTTTTAGTAACGTCGGCCGAAAAATTTTCATAACTTTATACGAATCATTTGAAATGGTGGCGATATGACAGGCAATGATATTCGCAGTAAGTTTTTAGATTTTTTCAATAAGCATGAACACCGCATTGTGAGAAGCTCATCGCTGGTGCCCCAGGATGATCCGACCTTGCTGTTTACCAACGCGGGAATGGTCCAGTTTAAGCGCTCATTTCTTGGCGAAGAAAAAAGAGGCTATGTGCGCGCCACTTCATCGCAAAAATGTGTGCGGGCGGGTGGTAAGCATAATGACCTTGAAAACGTCGGTTACACCGCCCGACATCATACGTTTTTTGAAATGCTGGGAAACTTTTCGTTTGGCGATTATTTTAAAGAATTGGCAATCGAATTTGCCTGGGATTTGCTGGTCAGCGGATATGGTTTACCTGAAGATCGTTTGTGGGTTTCGATTTATTTGGATGACGATGAAGCCTTTGAACTGTGGCGCAAAAATATCGGGGTACCGGAAGATCGCATTGTCCGTTTTGGCGAAGAAGATAATTTTTGGGCCATGGGTGATACAGGTCCCTGTGGTCCCTGTTCCGAGATCCATTTAGATCGCGGTTCGGAATACGGCTGTGATAAGCCCGATTGTGCTCTTGGTTGCGAATGCGATCGTTTTCTGGAAATTTGGAACCTGGTGTTTATGCAATTTAATCGCGATGCGGATGGTAACATGACGCCGCTGCCCAAACCAAGTATTGATACGGGTTTGGGTCTGGAACGCATGGCGGCTATCTTGCAGAATGTGACCACCAATTTCGAAACCGATTTAATTTTGCCGATTATTCAGCGCGCCGCGCAGCTTTCTGAAAAGCCGTTTGGCGAATCCCACGAAGTGGATGTGGCCTTGAAGGTTATTGCCGATCATAGTCGCGCCGCGGCATTTTTAATCGGCGACGGTGTTCTGCCCTCCAATGATGGGCGCGGGTACGTACTGCGCCGCATTATGCGCAGAGCCATTCGCTATGGACGCAATATCGGTTTGACCCAACCTTTTTTGTTTGACACAGCTAAAGTTGTTTTCAATATCATGCAACCGGCTTATCCGGACTTGATTGATGCCGGCGCCTTTATCACCAATGTTATCCAGAACGAAGAAACCCGATTTTTCGAGACGCTGGACAAAGGTCTCAGGTTGCTTAACGATTCGCTGGCAGATATTAAGGCTAAAGGCGACAATACGATTCCCGGCAAATTGATATTTAAGCTTTATGACACCTATGGATTTCCAGTGGATATCGTGCGTGATGTGGTGCGGGAAGAAAATATTGCGTTAGATATGCAGGGCTTTGATGCCGCGATGGACGCCCAACGCGAACGTTCGCGGTCAACCGTCAGTTTTACAGAATTGAGCGACGGGTACAAGCGTATTGCCAGCCAGGGAATCCAACCCGAATTTAGTGGATATGGCACCACTACCGATGAATCAACTATTCTTCTCATTGTCAAGGAAGATCAAGAGGTCGAGGAGGCCCGCAGCGGTGATGCGGCCGAGATCGTTACCGCCGCCACGCCTTTTTATGGGGAAGCCGGTGGCCAAATGGGAGACAGGGGCAAAATCACAACCGCAGATGCTGAGATGATCGTGGAAAGCACTATCAAAGATCCTACCGGACTCATCATTCATAAAGGCCAAGTTTTGGCGGGCAAAATCAAAAAAGGCGACACTGTTTCCCTGATGGTAGATGATACCGCGCGCACTGCTACGGCGCGAAATCATACTGCCACCCATATTTTGCACGCCATGTTGCGCAAGGTGTTGGGCGATCACATTAAACAGGCCGGTTCCCTGGTAGCACCGGAGCGGCTGCGCTTTGATTTTACGCATTTTTCACAAGTGGAAGTCGATCAGCTGGAAGAAATCGAATCGCTGGTCAACCAGCGCATCATTGAAAATGTTTCCGTGCATACCGAAGAAATGGAAGCCGAAGAAGCATTTAAGTCCGACGCCACGGCACTGTTTGAAGAAAAGTATGGCGACCGTGTCAGGGTGGTATCACTGGCGTCTTTTAGCAAAGAGCTTTGTGGCGGCACCCACACGCAAATGACCGGTGATATCGGATTATTTAAAATCATAGCTGAATCGAGTATTGCCGCGGGGGTACGCCGCATTGAGGCCTTAACCGGTAACGCCGCAGTGGCGTATGTGCAGCAAAACAGCCGCGCGCTACATGATGCAGCCCAATTGGTAAAAACCAAACCAGAGGAATTAACCCAGCGGGTTGCCAAATTACTTGCGGATCACAAGGCCTTGGAAAAGGAACTGGACAATTTGAAATCCAAGCTGGCGACCCAGTCGGCCGAGCCGTCGGAAGACGATATTCGTAATATAAACGGGGTAAAAGTATTGGCCAAAGTGGTTAACATTGATTCGCCAGCGGCCTTGCGGGATTTGGCCGATCGATTAAAAACCAAACTGGTCTCCGGCATCATTGCTCTGGGCAGTGTAGCCGGTGAAAAAGTACTGTTGATTTGTATCGTTTCCAAAGATCTTACCGACCGTTTCCATGCCGGGAAGATCGTGAAGCAAGTGGCCGAATTGGTAGGCGGAAGTGGTGGCGGGCGCCCCGATATGGCCCAGGCCGGCGGCACGCAACCACAAAATCTCAATCAAGCCCTGGATAAGGTTTACGAGGTTGTCGAAAGTATTTAGGTTATCAGTTTTTCAACCAGACTGGGATTCGTGTAAGACGGTTTTTAATTCAGACAATGAATTATATAAACTTTTGCTTAGTCACTGCCGAATATGCGTAGTTTATCATCGTGACCACATCAAATACTGGCAAACCAACCGCTTCCTGGATGTCGCGAGCGTAAGGTGGCATATTCGTACATTCTAAAACAATTGCACCAACATCTGGTTCGGATTTGATCAATTTTTTAGCCGCTGAAACCAGTTCCATCCGGCATTTATTAATATCAATTTTCTTTTTTCCCTCTAAAAATACAGCACTAAACTCTTCGGCTGATTCCAAGCCAATGACACATAGCGGATAAGATTCTATTCCTACTCCGATAAAATGCTTTAAAGTCAACGATTGACTGCGGGCAGTTAAAATGCCTATTTTTTGATCCTCTCTTATAGTTGCCATTGCGGAATGAACCTGCAGAAGGCTAGATGTGAAAACCGGAATATTGACGGCATTTGTCAACTCTCTGTGAAATATGGCTAAAAAACCACAGCTGGTAGCAATCGCTTTTACACCCTCATTTTCAAGACTTCGAGCAGCTTGAATGAATGGTTGCAGTAAAAAAGGATCTGCATCAATAACTACCCGTTTGGGGGAGGCTCCTTTTACGGTTTTATACAGGACAGGGAAGGAAAACGTGTCTGGATTTCCAACATCGCCTAAAATTCTAGGAAATATCGTATCGAGCATAATAATACCGATTGCGCTATTTACTTTAGAGTTAGCAGGTTGTTCGGACACGATGATGTCCTAGTCTTTAGGTGATAGGTTCTAATTTTAATTCTTTTATAATATTAATTATACTATCCTCAAATTGGCGATCATCAAAACCACAGATCGGCAAGCGAAAAGATTCTTTGCATAATTTCATATGTGATAGCAGTGTTTTTACTGGAACGGGGTCGGGTTTTAGCCGCAGAATTTTAAAAAGATTCGATAACTCTGCTTTTATACTTTCCGCTGTTTTATAATCTTTATTAAAAGCGGTTTGGATCATTTGGGTCATTTTACTCGGTACGATGTTTGCGGCCACAGATAGTAATCCATTCCCTCCCATCTGGATAAAATCGATTGCTTGGTCGTCTTTTCCAATTAAAACGCTTATAGAAGGGCCTTTCAACGATAGAAATTCTGTGGCCAGGTCAAGGTTTTTTCCAACTTCGCATATTCCAACTATATTGGGGCATGCTTTGACCAATTTTAATAATGTTGCTGCATCTAAATTAACATTGGTTTGCTCCTTCAAGTTTAATAACACACAGGGAATATTTATTTCTTCCGCTATGGTTCTAAAATGAAGATATAGTCCCTTTTGACTAGGCGTATTCAGGTATGGGTTTACCAATAGAACACCATCAGCACCGGCTTTTTGAGCATGTCGCGACAACCTAAGAGCTTCCCGTGTGCAATTACTTCCGGTTGAAGCAAGAACGAGGGTTCTGTTATTAACATACTTAACTGTTAATTCGATAACCCAATCGTGCTCATTGTGCGAGAGTGTGGCACTTTCACCAGTAACCGTGCAGGGAACTATTCCTGTCACGTTGTTTGCTATCTGAAAATCAATTAGTTTGTTTAAAGCATCTTTATCTAAGCTGCCATCTAATTTAAAAGGCGTAACAATGGCTGTAAACAAACCTTTTAAGTCCATATTATCTTTCCTGTCATAATTTTAACCGTGATAAAAACAGATGACTTTTGGTTCTGTCATTTCTTGAAGGGCAAATTTAATCCCTTCCCGCCCCAATCCGGAATTTTTTACACCACCAAATGGCATGGAATCAAGTCGGAAATCAGTGGAATCATTAATCATTACGCCGCCGCATTCGATTTCATAGGCTGCCTTAAAAGCGAGATTAACATCTTTGGTAAATACCGCCGCATGCAGCCCGTACTCTAATTGGTTGGCTTCTTTAATCGCTTCATTAAAGTCGTCGATTGGGAATAAATTGACAACGGGGCCAAAAACTTCTTCATAATAAACCCGACAATTTTTCGGCACATTTTCAAGTACCGTTGGATGAAACAGTGCCCCTTGTCTTTTCCCGCCACATAAAATGGTGGCACCAGACTGCACTGCTTCCTTTATCCAGTTTTCAACCCTTATAGCTTCTGTTGTTGTGATCATCGGACCCATATCCGTTTTTTCGGACATTTTATTTCCGATGGTCATGTTTTTAGTTCGATGTATAAATTTAACTTTAAATTCCTCATATATCATCTTGTGTATATAAATACGTTGGACCCCAATGCAGTTCTGCCCAGCGGCCCAGAAAGCACCTGAAACGCAGGAATCAACTGCCCATTGAATATCACAGTCATTCCAAACAATAACCGGAGAATTCGAACCAAGTTCCATACCCAGCCTCTTGATGCCGGCGATGGAGACAATTTTTTTTCCTGCGGAAATACCTCCCGTAAACGATAGCATTTGGATTCGTTCATCTTTTATCAAAGGCTCACCGATTTCGACACCGTGGCCGGTGATAATTTGCAATATTTCAGGAGGCAAACCCGCTTCTAAAAATGCTTCTGCCAGTTTAATCGCTGAGAGAGGCGTTACGGTGGCTGGTTTAAGAATAACACTATTTCCTCCCGCAAAGGCCGGACCAAGTTTATGGGCTACCAGATTGAGAGGATCATTAAAGGGTGTTATAGCGAGTATTATTCCGATTGGAAAACGGTAATAATATCCCTTCCGGTTTTCGCCCCCTGGGAATGAATCAAAAGCAATCGTTTCGCCATGGATACGCTTGGTTTCCTCTCCTGAGACCCTAAGGGTATTAACACACCGACTTACCTCTTTGCGAGCTTCCCGGATAGTTTTGGAGCTCTCCCTTGCCAGCAACTGCGCAAATTCTTCTGTTCGGCATGTCAATATATCTGCAGTTTTATATAATATTTGTGAGCGTTCGTAGATGGTTAGATTTTTGGCGATGCTTTTACCTTTTTCCGCGGCATTTAGTACCCGTTTAACATCTTCTCGATCGGCTTTGGGAATATAATCGATAAAGGAATTGTCAAACGGGTCATAAACACCGACTTGATCATCTTTGTCGACCCATTTGGAATCAATTAATATTTTCATGATCAAGTCTCAAAAGTACGTATTTAAAAAAATGGATATAGTAAAATGGTTATCGTCATTATTTTATCTATCGTTTTATTATTCCTAAATTTATCATTTGCATCTACCGTATGATCAATTGAGACTTAATGATTGTATTTGGGTAAAGGTCGTCTTATGAGCCCAATAAACTACTTTATTAGGTCACCCAAAAATACCGGTTTCACAGGTGTTCTTACCGTTAAATGCTTTGGAAAGTGTTTGTCTGAGCCATTGTATGACCCTATAATATCATAAATCATTGGCCCACAGGTGCGGCCCTGACAGGTACCCATGCCGCATCTGGTCGCTTTTTTCAGATCATGTACCACATTGAATCCTTTTTTAATCCAACTACGAATGGTACCCAGGGTGATATCCTCGCAACGGCAAATAATAGTATCATCATGAATTTGGTCCCATTCGCGGGGAGAAGTTGCCCATTGGCGATTTAAAAATTTGCCAAAATTCAAATAATGCAGACGCTTTTTTAATAGTTTTGCTTGCTGGCGGGAATTTCTTTTGGTTTTTAGTCTGCCAAATTGATTTAAAATAGATAGAGCTGCCAGTTTTCCCT
>JASJAZ010000020.1 GCA_030066785.1 Desulfobacterales bacterium | reverse complement strand
CCCTCCGCGGTCAGTTATATATGTTCGGATGCCAAATTGGCTACGCTCGTAAATCCGCTGGGATCTGAAACAGCCAAATCGGCAAGAACTTTACGGTCAAGTTGAACGCCGGCTGTTTTTAATCCGTGCATAAATTTACTGTATGACAGCCCATTCATACGCGATGCTGCATTGATGCGTATGATCCATAATCTGCGAAAATCGCGTTTGCGGGCGCGTCGATCCCGGTAAGCGTACATGAGGGCTTTATCGACGGCATCGGTTGCGGTGCGGAAAAGTTTGCTGCGACCCCCGCGGTATCCCTTGGCCAGTTTTAAAACTTTTTTACGCCTTCTACGGGCTTTATATCCTCTCTTTACTCGCATGGTTGCTCTCCTTAAAAAAAATTGTATCAAGCTGCTTTAACCGTTGGGCAATAGCAGCCGGATTTCTTTTACATTGGTTTTGTCAATAATGTGTGCTTGTCTTAATCGTCGTTTGCGTTTGCGTGTTTTTTTCGTCAGAATATGACTGGCATGCGATTTGGCAAACACATATTTTCCCGAGCCGGTTTTTTTAAACCGTTTGGCCGCAGCTCGATTTGTTTTGATTTTTGGCATTTGATGATCTCCTTTATTAACGTTTCAATAATGGTTTCCGTGGTCTTTTCTAGCTTTATCCTCTGGCAATATGGAGATGATTCTTTAGCTTTCAAATAGTTTACGACGTCACGCTTCAAAAAATATTTGGCGTGAGCATGCGGATCATTCCGCTCACGCCAATGCAGAAAACAGTAATCTACAATCAACCAGTTGCAGCGTTAACAGCGATGAAATGAATACAGCTAAAGATGGTAATAAAAAATTATTTTGGCGCTAAAATCATAACCATCGTGCGGCCTTCAAACTTTGGCGCCTGCTCGACAACCGCAATTTCATCGATTTCTTCAACTATTTTAGCCAGCACTTCACGACCGAGTTCCGTCAGGGTTATTTCACGCCCCCTAAACATCAGCGTAACTTTTACTTTGTCTTTGCGCGTTAGGAATTTTTTAATATGTCCGATTTTTACATTGAGGTCATGTTCGCCTGTTTTAGGACGTACTTTTATCTCTTTAACCTGAAACGTGGTTTGCTTCTTTTTGGCCTCTTGTTTCTTTTTATCCTGCTGGTATTTATAGCGGCCATAATCCATGATTTTGCAAACCGGAGGGTTCGCATTTGGTGATACTTCCACTAAATCGAGACCAAATTCAGCGGCGGTTTCAAGCGCCTGCGCAATTGGTATGACGCCAATCTGTGTACCGTCTGGATCTATCACCCTGACCTCTTTGGCCCTTATGTATTTGTTTATTTTGGTTCTGTCTTTAAAGCTTCTACCAGGCTTTCTGGGATTAACTATACGTCACCTCCTCATGTAAAAGTTAAAAAGCACCTTACTGCTTGTGGCAAGCGCCCACTGGAAAGTCTTAATTGTATTGATATAAAAATAACGAAAAGTCAAATATATAACCATGTTAAGAATTGCAAGCAAAAAATACAATCATCAATAACAGATTTTGAACGGATAAAACCACTTTGCAAATGACCTGCCGGCGCATAACGGACACAGGACAACATATTGAAATTTTAAAAAATTTTTGCCCACCTACCGAAATCGATCCGACAGGTGCTTGCGTGACATGTAATTTACAATCGACAAACAGTGTCATCGCAAGGACAACTGCCGTCAACTTCATAACAGTACAATATACGTGATTCCATTTCTGCTCTTTGCGCTGAAATCGGCTCCGGCAGGTAGTGGGCTATCAGATCACCCAGACGGGCTCTAGAAGGGATGGCGCTTAATCCTTGAAAAAGAATTTTGCCGGAGCGGCCCTCTAAAATATCTGCGTCTTCACCGTTTGTAACTACCGCGATGGGTATTTGGTAAGGTTCCAGCAAGCGCGCTGCGGCCAATGCCGGTCGATGTCTGGTTACCAATGATCCCGGTCCGTATTTAATAATCATGGCTGACGCAGAATTTAACCAAATTTTGTAGTCGATCTTAATGATCGCTTTTTTGTTATCGGCTTGCACGAGAAGTTCGCAGCGCGGTTGCAAGTTGCTTCGTTGATATCCTTTGGATTCCATCAGCATGCGACCGATGGCTTGACGATACCGTTCGTCGTGGGTATCTGGTAAAATTTCGCCGGTGACGACGTCTATCAGATCACCCATTATTAAGTGATGTCCATCCACGGACAGCATGCTCCCTGTGTGCAACTTAGCAGCCACAAGTGATCGATGCACTTGGCTGCCTAAGTTGTAAAAAAGTATCTATTCCTTTACAAAATGTCGATCGCATGAAATAGAGCGACTTTGATTTAGTATAAATATACTTATCATAAAGTATTTGAAAAGTTTTTTTCAAAATGAACCTAATGACTACCGCGATCGACATTATTGCGATTACCGCAGCCCAAGCGCGTCATTTTCATTGAACACTATCGATAAGATTATGCCTAGCAACTCATTCATTAATGCCGGCACCGGCTATCGGCCGCTGATTAGCGCTTTTGAGTGCCACAACGACAGCCGGTCCTTTCTCAATCGACTAACATCTCTATTTTCGGAAATGGATCAGGCCTATGAGGTCTATTGTCAATCCACCGGTTTTAAGTGTCAGGGATGTGCGGACAACTGCTGCCAAACCCTGTTTTATCATCACACGTTAATGGAATTTCTATATATTCGAAATGGTTATTTAGCGCTCAGCCCAAATTGTCAGGCAGATATCAAACAGCGCGCCCGGACATATTGCTGCCAACTGGAAAAAGCAAAACGGCGCGCCAGGCCCCTGCGGCATATGTGTCCGGTTAACGATGCCGGCCTGTGTCGGTTATACGATTTTCGACCGATGATTTGTCGACTGCACGGCATCCCGCACTCAACTAGCCGAGCGGACGGCAAGTTCGTAACCGGGCCGGGGTGTGAGGAATTTTTGCCAGGCAGTACCCATGCGGACATTCTGCCATTGGACCGCACACCTTATTATATGCAGATGGCGGCGCTTGAGAAAGAGTTGCGCAATCTTTTGGAATTTAGGGCTAAATTTAAAATGACCATGGCTGAAATGATCGTTGCATTTACGTGATTCTGGCGCAAGGTTGCGGTAAGATCAAAGATTTACACCGACTGTATTATGAAACAGCTTGATGGAAAAAAAATTAACGATATTCCTGGCAAACGCTTGCTGAAGGGCGACTCCTTTGCCTTTCGGTGTTATCCTGAAATTTCGTGTTTCAACCGTTGCTGTCGCAATTTAAATCTATTCCTATATCCTTACGATGTTATTCGCCTCAGGCGCAATTTGGAGATTAACTCTGATGAATTTCTTGATCAATATGTTGATATCGTGCTGCGGCCGCACTCACATTTTCCGGATGTACTGTTGCGTATGGCAGATAATAAGGAAAAAACCTGCCCGTTTTTATCTACCTCGGGTTGTTCCGTTTATCTGGATCGTCCCGATACCTGTCGTACGTTTCCCGTCGAGCAAGGCTTGCTTTACGATGCGACGACCAACACATCGGAACCGGTGCACTTTTTGCGGCCGCCAGATTTTTGCCAGGGTCAGCACGAATCACAGCAATGGACGATTGATGAGTGGTGCCAGGATCAACAGGCGATTCGTTACAATCAGATGACGGTGCGCTGGGCGGAAGTGAAGCGTTTATTTGAAAATAATCCCTGGGGTGCCGAGGGGCCTTACGGCGCCCGCGGGAAAATGGCATTTATGGCGTGCTACAATATCGACCGATTCCGGTCGTTTGTGTTCGATAGCAGTTTTAAAAAGCGCTATAAAATTAAGCCGGCCATTCGTAAAAAATTACGCATCGATGATGACCAGCTGTTGCAATTCGGATTTGAGTGGGTTAAATTTTTCCTTTGGGGTATCACGCCGCGTTATTTCAAACCTAAATAGCAAGCCAGTGGTTGCAGAAAGTTTAGCAGCGCTCCGTTGTCTACATAAGTCTTATCACCCGATCCTATTTGGCATTTCATGCAGATCATCATGTAGCGGAAATACGCACAGGCATAGTAGCTTCAGGTTATGGCTGGCTAAATAGTTTGGCTTTGACCCATTTGAGGGCTAATTTTAATAAAGCCACATCATCGCTGCGAATTGCTTCTAGGCTCTCCGGTTCGGTTATAAAACCGTTCAACAAATCGTTTGTAAAAATTTGCCCCCGAAAATTATCCAGATCATATAATGCCAGATAAAAAAGCTGTTGGGCTGCGAGATTAAGTGCTTTGGGATGCAATCTATTTTTAAGGCTGATGATTTCCATGAGTCGATCATTCATTTGGTTGTAGGGTTCAAGTCCCTGGGCTTTGATCCAATCCTTGATGCGTTGAGTTTTGGTTTGTTGAAAACCATGGCAATGGGGTTCTTGAACCAGCATATAGCGTTCACTAATATTTCCATTAGATCTAGATCGGGTGGCGATGCGTGCCAGGGGATAAGTGCGGCATGAAGACGGGCGATCAGCATAAACACGACATCCTTGCGGTGTGACAAAAGGACATTTGAGATGGTCGTCATACCTGGGTTTCAATGTGATAATGGGCAACCCGGTTTCAGGCCCGGTGTGCTGTGAGGTATATTGCTCAAGAAACTGGGTTGAAGATAGGCCTAAATGATTTTTTAGGCGCAAAATGTCATAGGGTGTTAAAAATTGATTGAGATCGCGGCAGCATTCATTGAAACAGGGCACGCCCTTTGAGCATTCAAACTGCAAGGTGTCGTCTGGCAATAAGATGGTTGCTTCTTGATTCATATCTGTCATTTTTTAAATAAGAATTGCAATGAAAAAAATGTTGCAAAAAGTATCCGTTATTAGATTTTCGGTTCCTATCTTTGTCATCGATTCGTATTTATCGATGAGAGTTAACACGATTTATCTGGATGTCAACGCCTAAAACGTTACAGGTTTGATTCGGCCCCAATCAGGTATTTTGATTCCCTGTATATAGGTTTTGAATACCATATATAGAAATGATTCGACCGCAATTACCATATCTTGTGACCGTCACGTTTGCTTTGAAAAGACGGTGATTTACCCGCCAAGGTCGTCGGAAATTGTGCTTGACAAAAGACAAATTTCGATGATACTTTTCGTATCTGCTGAAATGGGTATATCCTTATCTTATTGATATTATTATAAAAACTCTGTTTAGCATTGTTTCTTGATCGAATTAGTGCAAATAAGGTCGGTGACTCTCGACTATCATTTATCATTCGGAATATTGAAACATATTCGAAATCCAAATTTAAATAATCGGGCTCTCAGCGATTAAATCACGAGTCGCGATTTAGAAGGGAGGTGTTCGGGCCGTTTTTTGAACGGAAATGTTCAGTAGGATGAAACTGTTAACGTAACAATAAATTTAGGAGGTATTGTAAATGCCAAGTTTTGTAATTGACGAGAAATGTGACGGCTGCAAGGGTGGCGACAAGACCGCTTGCATGTACATTTGCCCCAATGATCTGATGGTTCTGGAACCCAATGAGATGAAAGCATACAATCAAGAACCAGATCAGTGCTGGGAATGCTTTTCGTGTGTTAAGATTTGCCCCACCCAGGCGATTGAAGTCAGGGGCTATGCTGACTTTGTGCCGCTGGGAAGCAGCATTATGCCGATGCTGGGTACCGAAGATGTTATGTGGACCTGCAAGTTTCGCAATGGCACCATCAAACGCTTTAAGTTCCCCATTCGAACCACTCCTGAAGGCTCAGCCAATGCTTATGCGGACCTGAAAGGCAACGACCTTGAAAGCGGCCTGCTCTCAACCCAAGAGGCTGACGGCTATACGCTTCCGACTCCCCAGGCGACGGTATAAGCGAGCTGTTGCTCAAAATGCAGATTTATTAAAAACGAACAATTTTAGATTAAGGAGGATATAACATGGCATTACCGAATAAACCTTTGGGCGAACTAAAAGCCGTGAGGGATCCGGAAGTTGAAGAGCGTGAGGTCGATATTCTGATCGTCGGCGGCGGAATGGCAGCTTGCGGCTCTGCGTTTGAGGCTAAAAAATGGATGGATGAAGGCCAAAGCGTTTTGCTAGTCGACAAGGCCGCCATGGAAAGAAGTGGCGCGGTGGCCCAAGGCCTTTCAGCGATTAACACTTATATTGGCGGAAACAGCCCGGATGATTATGTCCGCATGGTTCGCAACGACCTGATGGGCATCGTGCGTGAAGACTTAATTTTTGATCTCGGTTGTCACGTGGATGACTCCGTGCATCTGTTTGAAGAATGGGGTCTGCCGATTTGGAAGAAAACCGAAGATGGTAAAAACCTCGACGGTAAAAAAGGCCAGAAGATGGGCACCCTGAAATCAGGAGCCCAGCCGGTTCGCACGGGTAAATGGCAGATCATGATCAATGGTGAATCCTACAAACGCGTGGTTGCCGAAGCTGCCAAACTGGCGCTGGGTGAAGATAACATTCTGGAGCGTGTCTTTATCGTTGAACTACTGCTGGATGCCAATAAAGAAAATCAGATCGCTGGTGCGGTCGGCTTTTCTGTGCGCGAAAACAAGGTTTTCATCATCAAGTGCAAAACCATGATGGTTGCCTGCGGTGGCGCCGTCAACATCTATCAGCCACGTTCTGTGGGTGAAGGCAAAGGTCGCGCTTGGTATCCGGTATGGAACTCCGGCTCCACCTACACCATGCTGATGCGTGTTGGTGCCGAACTTTCCATGATGGAAAACCGTTTCACCCCGGCCCGTTTTAAAGACGGTTACGGCCCCGTAGGTGCCTGGTTCTTGCTGTTTAAAGCCAAGACTCTCAACGGTCTGGGTGAAAACTTTGCTGCCAGTGACGCCGCCAAGGCCGAGCTTGAAAAATATGCACCCTATGGAACCGCGGCCATTACCCCGACCTGTCTGCGCAACCACCTGATGTTGTTTGAGATGAAAGAAGGCCGTGGCCCGATCATCATGGACACCGTTACCGCGTTGGCAGATCTTGGCAAAACCATGGACAAGAAAGAGCTCAAGCACCTCGAAGCCGAGGCTTGGGAAGACTTCCTGGACATGACCTGCGGCCAGGCCAACTTGTGGTGTGCCACCGACACCGAGCCTGAGAAGAAAAATTCCGAAGTTATGCCGACCGAACCGTACCTGCTCGGTTCCCACTCCGGCTGCTGCGGTCTGTGGGTTTCCGGCCCGGATTACGACTGGGTACCGGATTCTTACAAAATCAAGGCTGACAACGGCAAAGTCTACAACCGCATGACCACTGTCAACGGTCTGTTTACCTCCGGCGACGGCGTTGGCTGCTCGGGCCACAAATTCTCCTCCGGCTCCCATGCCGAAGGTCGAATTGCCGCCAAGCAAATGGTTCGCTATGCTAAAGATCATGCGGACTTCGCGCCAGCTCTGGCTCAATCCAGTCAAGAACTGGTGGATATGGTCTACAAACCAGTACGTACCTTTTTGGACAATCAGGGTTTCAGCACTCATGTGGATTTCAATCCCAATTACCTGAAGCCCAACGGCATGATGTACCGGTTGATGAAAGCCACCCATGAGTATGGTGGTGGAACTGCAACTTATTACTTGACCACTTCCAAGAACCTGGAAATCATCATGGATCTGCTGGCCACCATGCGTGAGGACTGTGACAAACTGGCCGCTGGCGATCTGCACGAATTGATGCGTTGCTGGGAAATCGAGCACCGCATCTGGACCGTGGAATCGCATCTGCGCCACATCCAGTTTCGCAAGGAAACCCGTTATCCCGGCTTTTACTATCAAGCCGATTATCCGGGACAGGATGACGAAAACTGGTTCTGTTTCGTCAATTCCAAATACGATCCGAAGTCCGGCGAATGGGATGTTTTCAAGAAAGACTACGTCCAGATCATTCCACAGTGATAACTGAGCCACTATTGTTTGATCGGATTGTTTAAATAATCATGCCTCCAGGCACCAAGTGTGCTTGGAGGCATTTTTTTATCATAAGCAGGCGATTCTATTTTGAGCCGCGTTGGCGGCCGAGTTAAGCCTTGACCGGTTGCCGCAATCGTATTATAATCCGCTCTTTCGTGTCCAAGTGCCTAAATATTTTGAATATTTTTCAAAATATTGATGTATTTGGATACGCGAAGCTGGTGGCAGCAATGTATCCGGTTGGCAAGAATCAAGCCCCACTGTTGTTAACCGATTCAACTTAATGATGTACGGAGGAAACAGTATGACAGAAGAAAATGTAGCCCCCGCAAGCGATAGTATTTTAGTTGTCGGCGGCGGAATCAGCGGGCTGACAACGGCCATCGAGGCAGCCGAAGCAGGGTACGAGGTTTTTCTGGTGGAAAAAAACCCTTACCTTGGCGGTCGTGTGGCGCAGCTTAATCAGTACTTTCCCAAGCAGTGCCCCCCCACGTGTGGCCTTGAAATTAATTTCAGACGTATCAAAGACAATTCTCGTCTGAAGTTTTTCACATTGGCGGAAGTAGAAAACGTAACCGGCAGCCCCGGCAATTATGATGTGAGCGTTAAAATCACCCCACGGTATGTCAATGCAAATTGTACTTGTTGTGGTGATTGTGCCGATGCCTGCCAAGCGGAAATCGACAATGAATTTGATTTTGGCATGCAAAAAATCAAGGGCGCCTATCTGCCTTTTGAAATGGCGTTTCCGTCTCGTTATGTCATTTCACCGCAGATCATTGGCACCGAGGACGCCCAGCGTTGTCAAGAAGCCTGCCAGTACGATGCGGTGGAACTGGACATGGAACCCAAGACCATGAATTTCAACGTTGGCTCGATCGTATGGGCCACCGGTTGGCAACCCTATGATGCGGCTAAAATTGATAATCTTGGTTTCGGACAGCACCCCAATATCGTCACCAATATGATGATGGAGCGTTTGGCGGCGCCCAATGGTCCCACCAAAGGTAAAATCGTGCGACCAGCCGACGGTAAGGCGCCGGAAAGTATCGCCTTTGTGCAATGTGCGGGATCGAGGGATGAGAATCATTTACCCTATTGCTCTTACATTTGCTGCATGGCCTCGCTAAAGCAAGCGATGTATGTGCGCGAACGCGATCCGGATGCCAAAATCTATATCTTTTATATTGATATGCGGGCCCCCGGTCAGCGCTATGAAAAATTTTACCAGCAGGCCAAAGACGATGAGAATATCTTCTTTGTCAAGGGCAAGGTTGCCGAAGTAAATGAGGACGCTGATACCAAAAACATCACTGTGGTGGCTGAAAATGCGGTGACCGGCGAAAAAATTCAACAGAACGTGGAAATGGTCGTTTTGGCTACCGGAATGGAACCTACCACGGCCACTGCCAAGTTGCCGGCGGATTTAAATTATACCGATGAAGGATTCATTATCAATGATTTTGAAAACGGTGGTATGTTTGCGGCCGGATGTGCCAATAAACCGGCGGATGTGGTGTCCAGCAATCAGAACGCCACCGGCATGGCCTTAAAAGCGATTCAAACCCTGGTGACGAGGTAGGAGGAATAATCCATGGATAAAAAATATGGTGTGTATATTTGCAAAGGTTGTGGAATCGGCGACGCACTCGATATCGATGCATTGTGCGAGGTACCGAAAGAGGAGGGCTTACCGGTAAAAGTTCATGATTGTCTGTGCGGCAAGGACGGTGTCGAATTTTTAAAGCAAGATATTGCCAATGACGGTATCAATACACTGGTGTTAGCCGCCTGTTCGCGGCGGGTGCTGTATGATGTGTTTCGTTTTGACGGATGCATTGTTGACCGGGTCAATTTGCGCGAAGGTGTGGTCTGGTCGCATCCCCGGTCGGAATTTGCGGCGTTGACCGCAGAAGAAAAAGAAGACGAAAACAATTTCGATCGCGTGCAGATGATGGCTGAGGATTATATCAAAATGGGTATGGTCCGAGTTGAAAAGATCGATTTGCCGGAACCGTACCAACTGGAGTCTTTATCCAAACGCATTTTGGTGATTGGCGGTGGTATGGCCGGCATGTCAGCGGCGCTTGATGCCGCCAAAGCCGGCTATAAGGTAACGCTTGTCGAAAAAGAAACTGCTTTGGGGGGACATGCGGCGGCCTGGCGCAGACAGCTGCCCATCGCCAATCCATATGATAATCTGATTGATCCGATCGTAGCCGATAAAATCCAGGCCGTGGAAAGCGATGCCAATATTACAGTCAACACCGATACGATCGTTGCCCGTTTAGCAGGCGAACCAGGCAATTTTACGGTTACATTTAAAAAGCCGGGGGAGAAAATCGCTTTTGATGTGCCCTATCCGTTGCCGGATGAAATGAAAGTTGATGAAAAAGGTAATGATCTGGATGCGGAAAAGCTGCATGAAGCTTTTCTGAAATACAATGAGGGCAAAGAGGATATTCTTCAGTTCGACCCCGATGGAGAAATGTATGGTGCTGTTGTTTTAGCCGCCGGTTGGCAGCCGTATCAACCGGAAGGTGAGGAGTTTGCGCATTTGGGTTTCGGCGAATTGCCGGATGTGGTTACCAACGCGCAGTTTGAAGAAATTGCCCAAAATGGTAAGATCATCCGCCCATCTGATGGCCAAGAAGCCAAATCGGTGGTCTTTATCCAGAGCCCTGGCCAGGGCAATGATACCGATTTTGATTACTGCGGGGCGGTTACCAGCCTGGTGGCGTTGAAGCAGGCTAAATACGTGCGCGAAGATTATCCGGATGACGGCAAAGCATTTGTGTTTTATCAACATATGCGCACACCGGGATTGCAGGAGAATTTTTATAAAGGCCTACAGCAGGATCCGGGGATTTTCCTGACCAAAGGCGAGGTCGCTAAAGTTTCTAAAAACGGGGGCGGTCTTATCGTTGATGCCGACAATACCCTACTGGGTGAAAAACTTCAGGTTAAAGCTGATTTGGTCGTTCTGGGCACCGGCATGGTTCCGGCGACCAAAGATGATCCTGTGGTCAATCTGGCCTATCGCCAAGGACCGGCCTTTCGGGATAATATCGACCTTTTTAAAGGTTACTGCGATTCGAATTTTATTTGCTTTCCGTATGAAACCCAACGGACCGGCATTTATGCAGCCGGTGCCATACGACGCGGCATGACGGTGGAAGAGTCCATGGAAGATGCCAGCGGAGCTGCTTTGAAAGCGATTCAATGCATTGAATCGGTGAATCGCGGCGTGGCTGTGCATCCGCGTTCAGGAGATATGACCTTTCCAGATTTTTTCTTTCAGCGTTGTACCCAGTGCAAGCGCTGTACCGAAGAATGTCCCTTCGGCGCGCTGGACGACGATGAAAAGGGAACGCCCAAACCGAATCCGGCCCGTTGTCGTCGTTGCGGCACCTGCATGGGTTCGTGTCCGGAGCGCATCATTGGATTTGCCGATTACAATATTGATAGCATTGGCTCCATGGTCAAGTCCATCGGTGTGCCGTCGGAAGATGATTATGATGAACCGCCCTTACGCATTTTGGGATTGGTATGTGAAAATGATGCATTGCCGGCGCTGGATATCGTGGCACTGAATCGCATGTCATATTCTGCCGATGTTCGTTTGATCCCTGTGCGCTGCCTTGGATCGGTCAATGTGATCTGGATTAAGGACGCCCTGTCACAAGGCATGGACGGTGTCTTTTTAATGGGATGCAAACATGGTGATGATTACCAGTGTCATTTCGTGAAAGGCAGCGAGATAGCTGACATCCGCGTCAAAAAGATCGGAGATGCACTGACCAGTCTGGCGTTGGAATTAGAGCGCGTAACCCAATTCCAGGTTGCCATCGATGAATATGATAAAATTCCACAGATTATTAACCAATTTGTGGAAGAAATCGAAGAACTCGGTCCGAATCCATTTAAAGGTTTCTAACGGTATATTAGTAGAGCCGGCGGAGACTATGGATGCCGGTTTGATAGGAGGTCAATATGGCAGACACATATGTAGCTGAACCTGATTTAGGTTTTATCAAAGAAGTCGGTGCCCTGGGTGGTGCAGACCTGAAGAAATGTTATCAATGCGCAACCTGTTCCGTGGCGTGTCCGATTTCACCGGACAACAAGCCCTTTCCCCGCAAGGAAATGATTGCGGCTTCATGGGGTTTGAAAGACAAACTGATATCCGATTACGATATCTGGTTGTGCCATAATTGCGGTGATTGCAACACGCGCTGTCCGCGTGAGGCCAAACCCGGAGAAGTACTGGGTGCCATCCGGGCTTATGCTGTGGGAGAATATGCTACACCCAAAGCGTTAAGCAAGGCCATTGCCAATCCCAAGATGCTGCCGGTGCTGCTGGCCATTCCGGCGGTGATTATTCTGGTGATGGGCTTCATCTTTAATTCCTTTGGTCTCAATTGGCTGAATTTCTCAATTCCCGCCGGTGGTGAAATTTGGCAAGCAAATTTTATTCACAACTATCTGGTCGACATTATCATGATTCCTACCTTTTTTGGTGCGATTGCCGTTTTTGCCTTGGGGCTGAAGCGTTTCTTGGCCGATATGCATGCACAGGCGGTGGCTGACGGCAAAGCCAAGGATGAAAAGATAGATTTTGGCAAAGTTGGCCAGGCGGTGGTAAGCACTGTGCTGACCATCATTAAGCATAACAAGTTCAGTGAGTGTGGCGAAAACAAAGAGCGCTCCACAGCTCATATGCTTGTACTTTTCAGCTTCATCGGGCTGTTTATTGTTACCAACTGTTTTTTCATTGCAGAGTGGGTGCTGCATATCGAAGGCCCTTACAGCCAATTAAATCCGGTCAAATGGCTCGGCAACGCTGCCGGTGTGGCACTGGTGGTCGGTGGCATATTATTGTTGCGCAACCGGATGACCAAAAAAGATCAGGCTTCCAGCTACTGGGACTGGTATCTGGTGGGACTTGTATTGGTCCTGGGTTTGACCGGCATGTTGACCCAAATGGCCCGTTTGGCTGGTATGGCGGGAATATCGTATACACTTTATTTTGTGCATTTGATATTTGTCTGGAGTCTATTTGCCTATACACCCTTCTCAAAGCTGGCGCACCTGGTCTATCGCACCGCGGCAATGACATACGCGGAATACACCAACCGACAATAACGCGCCGTTACGAAACAACAATTACACAAGGGGGCTTGAGGCCCCCTTTGTTTTTAACGCGATGGCCTCCTATTGGTGCTAATCTGAAACAGGTGGCAATGATAAGGAGGGTGCCACATTAATACATGAACCCGGCAGGCAAATAAGCGGATCAATCACCGAGAACATATAAAAAATAGCATCATACGAATGCGCAATACCTGGGACACGGGCCAGATGGCACAGATTTCAGGCAGTAACCAATAAAAAAAGGGAGTGTCAGGCGACACCCCCTTTTTGCGTGTTCATCTGCTCTAATAATTAGTCGCCGGTGGCGGCTTTGTGAGTTTTAATTTCAACTTTTTCGCTCAGGCCTTCATAGTATTTGCGTAAAATGGCCACGACTTCATCGCGCCCGAAGTGATCCGGCAATTGGCCGCCTTCCGAAAGCATTTTGCGCAGCATGGTACCGGACAGCAACACGCGGTCTTCTTTGTCATGTGGGCAGGTTCGCAGCGAAGCCATGCCGTCACATTTGTAGCAGTAAAAAGTCCAATCGATTTTCAGCGGGGTGCAAAGAAGCGTTTTGCCAGGCTCATCGGTGCAGGGAATCTTGTCAAAGATCGTTTGGGCTTCAAACATGCCGTAAAAGTCGCCGACACCAGCGTGGTCGCGACCGATGATCATCTTGGAGCAGCCGTAGTTTTGGCGGAAAACGGCATGCAGCAAGCCTTCACGTGGACCAGCGTAACGCATATCCAAGGGATAACCACCCTGGACCACATTCGGTTCGACGAAATAGTTTTTCACCAATGTATCGATACATTCAACCCGTACCTCAGCCGGAATATCGCCTGGTTTCAGGTTGCCCACCAGAGAATGAATATAAACGCCGTCACAAACTTCCACTGCGATTTTGCACAGGTATTCGTGGGAACGGTGCATGGGATTGCGCAGCTGCAACGCAGCCACTTCACTCCAACCGCGATCCTCAAAAATTTTGCGGGACTCTTCCGGCCGATGGTAAATTCCGGCGTATTTCGTGGGGTATTCGCCCTCGCTGAGTACCTTGACAGGTCCTGCCAGGTTGACCGGTCCCTGTGCCATGACCATTTGCACGCCGGGGTGATCCTCTTCGGAAATTTTCCAAAACTCATCCGCAGTGGGCGTTCCCTCGCCCATGTATACTTTTTCACATTCCCATTTTTTGTCAGCTTCGGTCAGCTCATATTTTTCGGTAACCTTCATGGTGGCCATGATTTCGTCACCTTCAGGATCATACAAAGCGATCTCGTCGCCGTCACTGATGGCAGCGGCGTCATCTGCCGTGACATCAAGACATACCGGTACCGGCCAGAAAGTATTGTCAGCCGTCAAAAAGCTCTCACAGACGCCTTTCCAGTCCGCTTTGGTCATAAAGCCGGTCAAGGGGCTGAAACCGCCGATACCGATCATAATCAGATCACCTTTGACGCGGGGTGAAATAGAAACTTTTTTCAGGCCTTCTGCTTTCTTTTTTTCGGCATCTAGGTCGGCGCCCTCCAGCAGGCACTTAGTTAAACCTTTTCCACCGTGGGGAGGAATTAAATTTGCCATGTTTTCCAATCTCCTTTCAATGTTTGATTTTTAGGGTTATTCTGTGCCCCTATACACTTTCGGACTTTAAAAGGGATATACCTAATAAGGAAAAGGTTCTTTGTCAAGATTAATCAGTTAAGTACGGTTTTATGACGCGAACGCAAAAAACGCATCTGTAACGTAACGCTGAACTGGCAATTAATTTAGAAGCCGCCCATTATAAATCATTATGACCTGGCAACCTTTTTTTTCAGCTTTATTGAAATAAGGATGCATTCAAAAGATTATTTGTTGTGCTTGAACGTGAAATTATAACCTTCTAAGGACTTGTTGGCAAAAAGATGCCATTTTGTGTATGTTGTTGCAGATGATGGATGAACCAGAGGCGTTAATTGCATTAGAAATGGAGCTGGAAAATGATACCAACTGTTGATTATAGTGCCTATGACCACCCGGAAATTTTGGCCCGACTTTTTCATCCGCGGTCGCAATTGGGCTCTATCGACTCGGAAGATGACAATCAGGAACTGCACATTCCGGTGGCCACCGATGTGTCGATTGGAGCGCGATTTTATCCCGTCGATCGACAAGCCGCCACCATCTTATTTTTCCATGGTAATGGTGAAATCGTTGCCGATTATCAAGACCTTGCGCCTCTATTTAACCAGATTGCGGTAAATTTTTTTCCGGTGGACTATCGAGGCTATGGTATATCTACGGGTAATCCGACCGTTACAGCGATGATGCGCGATTGTCATATTATTTGCGAATTTGCGATGACGTGGCTTCAGAAGCAACACTACACCGGCCCATTGATGGTGATGGGCCGCTCGCTGGGAAGTGCATCCGCTCTGGAATTGGCTGCCAATTATCCTGAAAAAATAAAGGGACTTATTGTGGAAAGTGGTTTTGCTCGGGTGAAACCGCTTTTGCAATTGTTGGGAGTTGATACATCAGTTTTAGGCAGCAAGACGCCCGAATTTCATCATCTTGAAAAAATAAGGCAATATCAAGGACCGACACTTATTATTCATGCGGAAAGAGATCATATTATCCCCTTTGCTGATGGCGAGGCATTATTTGAAACCAGCCAGGCACCGCAGCGCCACTTTCTGAAAATTGCGGACGCAAATCATAATGATATTTTTTTACGGGGCATGTCTACTTATCTTAAAGCTGTTAAAAATCTGGTACACACGGTTAATCGCATTTAAAAGCTTAGTTAAGGCATTTTATTGACCACCAAAAGTGCCTTGTGATAGTGATTTGTCTATTTACTTCCGCTTTTATAGGCAATGTTGGTTTGACCACAGGCAGAGCGATTTATAATTGATGCTACAAATACGCGTCGAGGCTTTGATTTGGTTCGAGACAAATGGAGGATGATGCGATGGCCGATCTTGCCAAGTTTGAAGCAATGGTTGATCAGTACATTGAAGCCGACAACACGGATTCAGCTGTCAAGTTGCTGTTTAAATTGATCGTTGAATACGCACGGGATCATAATTTCAACAAGGCGGAAATGCTGAGAAACAGACTTTATGAAGTCGATCCCATGGCCTTGACCGAAATTGTAAAATCGGCTGAGATCATTGAAGAAGAAAAGCGCGAAACCATTGACCAGGGCCAACTGGACATCTGGTCGGAGCTATACGCACAGCTGGACAACGACGAATCCAATGCCCTTACGTTTGCTTTGCAGGAAAAAGCATTCGGTCCCGATGAAGTGATTTATCGCCAGGGTGACGTATCTTCCAATTTATGTTTTATTTACCTTGGACAACTTAAGCTGGTTTACCGGCAAAATGGTGGGGAGACGTTGATTAAAACGGTTACAGACGGTGATATTGTTGGCGATGATGCCTTTTTTGCCACCACCATCTGCACAACGTCACTTATCAGTATCTCATCGGTTAAACTGGGGATATTATCAAAAAAATCGTTTGATAAATTATCCCAGCAGTATGCGGCTTTCGAACACAAGTTAAAAGAGTACTGTCAGCGGTTCACGCCGATTGCAGATATCCTGCAAACCAAAGGAATCAACCGTCGGATCTACGATCGCATCAAATTATCCGGGGATGTGATGTTTCAAGTCCTTAATGCCTCGGGCAACCCCATGGGCGGTAATTTTAAAGGCAATTTATCCGATATTTCCAAACAAGGGTTGGCCTTTTATATCTATACCGCCAAAGCAAAAAATGCCCGGCTGTTGTTAGGGCGTAAAATATTTATTAAATTTTCGCTGCCGCTCAAAGACCAGATCAAAATAATCGAACGCACCGGCATGATTACCAGCGTCATTGACCACCAATTCAATAACTTCTCGATTCACCTCAAATTTGACAAAGAGTTGCGCCGCTAGCCTCAGACAATCAATATGATGATGCGGGTAGGTGCAATAGCGGCGTGGTTGCGCGGAATACCACCTGCTAGTACGTTGGGCTGCACATAAACCAATTTTGGCGGTTTTTTTAGCCAGCGATCGGTTCGAGCGTGCTTGACTTTTTGGTGATTATCCCAATATTGGAATACACAAAAAGCGATAATTTAATGATGATATGAAACCTTTATATAGGAGCATAATGATGACATATACTTGTAATAATTGTGGCGCCGTCGCCAATGAACCGGGCCATTTGTGCAATCCTTGTGGCGATGCTGCTAAATGCAGCTTTTGCGGAGCCCCGGAAGTTGGCCATTCCCACATATGCAAAGATAAATTGGCGGCTATGAAATTTGTTTGCGATGGATGCGGACGCGTGGCCATGGAAAAAGACCATTTGTGTAAACCTGCACCAATTACGTAAAAGGTGGCAACGACCAAGTGCTTCTCTTAAAGTCGCGGCTATTATTCGGTTTATAGGAATTATGGCCTGGCTGAATAATCGAACAGCTTCCAATTAAGCTAAGTAAGTTCCGCCGTATATTGCCAGCAAATAAAAACCCGCTTTGACAAGCGGGTTTTTGAATATCTGGCGGAGAGAGAGGGATTCGAACCCTCGGTGGAAGTTTCCCCCCACACTCGCTTAGCAGGCGAGCGCCTTCAGCCAGCTCGGCCATCTCTCCAAAATTTGACGCTTAATTTTTTTAGGTAAAAGCAATGGCGGAGGGAGTAGGATTCGAACCCACGGAGCCGTGAAGCTCAACGGTTTTCAAGACCGCCGCCTTAAACCACTCGGCCATCCCTCCTGCTACAAACCTTAATTTTCTAACAGCTATGCAATGCAGGGTCAATGTTTTTTGTCGTATGCAGTTATAAAGTCTTTAATCGCCAATAAAAAAGCATGCAATTCTTATTTGATTGCATTATTTGCTTATCCTGCAAATAACAGCGCGATAATATTGGTGGACAAACGCTGAGTGTTGACATCCAAAAATATTTGTGATTTCCACCTTTCAAATGCATACTTTTAAAAATAAATAAAATTGAGGTTCATATAATTGATAGTAAAGGAGAACAGTTGTGAAACAGAAATACGTCATCCTTAAAAATGATGGTGACAAAGAGATAACCATTCAAGAATTTGCGGAATTAGACAAGGATATGATGTCGTTGCTGTGTGAGCAAAAATATTCCTTTACAGCCATCAAGGCTGCCATCAAAAAAAGTAAGGAAGATCTCATCGGGATTATCCGCACTCCCAACATGTATCCCTCGCAAGAATACGTAGAACGGCTAGCGGATTCGATAACGGCCATGTTTGGACCCGAAAATGCGGATTCAACGGAAATCTTTTGTGATGACTTGGAACTGCTGAGCAACGAAACTAAACATCAAGCGGCGCAGACCAAAGCTGAAGAAAATGACTCGGGCATTGATGAAATTCTTAGCGAAGAATTTGATGCAAATTATTCAGAAAAAGATGATTTGGATACCTTGAAAGCCCCGCTAAAAATCGGGGATGATGAATCCATTAACGTTAAGGATGATAGTTGATGGAGCACGCTTAACATTCACCAAACTTAATGTCACACGCTCTATAATACAGGTAAATTCATACCTTTGAAGGATAAGGATTGCCCCATGCACGCCAAGAAAGTCCTGCCGATTATCTTGATGGTTTTTTTTACGGTTTTGATGATTGCCGGAATTAATCTGGGTGAAGTGCCGGTTGTTTTGGAGAAAGCGGTAAAAATTTGTTTAAGCTGCATCGGGATCGGTTAAACATGGATATCCGCCGCTGGTTCCAGATAATTGCCACAATGCTCAGCAATGCCTATTGGAAGTTTCCCCTTACACACAATCTTTATCAGGGCCCATTGAAATCAGTTTGTTTGCCCAGCCTGAATTGCTATTCATGTCCCGCAGCCATCGGCGCCTGTCCACTTGGAGCAATCCAGCACTTTATGGCCTCGCTGCGAACAGGGCTACAGAGCGGTTTCTATCATTTTGGTTTGTATGTCATTGGTGGATTAGGTGTGATGGGATCTATGGTGGGACGCCTACCGTGTGGTTGGTTGTGTCCTTTTGGTTTTCTGCAGGAATTGATTTACAAGATTCCCGGGCCTAAATTCAGGATTTCCCAACGGCTGACAAACGTAAAGTTTATATTTTTGGCGCTATTTATTTTTATTTTGCCGTTTTGGGTCGTCGATGATTTGGGTTACGGTATGACGTGGTTTTGCAAATTTATATGCCCCGCCGGGACCTTGGAAGCAGGTATTCCCATGTTGCTATTGGTGCCGGATTTACGGACTTTGCTGGGAGTGCTCTTTTATAATAAGTTGTTAATTTTAATCGTCTTTCTCGGCTGGATGGTCATCAGTCAGCGCCCTTTTTGCCGGGTAGCCTGCCCATTGGGTGCCATTTATGGCCTATTTAATCGTTCCAGCTTATTTCGGCTAACCCACGATCCTGATAAATGCACCGGCTGCCAAGCCTGCTTTCAAGATTGCCCTATGGGTGTGCGGTTTTATGAGACCGCCAACAGCACGAATTGCATCCGTTGCCTGAAATGTCTGCGGCAATCGTGCCAATTTGATGCGATATCATTTGAGATTGGGGGTATTTCTCAAGGGAAAAATAAGCCTGACAAGAAAAAACCGGCTGTTGCTTAGACAGTCGGCCGAATTGCAGATCGACGGTTTTTATCCGGTGTTTTTCAATAACGTTTTTATTTTTTTATCTAAATATTTCTCTGGACGATTGCCCATAATTTTTTCAATAATCTCACCATCGCGAACCAACAAAATCAAAGGAATGCCGGACACCTTATATTTTTTCACTGCCGATTCGCCCACCCAATAAACGGGAAAATTGACTTTAGCCTTATCCACAATGGGCTGCATGGCTTGGGGCCCGTTGACATCAACACTGATGCCGACAATTTTTAGACCTTGATCTTTGTATTTGTCATACAATTTTACCAAGGTCGGCAACTCTTTACGACAGGGGCCACACCAGGCGGCCATGACCACCAGCATTGCCCGTTGATCCTGGCTCTGAATCATCTCATCAAGCCTGGCAAGCTCTAATTGCTTCACAACAATTCCAGACCCGCAAACAGTTGCTGGGTAACTTAAGGAAAATAACAGGATGGTACTTACCAGTGTGACACAAAGTTTTTTCATCTGGCTTTGTTTGTCCATAAGAAAACCGTTAAAAACTACTCGATCATAACCGTTCAATACCGGTTGAACCAATATGATATTAAATTAGTTGTTGCTTCGACTGGAAAAGTTTACCAAAAATTCTCACTTTATTCCGACTGTATAGCAGTTGGCGTGTGGAGTCAAACGGCCTCGTATTCCACTGGCAGCAGCTTGGATATTTTAGGCGGTTTATTAGCTGACGTTAAATTTCCTAATGATTCGATCGCTTATTGTTGCAAGAATGTCAGACGATGCGCTTTGCAAATTCTTGCAAGAATTCCCTCGTTGCTGATACGATGCCATACATACCGATATTGTTTGAAAAAATCGCCCCTATTTTGATGAAATATTATTTAGCGTTGACATAAATCCGTCAATCGCCTATATCTCGTGTTCACGCGATGCCAGCGCACTTGAGTTGAATTTTTTTGGAATGGGTTTGATGGATTAAAAGGTCTAATTACTAAAAGGTATCGAGTCATGTGCCTCGATACCTTTTAGTTTTTGGTATCACTGTTGTTGCACAAATGGCCGGAAAATATGCAGCATTTGGGGGGCTGGAATTCGAATAGTTTCATGTGATCTGGAAAAGTTGTTGACCAGTTGCTGACATATTTCCACGAATTAGGAAAAAACCAAAATTACCCATTTTAGCATCAGGGAGGTGCCGATGGAAAAAGAAAAGAAAGAATTTTACGAAAGACTGGAAAAAAAAGGAGCCTCGCGTCGGGACTTCATGAAGTTCTGTACGTTTTTGACGGCGACCATGGGACTGTCGTCATCGTTTGTTCCCAAAGTGGCGGAAGTATTTGCAGCCCCCAAACAGCGACCGCCGGTCATCTGGCTCCATTTCGGCGAATGCACCGGATGCTCCGAATCAGTTTTGCGGAGTCAATATCCGTATGTCGATGATCTCGTCCTTGAAGTTCTCTCCGTTGAGTATCATGAAACCATCATGGCAGCTGCTGGGCAGCAGGCCGAAGACCAGTTGCACATGGCGATGAAAAAGTACAAAGGTAAATTTATCTGTGTAGCGGAAGGTGCGGTTGCCACCAAGTATGATGGCGGCTACGGTAAAGTCGGTGGTCGATCCTTTCTTGACATCGCCAAAGAGGTTATTCCCAATGCTGCCGCCACGATCTGTATTGGATCGTGCTCTGCATATGGCAACATTCCTGCGGCCGCCCCGAACCCGGGTGGCTATAAAGGTGTTGGCGAAGCCCTGGGCATAAAGACCATTAACATCGCTGGGTGCCCGCCCAACCCCATCAATTTTGTTGGAACCGTTGTTAACTATTTACTTTTAGGCAAATTACCCGCCATAGACGATTTAGGGCGTCCATTGTTTGCATACAGCAAAACCATTCACGATCAGTGTCCGCGCCGTTCCCATTTTGAAAACGACGAACTTGTCGAAGAATTCGGGTCCGAAGAGGCGGCCATGGGTTATTGTCTTTACAAGGTCGGTTGCCGGGGCCCTGAGACTTACAATAACTGCCCGGTGGCCAAATTTAATGATGGGACCAGCTGGCCGGTTGAAGCCGGACACCCCTGCATTGGTTGCAGCGAACCTGGCTTCTGGGATAAATTTACCCCTTTTTATGAAGAAATCTAGCGATCAAACATTAACAACTATCTTTTCTTGAGAGGAGAGGAGATCATATGGCACAACGAATAACAATTGATCCAATCACCAGAATAGAGGGGCACCTGCGAATCGAGGTTGAGGTGGCCGGAGGCAAGGTCGTCAATGCCTGGAGCTCGGGTCAAATGTTTCGAGGCATTGAATTAATTTTGGAAGGGCGAGATCCGCGCGATGCGCAGCACTTTGTGGCGCGATCTTGCGGGGTCTGAACGTACATCCATGCGTTGTCCTCGGTGAGGGCAGTCGAAAATGCGGTTGGTGTTAAAATACCCAAAAACGCGCGAATCCTTCGCAACCTGTTGCATGGGGCCCAAGTGCAGCATGACCATCTAGTCCATTTCTATCATTTGCACGCGTTGGATTGGGTGGATATCGTCAGTGCTTTAAAAGCAGATCCCAAGAAAACAGCCGCCCTGGCAGACAATGTCAGCAATGCACCTTGGGGAGGCTCTACCTATTTTAAAAATGTGCAGCAACGCTTACAGACCTTTGTCGACAGTGGCCAATTAGGGCCTTTCAGCAATGCTTATTGGGGCCATTCAGCTTATAAGCTGCCGCCCGAAGCCAACTTAATGGCCGCTGCACATTACATTGAAGCTTTAAAGCTGCAAGCCAGAACGGCACGGTTGCACGCCATATTTGGTGGGAAAAATCCCCATCCACAGTCCTTGGTCGTTGGCGGCATAACGTGTGTAAAAGATCTCACCCCGGATAGAATCGCGGAATTCATTTATATTACCAAAGAATCACAAGAATTCATTAAAAATGTTTATATCCCCGATTTATTAGCGGTGGCTTCCTTTTACAAGGATTGGGGCGCTTACGGCGGGACCACCAACCAGTTGGCCTGGGGTGATTTTCCCCTGACGGATCAGGAGCCGGAAAGCTTGTTTATGCCCCGCGGCGTGGTCATGAAACGCGATCTAGCTGGTGTGCAAATGGCGGAAGAAAAGAAAGTTTCCGAGCATGTTGCCCGGGCCTGGTACAAGGGCAACGGCGCCAAGCACCCCTACGAAGGCGAAACCAATCCCCTCCAAGAAGATCCCAAATACAAACCAGGCGACGGTAAGTACTCCTGGTTCAAGGCACCGCGTTATGAGGGCGAACCATGTGAGGTCGGCCCGCTGGCCCGCACTTTGGTGGCTTATGGCAGCGGTCACAAACAGGTTAAGGCCGTGGTGGATAAAATTCTGACCGATTTGGGAATTCCGGCAACAGCACTGTTCTCAACCCTCGGCCGCACGGCGGCACGGGGTGTTCAGTGTCTTGTAATCGGCGAAGCGATGCAGGGTTGGGTTACAGAATTGGTGGAAAACATCAAAAGCGGTGATACAGAGACGTATCAATCCTGGGATATGCCGGCAAAAGCCATGGGTGTCGGTTTGAATGACGTACCCCGGGGTGCTTTAAGTCATTATCTGCATATTGAAAACGGGAAAATTAAAAATTATCAATATGTTGTTCCTTCCACCTGGAACCTCGGTCCGCGCGATGAAAAAGGTAAGCGAGGCCCGGTAGAAGAAGCGCTTATCGGTACCCCAATTGCCGATCCCAAAAAGCCGCTGGAAGTTTTACGAACCGTGCATTCTTTTGATCCGTGTGTTGCCTGTGGTGTCCATGTTATTGATCCGGATTCCAACCAGGTTTACAAAGTCAAAGCATTGTAAATTTAATAAGTTACTACGGCCTCCTGAAGCATTCGGAGGCCGTAGTTATTTAAAGGTTTGACGAGACATTTGCTGTCCAAGGATACATCTTTTTTTTAACATTGGTGCCGTTACGGTGTTATTTGTTAAAGATTGAAAGAAAGTGATCCATCGAAAGGAATAGAATATCAATCGCGGCGTTTATTCAACGCATGGCAATACGCGAGTGTTTTTAGGCGCATCGGTGAGTGACAGCGCTCTCATGCCTCAACTATGTAAACGTCTATGACCTTTGAAGATAGAAATCCGTTCGACGATATTTATGCCACCCATGTGATGATTTTGGGCATTGGCAGTACGCTGTTTTCAGATGAAGGTTTTGGTGTGCGCGTTATTGAGAAAATGGAGCGCTGCTATGATTTTTCAGAGAAAGTGCTCATTGTTGATGGTGGGGTTCTGGGGGTAAATCTTTTAGGCGTTATCTCCAAACCCAAGCATTTAATCGTAGTCGATGCGATTCGCAACAAGGGCAAGCCGGGTGATATCTATCGATTAGAGGGAGGCGCCATACCAGAGCGGATTCGCGCCAAAAATTCGATCCATCAGGTCGATTTTCTTGAAGCTTTAACGCTATGCAAGGCACTGGGTCATGTCCCGCAAACGGTGATCATTGGCGTAGAGCCCCAGGACATCGATACCCTCGCGACCGAATTGACGCCAGCGGTTCAGGCGCAGCTGGATGTTGTGATTGAATTGGTGTTGGCGGAGTTGAACCGACTGGGTGTTTCATATAACAAGAAAGGACCATCGGAATATGTGTCTTGCAATTCCATCCCAAATAACCAAGATTGAAAACGAAATAGCCACCATCGATGTCGATGGTGTGCAGAGGCAGGCCAGCCTGCTGTTACTGGAAGATGCCGCTGTTGGTGATTATGTTATCGTGCATGCCGGCTTTGCCATTAAGCAAATTGACGAGTCGGCAGCTAAAGAGACCTTGACATTGTTGAAAGAAGCAGCGGCATTGGTAGAGAATGAAGGGGGTGATCGCAGCAAAGATTAAAGCGTGTTATGATGGCCAAAGCAATTGTTGCAAAAAAGCTGAAAGTTAACGGCATTGTTCAAGGCGTTGGCTTTCGGCCGCATGTCTTCCAACTTGCTGCTCAATATCAATTAAAAGGAACGGTTGCCAACACTTCCTCAGGGGTTTCCATCCATATTGAAGGTTCCATCGATCGGGTGTCATCTTTTACGACAGACCTTTCCGCCAAATGCCCACCCTTAGCACATATTGTTGAAATTACTGAAAAACCACAGGCGGTTCAGAATTTTTCGGATTTCAGGATTATTACCAGTCAAAGTGATTTGGCAATCTCCACGCTAATTTCGCCGGATGTATCCATCTGCAACGATTGTTTGCGGGAATTGTTTGATGTTCATAATCGTCGCTATCGTTATCCATTTACTAATTGTACCAACTGCGGTCCACGTTATACGATCATCGATGATATTCCCTATGATCGACCCAAGACATCCATGCGGCATTTTAAAATGTGCACGCACTGCCAGACCGAATACGACAATCCTAACGATCGACGTTTCCATGCCCAACCCAACGCCTGTGCCGACTGCGGTCCCCGCGTTTTCCTACTTGACCGCCATCGCCAAGAAATCGTCGCTGAAGATCCCATCAAAGCGGCTGCCCGGCTGTTGCAAGAAGGATCTATTTTAGCCATCAAGGGTCTGGGCGGATTCCATCTGTGCGCCAATGCTGAAAATTCAGAAGCGGTCGTCCGCCTGCGCAGGCGCAAACGGCGCGAAGAAAAGCCCCTGGCCTTAATGGCCAAAGATGTGAAACGAATTAAACAGTTTGCTGAAATCGATTCCGAAGCAGAATCGCTTTTAACATCTATTCAGCGACCGATTGTTTTGGTGCAAAAAAAGCAATCCCACCCAATCGCCTCTGAAGTATCACCGCGCAATCAATATTTCGGTGTAATGCTGCCCTATACGCCTCTGCATTATCTGCTTTTATCGGAAGACTTTACCGCACTGGTGATGACCAGTGCCAATTTAAGTGAAGAACCGATAGCCATTGACAATGACGAGGCGTTTAAGCGCTTGGGAGACATCGCCGATTACTTTTTGATTCACAATCGTGACATTTATTTACGTAGCGATGATTCCATTGTGCGACATGCCGCTGGGGCTTCCCGCTATATTCGGCGATCACGTGGATACGTGCCAATCCCGGTATTTTTAAAGCATAAGCTTCCCTCTGTGTTGGCCTGCGGTGCTGAATTAAAAAATACGATCTGTGTTACCAAAAATGACAAAGCCTTTCTAAGTCAGCATATCGGCGATCTTTCTAATCTGGCTACTTATGATTTTTTCAAACTGACCATTGATCACCTGAAGCGTATACTGGACATAACGCCGACAATTATCGGTTATGATATGCATCCGGATTATCTGAGCAGCCAGTATGCCATTGCGCAAAATGATGTGATTAAAGTGCCGGTACAACACCATCATGCCCATGTCGTTAGTTGCATGGCGGAGCACCAGTTGGAAGGTCCGGTGATCGGCCTGGCCTTTGACGGCACCGGCTTCGGACCCGATGGCACTGTTTGGGGCGGTGAAATCCTGCTCTCTGAAAATCATACCTTCAAAAGAATCGGATACTTAGGTCCTGTTACAATGCCGGGCAGTTCCGCGGCGATTAAGGAGCCTTGGCGCATGGCCGTCAGCTATCTCCAAGATGCTGTTGGCAGCAATTTTCAAGAGTGGTCGGTTCCCGGTCTCAAAGACATCGCGCCCGAAAAACTTACCACTGTATCAACCATGATCACCAAGCAGATCAACGCCCCTCTGACCTCCAGCCTCGGAAGGCTTTTTGACGGTGTGGCGGCAATACTCGGTATCCGTTCGCATGTTAAATTCGAAGGCCAAGCCGCCATGGAACTTGAGATGCTGTCAGATGGTCGGGCCGACGGTTTGTATGAATTTGAATGGCAAAAAGATCACGTTTTTCAAGTTCCGCCCGCGCCGATTATTCGAGGCGTGCTGACTGATTTACAAAGCGGGGTATCTATTGCTCAAATCGGTGCCAAATTTCATTATACCCTGATACGGCTATTTGCCGATGTGTGTGTCGCCATAAGGAAAGACAGTGGTTTGGATCGGGTTGTATTGAGTGGCGGTGTGTTCCAAAATGCCACATTGCTAAGCGGTTTAAAACGTGCTTTGGAGCAACACCGGTTTAAGGTTTATACCCATGAACAGGTGCCGTGCAATGATGGGGGGCTGGCACTGGGCCAGGCGGTTATTGCTGCCGCGATCCAGTGCCAAGCATAATTGTAAGATTTAATATGTTTATTACGATTGAACAAAACCAGAAAATGTAAGATATGCCAATTAAACATTCAGATGAGTATCGTGATGCTGAAATTTCCAAGCATCTTGCTAATCGTATACATGCAACCAGCACCCAAAACATCCGATTGATGGAGGTGTGCGGTACGCATACGGTTTCCATTTTTCGCAGTGGTATCCGATCGATATTACCGGACACGATTGCCCTGCTATCTGGGCCCGGATGTCCCGTGTGTGTAACCGACCAGGGCGAGATTGATGCCTTTATTGAACTTGCCCGGCAGGATGATGTCATTATTACTACTTTTGGCGATTTAATGCGGGTACCCGGCAGCAATTCTTCTTTGCAAAACGAACGGGCAGCCGGCCAGGATATTCGGATGGTGTACTCCACATTTGATGCTTTGCAGGTGGCTAAAGATCATCCGGACAAACAGATCATTTTTTTAGGCGTTGGATTTGAAACCACCGCCCCTACCATTGCGGCTGCGATTAAATCTGCCGCTCAGGACAATGTTGATAATTTTTCCGTTATCAGCGCCCACAAATTGGTGCCGCCGGCATTAGAGGCCTTAATGGGCTTGGAGAATGTAGAGATCGATGGGTTTATTTTACCGGGGCATGTGTCAGTCATCATCGGATTAGAGGCCTACCGTCCATTTTTTGACCGTTATAACATTCCATGTGTCGTGGCCGGATTTGAACCTACTGATATCCTTAGTGCTATTCAAATGCTGGTTACGCAAATAAAAGATAAAACGCCACGACTGGACAATGCTTATCCACGCGCCGTCACTAACAAAGGCAATACCAAAGCACAGGATCTTCTAAAAGAGATATTTGAAATTGCCGATGCATGCTGGCGAGGCATCGGCATCATACCGGCAAGCGGATTGCAAATACGTGATGCTTTCGCGGTACATGATGCGGCTAAGCGTTTTGATGTATCAGTAGGGAGTTCAAAGTCCCTTAAAGGCTGTGCTTGTGGTGAAATTCTTACAGGTCATAAAACGCCACCGGAATGTGCGCTTTATAAGAAGGCCTGCACCCCCACAGACCCCGTCGGGCCTTGCATGGTATCGACGGAAGGAACCTGCGCGGCCTATTTTCGATATCATGCGGACTGATTCCTGCCATTCGATGCTTGAAACTTGCCCCTAAAAGGTCTAAACACCGGTAACGGTTGCTCACGGTAAAATCAACCTAATTCATGGATCAATACGTGGATGTACCATTATGCAAAAAGATCAGATTCTTTTGGACCATGGCAGCGGCGGGAAAATTTCCCATCGATTAACCATCGATGTCATGCTGCCGATTTTTGACAACCCGATTCTTTCCCAGCTTAATGATGGTGCCGTTTTTGAGTTGGGAGGCCAGCGCTTGGCTTTCTCCACCGATTCATACACCGTCGATCCGATTTTTTTTCCAGGAGGCAACATCGGCGACCTGGCCGTCAACGGAACCGTAAACGATATTGCCATGTGTGGCGCCATTCCCGGTTATTTGAGTGTCGGCTTAATTATTGAAGAAGGCTTTGACATGGCCAAACTTGAAAAGATTTTAACTGAAATGGGTAAAGCAGCCCGCCGGGCAAATGTTATGGTCGTTACCGGTGATACCAAGGTGGTGCCAAGAGGAGCAGTTGATAAAGTATTTATTAACACATCGGGCATTGGTTTGATTCGCGATGGTGTTCATGTGGCCAGTGATGGCGCCAAAATTGGTGATCAAATCATTGTTAGCGGGACTATTGCAGATCACGGCGTTACCGTAATCACCCAGAGGGAGGGATTTAACTTTAAAGCATCGGTTAAAAGCGATACGGCACCACTCAACCACATGGTGGCTAAAATGTTTGATGCCAGTCACGAAATACATGTGTTGCGCGATCCGACCCGGGGTGGTGTCGGAACAGCCCTGAACGAAATTGCCGAGAAATCAAATGTTGGAATAAAAATCTTGGAAGATAAATTGCCCATTAAAAAGGAAGTTGCCGGCATCTGTGAATTGCTGGGGTTTGATCCGCTCTATTTGGCCAATGAAGGCAAACTGCTGGCCTTTGTTGATGCGCGCAATTGCGATGTGGTTCTGAAGGCCATGCGTTCGGATGGGTATGGTCGCGAAAGTACGGTTATTGGTGAGGTTGTGGGAGATCACCCGGGGCGTGTGATTATGGAAACGCGCATTGGTGGACAGCGAATTGTTGATATGTTGGCGGGTGAGCAATTGCCCCGCATTTGTTAAATGTTTGAGCGGATTCCCAATTTCATAAATGTTTGCCAACACGACCGGTACAAGCTTGATTTGAGGATTTGAAATGCATTTAACTGTTGGTAATCAAAGTTGTTTGCAAAGGTTGAAGAATTGCTCCTGGGCTGGTCGGCCGCAATGGGGATTACTGCTGGCTGCTGCCCTAACTTGCCTTGCACTGCTGAGTGGATGTTTATTAAAAAGGGAAATTGTTATCACGGGCCGCACCATGGGAACAACTTACACCGTTAAAATTGTGGCCAATGTTTTTAAAAACACAGATTTGCTCAAGAAAAAAATTGATGAACGGCTAAAGGAAATCAATCAGAGCATGTCCACTTATTTGCCGGACAGTGAAATCAGCCGATTCAACGCTCTTCATCGCATTGATGAAAAATTTGAGGTGTCTGAAGACTTTTTGCATGTTATGATCGTTGCTGCGGATCTTTATAACAAAACCGGTGGGGCCTGGGATGGGACTGTGAAACCATTGGTCAACCTGTGGGGATTTGGCAACGCCCAGCAGAAAAATACAGTACCATCCATTGAGGAAATCGATCTGCTGAAAAGGAATATCGGTTTTCATCTGATACGCTTATCTGAAGAGGGCTATTTATTCAAACGCCATGCGAAAGTAACGCTGGACCTGGCCTCCATAGCGAAAGGTTTTGGTGTTGATCAAATTGCTGAACTGCTGCGTGCCGAAGGTGTCGCTAATTTTCTGGTTGAAATTGGTGGCGAGATCTATGCCGCCGGTCAACGTAGAGATAAGCGTGCTTGGCGGGTGGGTATCAATCAGCCTCGTAAGGAGGCTGCGATGCATGCGGTGCACAAAGTAATTGATTTGCAAAATAAAGCGCTTGCCACCAGCGGGGATTATCGGAATTTTTTTGAAATTGACGGGCGCCGTTATTCCCATGTTTTAGACCCTAAAACCGGTTACCCCGTAAGCAACGGAGTGGTCAGCGTTTCCATTGTTGCCGATACGTGCACCTTTGCGGATGGTTTAGCAACGGCTGTTATGGTGATGGGTCACGAAAAAGGGCTTGCTTTGGTTAAACGTCTCAGTGGAGCGGAATGCCTTATCGTTGTAAGGGAAAGCACCGGAGAGCTAGTTGATTACTATTCAGAAGGTTTCACTCGGATTTTTTTAAATTGACACGTTTTTTCATATTTACGTAAATAATGTTCTTCACCAAGTTTTTTCCTTAAATATTTTTCAGCATTAGATTTTAATCTACTGTCAAACAATGCTCAAAAAAATCATACGCCGCCTATCTTTTCATAGATTTTTAGAAGCCATTGTTCAAAAGCCCGTAACAATTATTCTTACGATATCCTTGGTTTCAGTCGTTTTCGCATGGCAGATTCCCAAATTATCTTTTAAGACCTCTGTATATGATCTTCAGATTGACAATTTTCCTGAGACAGCCCGCTATGAAGAATTCAAAAAGATGTTTGGATCCGATGAGATTATTCGGATTGTTATCAAGGCGGAGAATGTTTTTGACGATTTAACTTTCAAAAAGATTTCCCAACTTTCGGAAGCAGTTTCAGAAATAGAGGGTGTTCGCAGAGTTATCAGTCTACCGGTAATCAAGAAAGCAATTGATGTTTCCGATAGTTGGGATTTAGAAAAGTTTTTTGCAGTCGTCTCTCAAGTACAACTATTTCAAAAAAACATTTTTTCTGCTGACCGGAAGACGACGGCGCTAACATTGGTGCTGCAAAATGAAGCCGATTTAGAACAAATTATTCAGTCGATCAACAAACTAATTACCGACCCCCCCCGCAATCTTACCCTTTACCAGATAGGCATGCCGCTGGTTTCCCAAGCGCTGGCACAATTGACCCAGAAAGACTTTGTATACCTGCCGCCGCTTACCTTTTTTATAATTGGATTTGTCCTTTTGATTCTGTTTCGCCGGTTTCGGTATGTATTTATTCCATTTACGTGTGTGGGCTTGGCATTGATTTGGACGTTTGGCCTCATGGCCTTGATTAAAATACCACTGTCCATGCTCACCATGATCGTACCGGTGTTTCTAATTGCCGTGGGGACGGCCTACTGCTTACATATCGTCTCGGAATATATTGCCTGCTCAAACAAAGCCGAATCAACGCGTGATGCCGTCTTGGCAACCTTTGCCTATATATATTTTCCTACCTCTTTGGCTGTTCTAACCACGATCATCGGTCTGGGGTCGCTTTTAGTAAATCGGATTCCAGCAATCCGTGAGTTCGCCATTTTTTCCTGTTTTGGAATGCTCAGCATTCTGGTCATTTCACTTTCTTTTATACCGGCGGTACTTACTCTGATTCCGTTGCCGAATAATACGAAGAAAGAAGGTGAAAAATCAAATTTTATTCTGCCAATCATCAAACGGATCGTTGACTGCAATTTAAACCGTCAACGGCTTGTCTTGCCCATTATTGCGATATTTACGTTGATTTGTTTATTTGGAATTTTGCGGTTACAGGTGGAGACCAATCCTGTCGGATATTTCCGTGAAAACACACCGGTAAAACGTAATTTTGAAGATATCTATCAGGTACTTTCGGGCAGTTTCCCCGTCAATATTGTAATGGGGCACAAAGAGAGTGACTATTTCGAGAACCCAGAGCATGTTGCTGACATCACCCGTCTGCAAACCTTTTTAGAAAAACTCCCCGGTGTCGATAAGACGATTTCCTTTGCTGATTACATGCAACTGGTGAATTTTGCTTTAAATCAATTTGATCCCAAATTTTACGTACTGCCTGAGGAAGGCTTCGAAGTCCGAATGGTAATTAATAATTTTCCGGCCATGCTTGGCCAGGACTTGTTTGACCGTTTCATGAACACCGATTTGTCCAAGACAAATATCGTATTGCTGACGCACATTTCCAGCTCCCGCGCCTTTTTAGATCTCCGCGCCAAGATTCTCGAATTCACGTCACAGAATTTTTCCAAGGACATAAATTGGGAAGTGACCGGATTCGGCATCTCCATTTCGGCCAGCAGTCACCAACTTACCAATGGTCAAATCAAGAGCCTTTCGATTACCATGGTTTTGGTGTTTGCGATTATGTTCCTTTTGTTTTTATCCAGCAAAGTGGGACTCATCGCCATTGTACCCAATTTGTTCCCAATTATTGTCACTTTTGGCATCATGGGCTGGTTGGGTATTGAGCTATCAATGGTTACAAGCCTTATTGCCAGTATCGCCATTGGTCTGGCGGTTGATGACACGATTCACTATCTGGTTCGCTACAACAAAGAATTTCAAAAAGATTTGGATGCTAAAAGGGCGCTAAAGGAAACGCTTACCCATGTGGGTAGGCCGATTATTTTTACCACGATTACGATAAGCTTAGGCTTTGCGATCCTTTTCTTTTCGAGTTTCAAGCCCACAGCTGTTTTTGGAATAATGATGATCATCACGATGTTTTCCGCATTGGTTGGTGATTTGATCCTGCTACCCTCACTGATGCAACATGTTGAACTGGTTACCCTATGGGATCTGGTTCGGCTTAAATTGGGCAAAGAGCCCCGGTACGGTATTCCCCTTTTTAAAGGCTTATCCCGGACGCAGGTTCACTATATTATTATGGCCGGAGCCCTGAAAAAATACGATGCAGGTGAAATCATTTTTAACAAAGGAGATCCCAGTGACTCCATGTACACAGTTGTTTCCGGCGCATTAGCCGCACTAGATCCGCAAACTGATGATCAATCCTGCCAATTGCAAGGCAGCCAGAAGATTATGAATCGCATGAAAAAGGGTGATATTTTGGGGGAAATGGGATTGTTGCGTTCCGTGCCCAGATCGGCAACTGTTATGGCGACCGAACCGGTGGAATTATTGCAAATTAACTGGAAAATGATCCAGCGACTTCAATGGCTATACCCACCGGCAGTTCAAAAGTTGCTGCTTAATTTGCTGACAGGCGTCTGTGATCGGCTCGAGAAAGTTTCACAATTTCTTGTAGATATCAAAAAAACGGATGACGCCACCGGATATTACAATCGCGAGAATTTTCTTGCAATTTTGGAAACGGAATTACATCGAGCCAAAAGATACGATGACGATCTTTCATTATGTTTTATAAAATTTACGCATTCGGTTCACTCGAACTTGAATTATCAATCGCAAGAGCGCATATTGCAGGTAATGTGCAATTCAATGTCAAAAATTTTTCGTGTTTTTGACACTGTGGGTCGCTTTCAAGCCCAAATGTTTGCGATTTTAATGCCCCAAACACCGCTAGAAGAAGCTCAGTTACTATGTAAGCGTTTGCAGGTGGACGCCAGTGACGAGTTGTTTAAGAATGATGGTATGCATATAAAAATAAGGTTGGGTTTATCAACCAAAAAGGCCGGGGAAGATTGCGATGCATCGGGATTAATCAATAAGGCGATGGCTGCATTTTAGACTATTAAGCGCGTCAGATTTTCAATGCATTGGACACCCCCGTACGTCACAGCGAAAAATATGGTTGACAGCGCATGCCTTGCTGTTTACCAGAGGTAAGGCGTATAGAGTTAAAAAGAAAAATTAGAAAATTTGTTTTTTTGAATTGGCTGCCTAATACTAACCGAAAGGAGTTAATGTGGAAATTGTTGTCCTATTAAAACAGGTCCCGGCAACTGAATCGCTGGTTCAGATTGCAGATGATAATGTATCCATCAAAAAGGAGGATGTGAAATTCGTTATTAATCCTTATGATGAATTCGCGGTGGAAGAAGCCATTCAGATTAAAGAAAAACATGGCGGAACCGTAACCATTCTCTCTGTTGGAGCCGACAAAACCGTAGAGGCCATACGAACGGCCCTGGCCATGGGCGCTGATAAAGGCATATTGGTTAATGATGCGGCCGCCCAAGATTTGGATGGTTTGGGTATTGCCAAGGTGCTGGCTGCAGCTTTAAAGGCAATGCCTTACGACGTGATTGTTGCCGGCATGCGTGCGGTCGACGACGATAATTATCAGGTCGGCACGGCTGTGGCTGAGATACTGGGCATTCCCAGTATTTCCATGGTGATTGCCGAAGAGATCAACGATGGGAAAATTACGTGTCATAAAGCCATCGAAGGCGGCAATGTTGTGTTGGAGGCAACTTTGCCGGCACTGTTCACAGCCCAACGGGGTCTGAATGAGCCCCGCTATGCGTCTTTGCCGGGAATCATGAAAGCCAAGAAAAAGCCGTTGGATGTTAAAACCCTTGCTGATATCGGTTTTGATCCGGCTACGGAAATTACCGCCACCACTAAAATCATTACGATGCAATATCCGCCGGAACGAACGGGCGGTAAAATGATTGCAGGTGATACTGCTCAGGAAAAAGCCTCAGAACTGGTTAAATTATTGCGCGAAGAAGCAAAGGTGATTTAATTTGCTTGCCCTAATTAATAGGAGAATACAATGGCACAATACGTTTTAGCAATTGCAGAACAAGTTGATGGTGTGTTTCGGAAAGTAACATTTGAAGCGCTTAGTGAAGGCCGGCGTATCGCTGAAAGTCTGGGGGCAGAATTAAAAGCCTTGGTTTTGGGTGACGGCATTTCAGATGCAGCTGCGGACCTTGGCAAATATGGCGCCAACGCCATTATTGTAGCTGATCAGCCGGCTCTGGCGGAATACATGACAGACACCTATACCCACGTTGCCGCGGAAACCATCACGGCCGAACAACCGGTGGCGGTCATATTGGGGGCTACGACCCAGGGCAAGGATTTGGCTGCGCGATTATCGGCACGCATCAATGCGCCCCTGGCAATGGATTGCGTGGCAATTCGTGTGGAAACTGATAATTTGGTGGCCACTCGCCCCATGTACGGCGGCAAAGTTCTTGCAGAAGTGACCTTTGAGGGCGCAGCACCGATTGTGGCCATACGGCCCAACGCATTTGCCATCCTTGAAACTGATGGGGCGGGGACAGTGGCCCCATGTGATATCAATATCGGCGATTCTGTTTTGAAATTTATTGAGAAGAAGATTGAAGCCGGCAAGATTGAATTAACCGAAGCGGATATCATTGTATCCGGTGGACGCGGGATGGGTGGTACCGATTACACTGCTGTGGAGCAACTGGCGGACGCGCTGGGTGGCGCGGTTGGTGCCAGCCGGTCAGCCGTCGACGAGGGTTGGCGCCCCCATTCGGATCAGGTCGGACAAACCGGAAAGACCGTGGCCCCCAATCTATATATTGCGTGTGGAATATCGGGTGCGATTCAGCATCTGGCGGGAATGTCATCTTCCAAAGTCGTTGTTGCCATCAATAAAGACGATGAAGCACCGATCTTTGCTAAAGCCGATTATGGGATCGTAGGAGATTTGCATGAAATTATTCCTCTGATTACCGCGGAAGTTAAAAAATTGAAAAGCTGATATCGGCTTAGGGCATTCCCATAAAATCAATTACAACTTATAGTGATTCATCTTCGTCCTCTTTAGCTAAAAGGCCACCCGGAAGTTTCCGGTGGCCTTTTTCAATGATTTTCAATGGAGCATTGATATCACATTATGCGTGTTCATCTGGTCAGTTTAGGATGTGCCAAGAATTTGGTTGACAGCGAAGTCATGCTGGGGCGCATCGGTCAGGCGGGTGGGATTATTACCACCGATCCGGTGGATGCCGAGATTATTGTTATCAACACCTGCAGTTTTATCGAATCGGCAGCCAACGAATCGATTGATACGATTCTTGAATTATCCAAGTTTAAGCAAAAAGGAACCTGTCAAAAAATTATTGTGACCGGTTGTTTACCGGAGCGCTATCGCGAACAGATTGTTTCAGCGCTGCCTGAGGTTGATCTTTTTTTAGGCACCGGCGCCTATGACCAAATTATTGCCGCTGTGACAGAGACCACGGCAGCACCAAAGTGCCTGCTGCCCGATCCCGATCACATTGCTTGGGCGGGTTCTGCTTCTCAGCGACTCATTAGTACCGGCTATATGGCCTATATTAAAATCGCTGAAGGTTGCGACCGAGACTGCACCTATTGCATCATACCCAAATTGCGTGGTCGCCAAAAAAGCCGTTCGGCGGATGATATTCTTGCCGAGGCGCGCGAACTGATGAATGCGGGTATCAAAGAGCTCAACCTGGTTGCCCAGGATACCAGTCACTACGGCCATGACCTTACACCGCCTGAGAATCTAGCCCGGTTGCTTGACCGTCTTGCCGGTTTATCAGATGCGGTTTGGATCCGGTTTTTATACGGGCATCCGGAAAGCATGAATTCATCCATTGTTCAGACAATCGCAGCGCATTCAAACCTATGCTCTTATTATGATATTCCGGTCCAACACGCCAGCAGCCGGATATTAAAACGGATGGGGCGCCGATACACCCGCCAGGATTTGCTGACCATGTTCGACAACATTCGCCAACAAGATCCTGAAGCGGCCCTGCGGACAACCGTTATTGTCGGATTTCCCGGAGAGACAGATGCGGATTTCAAAAAACTGGTTTCTTTTGTTGAATCCGTGCGCTTTGATCATGTGGGCGTGTTTACCTATTCGGATGCCAGTGATTTGGCTTCGCACCGGCTCGGCGGACATGTATCGGCCGCAGTGGCACAAAGCCGTTACAAAGAGTTAATGGCCCGCCAGAAGAAATTATCATTGGAAAATAACCGGAAACATGCTGGGCGCGTTTTGTCTGTTTTAGTTGAAACCCAACTTCAAAATGGGCAATATATTGGTCGCAGCACATTTCAGGCGCCCGAAGTCGATGGGGTAACCTTCATTGATGGTCATTCGTTAACGACGGGAGCAATTATACCCGTTAAGATAACCAAAGCACTCGATTATGATCTCGTGGGAGAACCGGTATGAGTCAAACCCTTAAAGAAAAGATTGCATCCCAACTAAAGGACGATTTGATTGACATCGAAGAAGCTTTGCAAACCAATTTGAACCCTTATTTGGACTTGGTAAGGCAAACTGCCGGTCATATCCTTTTTAGCGGCGGTAAACGTTTGCGACCGCTTTTAATGGTTTTATCGGCGCGCGCCTGCGGGTATTCAGGGAATCGAGAAATTTTTTTTTCCATCATTTTTGAATACTTGCACACCGCTACCCTCTTGCACGATGACTTGGTAGATGACGCCGCGATTCGGCGTGGTCAGCCTGCAGCCCACGCGGTTTTTGGAAATCCCACAGCAGTGTTGACGGGTGACTTTCTATTGGCACGCGCACTTTCGATTGCTTCCCAGAGCGGTCTTACCAAGGTAATTCATGTCATCGCGGGTATTACCGAAAACCTATCTCAAGGCGAAATCCATCAGCTGTTGCGCAAGGGTGACCTGAGCTTGTCAGAGAACGAATACATGCAGGTGATTCACAACAAGACAGCCGTTTTGATTCAGGGGGCATGCCGTGTCGGTGCATTGATTGCGAATGCCGACACGAAACAAGAGGCGGCCATGTCGGACTACGGATTGTATGTTGGCTTGGCGTTTCAAATGATTGATGATTTGCTGGACTATACCGCCCAATCAGATGTTTTAGGAAAGAAAATCGGGGCGGATATTAAAGAGGGGAAATTAACCTTACCGGTGATTTTTGCCTTGCAAAAAGCAAAACCTGCAGACCGCGCATTTATGGAATCAGTTTTGCGTTCAAAAAATTTTGATGAAAATGAATTCGAGGCGTTTAAATCACTCTTGAACGATTATGGCGGACTGGATTATACCCGGCAACAGGCATCAAATTATGTTGAAAAGGCCAAAGCAGCTTTAGCGGAACTGGATGAATCGCCATCGCAAACGTTGCTCATGGATGTAGCCGACTACGCTCTGGCTCGCCAATATTAATTGTGTTATAGGGTGGTTATTATATTCAACTTTTTTAGGAGGTTTCTGCGCTATGGCGCCCATTGTTTCCGTTGTGTATCGAATATTGTCGTTGATGGTGGTAATTGTTCTTTTGATGTTGACGGTCCCGGCTGCCTGGGCCAAAAAGAACGTCTCTGTAAAAACCTTTGAAGTCATCGGTACATCCAGTATCCGCAAAGATAACATTGCCGCGGCTCGTGATATCGCTATTGCCAACAGCCTGGTAACGGCGGTTAGCCTGGCAACGCGCGATATTCTCGAAGTAGATGCCATGGTGCGCAATTTTGAAAATCTTAATAACGTTTTGTTAAAAGATACCGCACCCTATATTCGAAATTACAAGGTGCTCACCGAAACCACATCCGAAAAAACCTACCGTGTGATGGTCCAGGTCTCTGTTTCGTTGGCACGCATACGCAAGCAACTCACCGCCATCGGATTCGTGTTGGACCGCAAAATCAAAGCCAAGATCCTGCTTTTTATCGCTGAGCAAAATTTGGATGAGATTTCGCGCTATTGGTGGGGAAAAGGTTCAGCCTACTTCTATGGGGCGGCAGAAAAAGCATTGGCCGAAACGATGCGCAGCAAAGGCTTTAGGATTATGCGCCATGGCCGGATGCCACCCGGTCTGGATTTATCGGAACTGGCGGAAACGCCGGATTTAAACAATCTTAATGCTGCCAACATTGCTGCCAATTTTGGTGCTGATGTTGCCATTATTGGATCGGCGGTTTCGTACAGGACATCCAATGTTATGGGTGAAGAGGTTGGTTCATTTGAAGGGGTTTTAAATCTGCGGGCCATCAGAATAGATACAGGTGAGGAAATCGCGTCCTTGCGCCAGTCCGCCGTAACCGCGGATGTAGATGAATACAAAGGTGGCAAAGATGCACTTTCAAATGCCGGCACCCTGGCAGCCGAAATACTGTCTTCCCGAATTGCGGCCGCCTTGCAAAAAGTTGCGGATCAGGCCGGTACGGTAAAGATTCATGTCAAAGGCACACGTATTTTGGCCCACTTTGCGAAATTTCGCAGGGCACTTAATGAGATACAGGGCGTTAAAAATCTAAAGACGCAGGAAATGACCACCGATCAAGCAACGCTATTGGTCGAATACCAGGGCGATGCCAAGAAATTGGCGGAAGGGCTGATGTTGAAATCGTTTGATTCTTTTGGCGTAAATATTTATGAAATTTTAGATAATGTTCTGAAAATTGAGTTTGTAGCCCGGTAACATGCATTAATTTAATCGAAATGTTGCAATATGCAATCTGGTAATATGGATAGAACCATATATTATTCCATTTTGTAGCAAGGTGGAGCAGATTTTCCCGTGACCATCGGCATTCCCAATATTTTAACCCTGATTCGCATATTGCTGACACCGCTGTTTATCATTTTTCTCATCAAGGGCCTACTGTTGGCGGCCTTATTGGTGTTTTCCCTGGCAGGTGTAAGTGACGGACTTGATGGTTTTATCGCCCGCTATTTTAATCAAAAAACAAAGCTGGGCGCTTATTTGGATCCGATTGCCGATAAACTACTTTTGGTATCGGCCTATATCTGCCTGGGTGTATTGGAGATGATTCCAAGCTGGTTGGCGGTTATTGTCATCAGCCGCGATGTGTTAATCCTGTTGGGAGTCGCCATATTTACGATTTTTGTCGTGCGGGTAGAAATCAGACCGAGCATGGTGAGCAAACTTACCACGGTTGCACAGCTCTTCACCATTTTCTGGGTATTGTTAAACACCGCCATCACTTCAGCAGCAGGGATCCAAACTGCTCTGTTCTGGATCACGGCGATCCTGACAACCGCTTCCTGCCTGCATTATACCTATGTCGGTTTAACGACATTGCAGCTGAAATCAGGCAATTAAATCGCGCAACCATTGCCATGCATTTCCCTTGACAGCCTAAAAATAAGGTGTTATCGGCATTGCATCGTTGCAGGCACGTAGCTCAGGGGGAGAGCGCTACCTTGACACGGTAGAGGTCGGCGGTTCAAAACCGCCCGTGCCTACCATGAATGAAAAGGGGTTACAGTTATGGCTGTAACCCCTTTGTGCATGGATACAATATTGCGTTAAACGGATTCAATTCTGGTTAACGATATATTTTTGAATCCGATTGCCGTCCTTTTGTTTCACCGTAATCATATAGTTTTTGATGGGGATTTTTTCTTTTTCCTCGGGGATTCGACCGATGTGATCCAGCACGTATCCGGAGAAGGTATCATACTCTTTGGAATCAGGTATATTCATCCCGATGGTTTCATTCACATCCTCGATTTCAGTTTTCCCAAGCACTTCCCATTCGTGTTCTTTGATTTTGGTGATGAGAGATTCTTCCTTGTCGGTTTCGTCACTGATTTCACCGACAATTTCCTCCAGCACATCCTCCAGCGTGATCAGGCCCGATACCCCGCCGTGCTCGTCAACCACAATGGCGATGTGGTGCTTGCGTTTCTTGAATTGGTGAAGCAGGCTATCGAGTTTTTTGTTTTCGGGAATAAAATACGGTTTGGTCATGATGCTTTTGATATCGGTTAATTCACCTTTGGCAGCCTGATATTGGAACATGTCTTTAATATTGACGATGCCGACGACATTGTCCGTTCCGCCATCAATGACCGGAATACGGGTAAAGCCTGATTTGGCAATGGCTTCAAGATCCATTTTTTCAGAGGCTTCCATTGCAAACATATCGCCTCGTGGTGTCATGATTTCCGAAGCATTGGTATCGTCAAATTCAAAAATATTAGAGATAAGTTCTTTTTCTTCCTCTTTGATTTCGCCCTCTTCTTCCACCACTTCCACGAAGGTCATTAACTCCTCTTCGGTTACACTCGGCGTTTTTTTAATTTTTCCAGTTATTTTGGGAATGAAATTCAGAAACAAAATCACTGGGAAAAACAGAATGGAAAACCAGTAGATCGGATAAATCACCAATCGGCTAATCAGTAAGTTATTGCGCGTGGCAATCGATTTTGGAAAAACTTCACCAAACACCAGAATAAAGAACGTCATAATTCCGGTGGCCAACCCCACCGCATGACTGGAAAATACGTTGAAAGCAATTGCGGTTGCCAGTGCCGAAGCCCCCACGTTCACTAGATTGTTTCCGATCAATATGGTGGTCAGCAGCCGGTGAGGGTCATCTTTCAGTTTTTTGATGAGTTTATCCGCCTGACGCTTGCCTTTGGCAATGTGCGTTGCTTTGGTTCGACTGATAGAAAAAAGCGCGGTTTCGGAAGAAGAGAAAAAGCCTGAAAAAAATATTAAAATTACTAAAAGTGTTATATCGTCTAGCATGGCGTGCAATTCGGATATGAAATCTATGAATCCTTTCTAAAAAAATTATAAATTATTGAAAATACTTCAATAGTTCCATGCCCAAAGCAAAACGGTAGGAATTGCCTTGTTTATGGTTGAATTATTATTTGGGCATAGTATATTCGCTGCTCGTTATATCCAACTATTCTAATCGGTTAATCGTGTGTTACGGTTTCACCTGACCTGACTATAATGCAAATTTTTTTCAGTAGCAACCGTCTAAATTGATTCTTAAAGCCCAATTTTGGCAATGGATCAATAGGAAAATGCAGATGTTATGATATTTTTTAAGCCGGTATATTGCCACTATTAACTAAAGCTGTAAAGCTATAGTATTAATTGATGCCGGCCTTTTTAGAATCGAAAAATTGCAACTGATATTAAAATGATAGCTGACTATAGACGGTTTGGTACTTTCTTTAACCAATTTTGGTTGGGACCAAATCATCATTCAAGGATTCTTATGCCGATAACCAAAGATCCAACAGGAAGCATTCATGCAAAGTAGAACGGAAACATCAGAGGGCCAGCCTAAGAAACTTGATTACGCAAAAGACAGACGACATCATTGGGATGAGGTTGTTTTAAAATCGCTTAAAACGAAATCGTTGGGAAGCTACTATCACAAGCGGTTAAATGCCATATATCAATACATCATTCCTGATGGCCAGAAAGTATTAGAAATCGGCTGCGGAGACGGAAACCTGCTGGCGGCATTGAAACCGTGTTTGGGTGTGGGTATAGATTTTTCTGAAGAGATGATTAAGCTGGCCAAGCAGAGGCATCATCATCTTCATTTTCTTAAGGCCGATGCGCACAACATCGGTCTGAAAGCCAAATTTGACTTTTTAATTCTATCGGATTTGATCAATGATTTATGGGATGTTCAGACAGTTTTTGATGAAATCAAGTCGCTGTGTCACTCGAGAACCACGGTGGTCATCAACTCTTACAGCCGTGTTTGGGAAATTCCTTTGAGGCTGGCCCAAAAATGGGAAAAAGCAACCCCCGCCAAAACCCAAAACTGGTTTACCATTGACGATATTTCCAGTCTTTTAGAGTTGGCCGACTTCGAAGTGCTGAAATCATGGCGCGAGATTTTATGCCCATTGCCGGCATCATTTCTAAACAAAATCTTGGATTGTTTTATCGCTAAAATGTGGCCCTTCCACTACATGGCGTTAACCAATATCATTGTTGCGCGACCCACCATCAATCTTACAGATGATAAAACGTTGCCTAAGGTTTCTGTTATTATTCCCGCGCGCAATGAAGCCGGCCATATCCCCAGCATATTTGAACGAATGCCGGATATGGGCGGTGACACGGAACTGATATTTATTGAAGGCGGCTCCTCCGATGACACCTATACTGCCATTGAAGGCGGAATTGCTGAAAATCCCGCAAAAAGCTGCCAATTGTTCAAACAAACGGGGGTTGGCAAAGGCGATGCCGTCCGGTTAGGATTTGCAAAAGCCCAAGGCGACATACTGATGATATTGGATGCCGATTTAACGGTTGCCCCGGAGGACTTGCCCAGATTTTATGATGCCCTTGTATCGGGCAAGGGCGAATTCATTAATGGTGTGCGACTAGTGTACCCAATGGAAAAAAAGGCTATGCGTTTCATTAACCTATTGGGTAATAAAATGTTTGGTCTTACTTTTTCATGGATATTGGGCCAGACGGTTAAAGATACCTTATGCGGCACCAAGGTATTGTGGAAAGATGACTATGAAAAAATCATCGCCAACCGTGGTTTTTTTGGAGAGTTTGATCCTTTTGGAGATTTTGATTTAATTTTCGGTGCGGCTAAATTGAATCTTAAAATACGTGATTTGCCGATTCGATATTCTGAGAGAAAATATGGAACAACCAACATTGCCAGATGGAAACATGGCTGGCTACTCATAAAAATGGTGATATTTGCATGCCGCAAATTCAAATTCATTTAAATGAGCATGTTTACGATTTATTGTGCGCATCGCTATAAAAACCATCCTTTAAAAATTTATTTGCGTGTGGAATTAAATGCGGCCCGTCTGTAACAAGAGGCAAGGCAAAACAAGACATTCCCGCGAGATCGATCATGGGAAGCGATTGGCGCATGCTAATCCCGAAGCGATTTGGGGCTGGGACACGCCCGCCGGAAAGAGGCGTGCGCTAAGGCGCGCCGAGTTGATTATGGCCGGCGCAAAGCTCACCGCGAACATGCGGGTACTTGAAATCGGTTGCGGAACCGGTAATTTTACAGAATTGTTTGCCAAAACCGGTGCGAGGCTGCTCGCGGTAGATATTTCGCCGGATTTGCTTGCAGTGGCCCGCAACAGGGGGCTGCCGCAGGACCGCGTTCAGGTCGTCGACAAGGCCTTTGAAGACTGTGATGTCGATGGCCCGTTTGATGCTGTGATTGGCTCTTCCATATTGCATCATCTGGAAGTTGATCAAAGCTTAAGAAAGATTTTTCAGCTGCTCAAACCCGGCGG